>CAZOIA010000047.1:0-4710 GCA_964579675.1 uncultured Planctomycetales bacterium | reverse complement strand
TTCCAAGACGGAGGACTTGCGGGAGCTTTGCCGTCAGTTGCTCACCCACAGGCAGTTCCACGGCCAGATCTACAAGCAGGTGCTCGAAGCCGCTGAACGCCAGGTCATCCGGGCCTGTCTGGAGCGAACCGGGGGGCAATTGGCGCCGGCGGCCCGGCTTCTCGGCATCACCCGCACCACCCTTCGAAAGAAGATGGCACAACTTGGCATTCAGGTCAGCACGTCCGTCGGCAACCCGTAACATAATAGCCAGAGTGGCCAATGCGCGACCACTCTGGCCCAATAGTGACCAGATCGGCAAGGACTACCGCAGTTGGCGTGCAGTCCATAATCTCATCGGTTGAATGAGGTTGGGTTCTTCCCGGCCCCCGGGGGCCCGTTGGCACGCCAGGTGCGATGGGTTGGGTGGTCACGCGGACAGGCCGTCAGCCTAATAGGTGGCGCTGCCTCATCGTGCGAGGAGTCAACTGTTCAGCAACCGCTATCATGCTGGCGGCCTGGTCGCGGAGTCATGTCGATGGAGCAAGTGGCTCAAGGGCGGTATGCCTCGGCGGTGTGATGCCGGTGGGCAATATCACATCTGTTGGGCCGGCCTGGGGCGCGCCGGGTTCGCCTGATCAGATCTGCAATGCTTCGCCCTGCTCGATGAGGAGTATGAAGAATGAATCATTTCAGCAAAGTGGTTTTCTCGTCAGCCCGGGCCCGCGGCCCGAATCGGCTGGTGACTGGACGCTCCCACCGGCTCGATCTACCGGTGTCCCACCTGACGCCGGAGGAGGTGGAGGAGTTTCGCCAGAGCCTAATCACCAGGCGACGCAAGCTGGTGCGTGATATCGGCCAGCTTCAGAACGAAGCATCTTACATGGCTGGCTTGGGCGGGACGGGCGGGTCTTCTCCCAAGGCTGGTGACGGCGCAGCCGTGCGCGGTGGCCCCTGGGAGCGGGTGCTCAGGTTAAGCTCGATCGCTCACAAAAGGTCGTTGCTTCATGAGGTCGAGCAGGCACTCGAGCGGATCGAGAAGAGGACATACGGTCTCTGCACGGAAAGCAACGAGGCCATTTCGATATCGCGCCTCCGGGAAATTCCGTGGGCCAGAAATACGTAAGACCTCTCCTATCTTAGTGTGAATTCGGCGGCAACAGGGTTGTGATCGGAGCCGGTGGTTTCCGGACTCCCGGGGATGATGTGGTATGACTTGCGAACGTAGCGTTTTGTCATGGCTGGCGACGCGAGGATGAAGTCGATCATGGAGAGGTGCGGCTGCCGGTTAAAGGTGACCCTTCCGTCGGGGGGCAGGTCGTCAACAAAGGCGGTCAGGGCCGTCGCCCCGCTACCGAGAATCGTTGTCAGCGGCTCGCTGTCGATATAGTCGTTCAAATCGCCGCAGAGCACGAAAGCGGCGTCGGGGTTCTGCTTCAGGATTCGATCGAAGATAGCGCGGGTCATCCTGGCCTCCGGCAACCGGATCTCGATCCCGCCGTTGTCAGCTCCCCCTTTGCTCTTGAAATGCACCACGAACACCTCGAAGGCTTCTTTGCCGTCGCCCGGTTCGATCCGCACCTGAAGCAGGTCGCGCTGGTAGCGGATCGGGTTGCCGTCGGCGTCGGAGAATCGCACATGGCGATAGGACGTAACCGGCCCGACCGGTAGCCGGGAGACCACCGCCACGTCGATCCCTCGGACGTCGTTCCCTTCATAGAGTACGACGTGCTGGTACCCCATGTCGGGGAGAAAGACCCGGACGAACCGCTCCAGGTAGCCGCGGTTTTCCACCTCGGTCAACGCCAGGACGTCGGCGTCAAGGGCACGGATACTCCGGGCCAAGGCTTCGAGTCGTTCGCGAGGCTTGGCGTCCTTTGCACTATCGGCGTGGTAGGGGTCGTCCAGGTCATCGAAGAGGTTGAGAACGTTGTAGGTGGCGATGGTGATCCTATCGCCGATGGTGACGGGCGGCACAGTCGGTCGGGCCCGCCTGGCCGGCAGAGACGCGTCATCGGGCAGAATGGTGATGGCATCGGGCCCGGTGACGGCGAGGTTCGGGGCCTTCTTGAACTCATACAGGAACCCGCGAACCCGGATCATCTTGTCCTTGTAGAACTCCTCCGGCGGTTCGGGGAAGTTGTCGTAGTTCGAGTTTCGGATGAAGATGGTCATCTTGCCCCGGTAATCCCGGCTGAAGTTGAGGAACGCGTTGCCCGATTTGCTCTTGCCCGTGCGAACGACCTTGCCGACCAGGAAGACTTCCTGGCCTATGAAATCGGCGGCGTCGGTCCAGGCAATCGTTGGGATGGCTTCGGCGTCCTTGATGGGAGCGTCGATGGGCTCGCCGGCCAGGGCGGGAGAGTGCCGGGGGGCGGGCGACAACAGCATGCAAAGCGTCAGCCAGGAAGCGCAAGTGAATCGGGTCATCTGACGGTCCTCCGCAATAGGGGGGGCGACCGATAGGGGTGCGGCCGCGGCTCGCGAATAGCCGATGAAAACCACGCGTGCCTACCCGCGGATCGGCCCTCCCATCAACGGGCGCTGGCCGGATGCCATTGGCATCGGCGGGTGGGCGGCGTATGATAGCTGATCACAGGTGTTCAGGACAGTCTTTCCTCCAAGCCAGGGATGGCGAGTTCCGTCATGAAGCAAGCGAAATCATCGGGTGATGGGCAATTGTCGTTGTCGTTCGCGCCCCCATCCCGCCGAGGCGGGACAGGGTCCGGGCGAGGGGCGCCTGGTCTACGAAAGGCGGACCGATCGAAACCATTACCCCGGCCTCGGGCCCGGGCCCAGACAGCGTCACGTTCCAGCCCGAAGCCCCGTCTCAGCAAGAGCCGCCGGCGGGTCACCGCCGAGACCATGGCCAAACAGCAGCGCGATATTTCCGTCTCGGAGTTCTTCGCCAAGAATCGGCACCTGCTCGGCTTCGACAACAAGCGCAAGGCCCTGTTGATGAGCGTCAAGGAGGCGGTCGACAACGCCCTCGACGCCTGCGAGGAGGCGGGTCATTTGCCCGAGATCGAGGTCCGGCTCACCCAGCTCGCAGAGGACCGATTCCGCGTCAAGGTAAGAGACAACGGGCCGGGGATCGTCAAGCAGCAGATACCGAACATCTTCGGGAAGCTCTTGTACGGCTCGAAGTTCCACCGCCTCAAGATGTCGCGCGGGCAGCAGGGGATCGGGATATCGGCCGCCGGGCTCTACGGCCTGCTGACCACGGGCAAGAGTATCAAGGTCACCTCGCGAACGTCACCCAGGAAAGAGGCCCACTACTACGAGATTCAGATCGACACCAGGAAGAACGCCCCGATGCCGGTGAAAGACCAGAGCATGGAGGTGGACTGGCCCAGCGGCACCCAGGTGGAGATCGAGCTGGTCGGCTCATACAACAAGGGGCGTCAGTCGGTGGACGAGTACATCGACCAGACGGCGATTGCCAACCCGCACGTGCGGCTGGTGTACTTCCCGCCCGCCGGCGAGCCGATCGAGTACCCGCGGGGTACGGACGTGATGCCCGTCCAAACCGAGGCGATCAAGCCGCACCCTTACGGCGTCGAGCTGGGTGCGCTGATCAAGATGCTCCAGGAGACCAAGTCACACTGGTTGAGCGGGTTTCTTCACGCTGAGTTCTGCCGGGTCAGCAACCGGGTCGCCGACGAGATCTGCGCCCGGGCCAGGCTCAATGCCCGGGCCCATCCCAAGCGCATCGCCCGCCAGGAGGCGGAGAAGCTTTACAGTGCAATTCAGCAGACCAGGCTGAGGTCGCCCCCGACGAACTGCCTCTCGCCGATCGGGGCGGAGCAGATTCTGACCGGCCTGCTCAAGGGGGTGGGGGCGGAGTTCTTCACTGCGGCGACCAGGCCGCCGGCGGTCTATCGCGGGAACCCGTTCCAGATCGAGGTGGGATTGGCCTACGGAGGCGACCTGGGCCCGGACCCGAGGACCGACAACGGCGAGGTCCAGTATGCCAAGAAGGCCCGGGGCAAAAAGGGCGACAACGGAAACGGTTCCCGCAGCCCGTCCCTGGCTCGCGTGATTCGATTCGCCAACCGCGTACCCCTCTTGTATCAGCAGTCTGCCTGCTGCATTTTCAAATCGATCGTGGATATCGACTGGCGGCGGTATCGCCTGTCGCAGAGCAGCGGCGCGTTGCCGCAGGGACCCGTGGTGATAATGGTGCACATGGCCAGCGTCTGGGTGCCTTTCACCTCGGAGTCCAAGGAGGCGATTGCCGACTACGACGAGATCCGGCAGGAGGTCCGGCTCGCGGTGCAGGAATGCGGGCGGAAGCTGGCCGCGTATCTGAACCGTCGTCGTCGGCAGAAGTACGAGGGCCAGCGGCGAAACATCTTCGAGCGGTACATCTCGGAGGTGGTGGAGGCCTGTGCGACGATCAAACGGGTCAATCGCGAGCAGTTGAACCGGGATCTGATGGTCCTGGCCAAGGGGATGACCGCCCGGGCGGACGAGGAACTTGACGAACACGGCCGACCGATCGCCAAAAGGGGGCCCGGCCGGTCGGGAAGTGAGTTCGGCACCAATACGGTCGTCGTCGATCGCGATGCGCAACCCGCGGGCGCGCTGTTCCAGAAGACCGGGTGACCGGCGACCGGAAGCCAAGAGACCGCTCGATATCGAGGATGCCGGTGTCGGCCCGAAGCCTGAGGGTCCGTGACAGTTCCGGCGGGGACCTTCGGGCGGAGAAGGGGACGGCACCTCGCTTTT
>CAZOIA010000046.1:0-30284 GCA_964579675.1 uncultured Planctomycetales bacterium | reverse complement strand
AGCAGGAAAGCGTGAGCCCCAGTTCAGATACCCCAATTAAGGGTTACACTACCGGCGGCGTGCAACGGGCGAGAGCACGTGTATACTGGGCGCAGGCAGGCCGCGGCCGGCCGGCGCTGCATCGGCAAGCCCGACAAACCCGACAAACCCGAAGGATGCATCACTCGTGAGCGGTGTCACGATCGTAAAATCACAGGCGGTCGAGGCCGCGCCATCGGTAGACGCGGTGATTGCCGCCGTCGCCCGCCGAGACAATCCGGCCGTACTGGACAGCGCCGATGCCGGGCCTTCGCGTGGGCGTTATACGATTGTGACCTGCGATCCGGTGGAGACGGCGACCTGGCGAATGGGGGATCCCGACCCGTTCGAGGGGCTGCGGCGGCGGCTCGCGGACACGCGGATGGCCGCCGGGCGGCGCGCTGCCGTGCCCGGAACCGGCACCGGCCCTGCCCCTGCGGCGGGTTTCGCCGGGGGCTGGATCGGGTATCTCGCCTACGAAGCCGGCCGATACATCGAGCGACTGCCCGCCACGACGGCTGCGGACGTGGGCCTGCCCATCGCCCGGTTCGCGCTGTACGACACCGCAGCCATCCACGATGCCGCCACCAACCGGTGGACACTCGTCGCCGTTGATCTCGAAGCGGGCGGCATGCGATCGAAACCCGCACCGTCGGTCGCGGATCGGCTGGCCGACTGGACCGCCCTGCTCACCCGGGCGGAGTCAACGCCGCCGTCCACCCCCCCGGCCCCGCCGCCGCCTCCGGCGACCGATAACATGACCCGGGAGAAGTACCTGTGGATGGTCCACCAGGCGAAGGACTACATCGCTGCCGGCGACATTTTCCAGGTGAACCTGGCCCGGCGTCGGACGTTCCCGGCCCAGGAGCCCGCGCTGATGACGTATCTGCGACTGCGGCACACCAACTCCGGCGCCTATGCCGCCTTTCTGTCCTGGCGGGAGCCGGCCAACGAAGGTCACGGCGAGCCGGCTGAAGCCTGCGGCTCAGGAACGACCGGCGCTTCGCAGGTGGCCATTCTCAGTTCCTCACCGGAACTGTTCCTGCAGCTCCAAGGCCGCCAGGTGGTCACCCGCCCCATTAAGGGCACCCGCCCCCGTTCGAGCGACCCCGTGATTGATGCCGCCTATCAGGCGGCCCTGGCCAGCAGTGAGAAGGACCGGGCGGAACTGGCCATGATCGTCGATCTGGAACGTAACGACCTGGGCCGGGTCTGCGAGTTCGGCAGCGTTCGGGTGGTGACCCCTGGGGCTTCGCCGGCCTGGCCGTATGAACTTCAGACACATCCTACCGTGCATCATCTGGTGGCGACCGTCGTCGGCAGGCTCAGACCAGAGTGCGACGCGATCGACCTGCTGCGGGCGTGTTTCCCGGGCGGATCGATCACCGGTGCCCCGAAGGTCCGGGCCATGGAGATCATCGACGAACTGGAGCCCACCGAGCGGAGCGTCTACACCGGGGCGATCGGTTACCTCGGGTTGGACGGCTCAATGATGCTCAACATCGCGATCCGCACGATGATCATCGTCAGCGGCCAGGTGCACGTTTACGCCGGTGGCGGCATCGTTGCCGACTCGATCCCGGAAGACGAATACGAGGAAACCAACGCCAAGGCTCTGGGGCTGTGCCGGGCGGTGGGTGCTGAAGCCACCGTGGCGGCCGACCTCCGCGTCGGCCGGGCACCGTGACGGCCGGCTTCGGCGACGAGGTGGTCAAGAGAGGAACTGGGATGAGCCGGGAAGTCTACCTCAACGGCAAGCTGATCGACATGCCCCGGGCCACGGTCGCGGTGTCAAATCCTTCCTTCCTGCATGGCGTGGGGCTGTTCGAGACGCTGCGCACGTACGACGGGCGACCCTTTCGCTTGGAGCAGCACATCGACCGGCTGCGTAACTCCGCCCGGGAGCTCAACATGCACGTCGGCGAGGCGATCGAACGCATTGCCGATGCGGTGCAGGCGGTGTTGGATGCGAACCGATTGCGAGATGCCCGGGTCCGCTTCACGGTCACCCCGCCGGGCTCTCAGGACGAAGACCGCCGGGCCACGCTGCTCGCGGCAGCCGAGGAGACGGCCGGTTATCCCCCGGAACTGTACGAACGGGGTATGACCGCATGCATCTGCAGTAGCTGGCGCCAATCCCGCCAGGATCCCCTGGCCGGCCACAAGACCACCAGCTATCTCTCCCGGTTGCTCGTCCTGCGGGACGGCCAGGAAAAAGGCTGCGGCGAGACGCTGTGGTTCACGCCCGACAACCTGCTGGCCGAAGGGTGTATCAGCAACGTCTTTGTGGTCAAGGACGGTCGCCTTCGCACCCCGCCGCTGGACACACCGGTTCTTCCCGGTGTGACGCGAGCCGCCGTCCTTGAGCTCGCAGAAATACAGCGGATCCCCGTTGACGAGAAGCCCTGCACGATCGACGACCTGCTCCACGCCGACGAGGTGTTCCTGACCAACGCGATCATGGAGGTCATGCCGGTCGGGCGTATTGAGCGTCACGCCATCGCCGACGAGAAGCCCGGCCCGATCACCCAGCGACTGGCCGAGGCGTACGGGGAGTTGACCAGGAGTGGTTGATCCCGCCGGCTCCGAGTCGTGCTTGACCGGCATCCTGCGCGTGCCTACATTCCCCTGGTTATGATGACCAAACGACAGCGTGTGGAAGCGGTCATACGTGGTGAGCGGCCCGATCGGCCGCCGGTCAGCTTCTGGCACCATTTCGACCCGGACCAGACCACCGGGCAGGCGGCCCTCGACGCCCACCTCAGGCACCTGGAGACTTACGACCTCGATTTTGTCAAGGTGATGAACGATCACCAGTTCCCCCGCGGCGACGTGGGGGTCGTGCGGTCGGTGGACGATCTCAAGAAGATCAAGCCCCTCCCGGGCAGCGCGGGTGGTTTTGCCGGCCAACTGGAGCTGGTTGGGCGGCTCAAGGAGCGACTGGGGCAGGACATTCTCACGTGCACCACGGTCTTCAATGCCTGGGCCGTGCTGCGCAAGCTGGTTGCTGTGCCCAGCGACAAGCACGGCCCACCCAGGATGATGGGCGAGGACGAGCGGGACGACGCGGTTACCGCGCTGCTCAAGGCGGACCGATCAGCGGTGAAGGCGGCCCTGGCTGCGATCGGGGCTACGGTCGCCGACTTTGCCCGCGAATGCATCGCCGCAGGGGCCTTGGGCGTGTTCCTTTCCGTGCGAGACGACTGGGTGGACCGCCACGCCAACGGCGCCGAGACTTACGACGAAATGGTCCGGGCGACGGACCTGGAGATCCTCGAAGCGGCCGAGGGTGCCCCGTTCAATTTTCTGCACATGTGCGGCCGGCCGCTGGACTTCAAACGGTTCGCCGACTTCCCGGTGGCGGTGATCAACTGGGCCGACCGCGCCGCCGGGCCGAGCATCGCCTACGCCCGGGATCGGGTCAAACCGGCCATCGCCGGCGGTGTGGACAACCTCAAGACGATGCCCAGAGGGACACCCGAGGACTGTGCCGGCGAGGTACGCGACGCGCTTCGCCAGGCGAAAGATCGCCCGATCATGATCACTCCCGGCTGCACCTACGACCCCAAGGCCGTGCGGGCGGATAACCTCAGGGCAATCGTCGCGGCGGCCCGGAGCGCGGGTGAATGATTGCGGACTCGATCGCAGACCCAGAACCCAGCGATGACAGCCGTGGGACTTCGCCTCACGGTTAAAATCATCGGGCTTGACGCCGGCAATGATACGCCCGCTGTCACTGCCACCCGAGTCATAAGGAGACCCCAGTGGAACGAACCCTCATTATCCTGAAACCCGATTGCATCCAGCGGCGCCTGATGGGCCGGGTGCTCCAGCGATTCGAGGACAAGGGCCTGGCCGTGGTGGCCCTGAAGATGATACAGCTCACCCGCGACCTGGCCGAGCGGCAGTACGCGCCGCACAAGGGCAAACCCTTTTACGCCGGCCTGATCGACTACATCACTTCGGGCCCCGTGGTGGTGATGATCATTGCCGGGCCCAGAACGATCGACGTGGCCCGCAAGCTCATGGGCAGGACATTCGGGTTCGAGGCCGATCCGGGCACGATCCGCGGCGACTTCGGGGCCAGTACCACCTACAACCTGGTCCACGGCAGCGATTCACCTGAAACCGCCGAGACCGAGATCGCCCTGTACTTCAGGCCCGAGGAGATGCTCGACTACGCGATGGTTGACGCTGCCTGCATCACGAAGCCGGACGAAGCGTGAATGCCCGAGCCGGTTGCACGCATCGTCGGTCCTTCGCGGCCGCCGCTGCAGGGGCTGAGGCAGACGTGGCGGCAGCAATGACGGGTCCATCGGATTCGAGCGTCATTGCCCGTTTGTCCCGCGGAGGGCACGGCCAGGCACCTCACCTTCAGTCGCAATCCCGATCGGAAACCCGGTGTCCTCGCCGGGCCGGCAGTAGAGGTAGCAGTGCTTGTATTGCTCGTTGCCCTTGCGGCGTCTTTCAGCCTGCTCGTGGTCGAGTTGAGTGAGGAACCCGGGCGGCAGCAGGTTGAGGCGGACCGGAGCCAGGCGGCTGCTGCGCCGCCTTGAAGCGTACTCGATGTTGATGGCCGAGAGCTGTTGCTCCAATTCCCTCGCCAGCTCGTCACTAAACGCCTGGTCGCCGGCTGAGGCAGGCTCAACGTGCAGGAGATAGTAGGGTGGATTGTCCCACCGCGGGGAGAGGACGAAGTTGGTCAAGTTCGTACCCGCGCGCCGACCCGCCTGCTCCATGGCCCGGATCACCTGGTGTTCGGTCAGCTTCTCGCCCGCCAGGGAGCAGACGTGCTCGCCCTTGTTGAGGAACTCGATGACCGGAGCCTGACCGACAAAGCCGACCACGCGTACGAGATCGCCCAGGTCATACCGGTATAGCCCCGACGAGGTCGTCAACAGGACGGAGTATTCCTGCCCCACCTCGACCTGATGGCAGCGGAAGGCGGGTGGAGCGGTCTCCTCGATGCGATCGGGCGGTACGAACTCGAAGAAGTGACTGCTGACTTCGAGGATGCCGGCCGGCGTGCCGTCTTCGATGGGTACGGAGACCCGGCCCTCACTGGCCAGCAAACCGATGTCACGTACCGGCAAGTCACCGAAGTAGTGCGGGAAGTCCTGCAGATAAAGCCCCATCGTCCCGCCGGTCCAGTTGGCGAGGAAGGCCAGGTTCCAGTAGTGCTTGGGCAACAGCTTACCATGCTTGGCCGCCAGTGCTTCCAGCCGCCCGGCGCAAGCGTGATCGGGCAGCAGTCGGGGGCGAAGTGCCCGGCGGACGGGATCGGGTACGGGCAGGTCCTGCCACAAAGTACCGTCGTGGATGTCGCGGACGAGTTGTTCGCGCTGGGCGTCGGCGGTGCGGGCCAGTTTCAGTTGTGTGGCCGGGTTCGCGGTGACGGCAAAGGCCACGTCCGCCGGCAGCGCGAGCCTCATGATCGTGTAGTACTTGGCCGCCGGATCGTCGATTTCGGCAATGCACTGGGGCGTGACGTAGTACTTGCGAACGAGCCTTTTCTGAGTGCGGGCCATCAGCCCGGTGATCGCCCCGCACGGGATGCCGACCGGGCTCCGCGACTCGTCCATCCGCGACGTGACCTGGACGATCCCCCGAAGAAATGCTTCCGGGTGGTCGAGCAGCGCTTTGATGCCGAACGCGTTCCACCCGCGGCGGTACTCGCGGAGGAAATAGTCCGTCACCGGAATATGCTTGGGCTCATCGGTGGTGCCGCTGGTCAGCGCGAACATGCGGACGCGCTGGCCCCGGCCGAACATCGCACCGATCTCGCCGCTTGCCACCCGTTGGATGTAGGGCTGATGGTCCTCGTAACGAAGGATGGGCACCTGCCGGGCGAAGTCTCCGGCCGAGCGAATCCTCTCGAAATGATAATCCCGCCCGAAGTCGCTCTGGGCATTGCGCCGGATCTTGCTCAGCAGAACCGCTTCCTGGACCGCTGCCGCTTTCCGGGTGGCGGACAGAAACCGCTTGTACACGCGCTGGGCGTGATGCCGGGCGGCCACAAATGCCACGCGGTCAAAAAGGGTGGGGCGGCGTATCATGGCGATGAGTATCTTATGTCATACCCCCGCGCGCTTCCACGTTAAGCATGACGAGTATCCGACTTGCCCATTCAGGCTAACTGACTTGCGAATTGATTCAGTCAGTAGGACAGGGCATAGAGGATGACGTTGCCGGCGACCCGCCGGGCGTCTTCGGGGGCCAGCCCCCGGCAGGCGAAGCATCTGTGGCCGTCCAGACCACAGTCGATACTGAACGGGCTGTAGACCACGACCGTCCGGTCGTCGAGCACAATACCCTCGAGCCGGACCTCCTTCAGGTCAGGGTCCTCCGCTTGCATTGAAGGCCGGTACGTTACCTCAGGCAGGGGGACGCCGGGCTGCCCGGCGATGATCGGGTGGTCAGGCTGGAGTCGCTCCAGCGGGTGCTCGGGAAAAAGTGCCCGGGCCAACTCCCGAAATGACTTGTCGAAGGCCTGCCTCCCGCAGCAGGCATTCGCAAAAAGGAACCCGCCGCCTTCGAGGTGTTTCCGCAGGGCCGACACCTCGGCGGGCGGAAGCTCGAAGCTGAAATGGCCCGTCATGTACACGATCGGGTGCTGGGCGAGTTCAGGGTCCGTCGCCCGGAGCGGCTCGTAATCCGGGACCACGTCCACACCCATCTGCGTGTGGAGGTAATCGGCCAGGTTCGGGATGGCCCTGGGGTTCGGGCGCCAGTCGCCGCTGTGGATGAGTTGGGCGAGAAAGACGGCGCCGCGCGGGGGCGTGCGGGCCTCGGGCTCCGGGTCCGACCGGCGGGTCACACGCACGACGTCGAGCTTGTCGGGCAGCGGTTCCAGGCCGGTAGCGTACGCGGCGATGTTGGTGCCGAGCTCGAAAGCATCACGACTTCGCTCGGGGATGTCCGCCAACTCCCAGAGGCACGCAATGTCGTGTGGGCTGAAAAAGACACTCGTCCGGCAACCGGCACTCAAGCCGTGCAATTCAATCGCCGCACCGTCCAGGGTGAATACCGAACGGAAGACCGGATGATCGGGCGGCAACCGAACCAGCGGGAACTCGGGGAATGCCCGCCTGGCGAACTGGACGAATCCCTGCCGGAATTGACCGGGCTTGCAGGTGCCCACCGCCAGGATGGTCCCACCCTCATGGACGTATTCGCGCAGCTTCTCCCGTGCCGGCTCATCGAAGGGCGGGAACAGGGCCCCGTTAAAATAGAGGATCGGCGCGGTAAGCCACTCCTCCACGGGGGCGTCGAGCGGGGTCGCCTCCCAGCTCACCGGCTCGCCGAGGCGGTCGCCGATGAACGCCACCAGATGGGCGACGTCGTTGCGGGCCAGATTCCACCGATCGTCGTCGGACCATTTGAGCTTGCCGAACAGCACGGGTCGATGCCCCTTGGCCAGAAACAGCAGGGCAAAGGCGGTGTCCACGACGGGGTGCGTCTCCTTGAAGCTCCCGTCGGCCCGTTGCAGGGCGACGAGACGAGCCGCCCCCTCGCGGTACCAGTCGTGCTGGCCGAGGTATCGCAGGCCGGACAGGATGCCCACCCGTTCCATGCCGTACATGTAATAGAAGTACCAGCCTCCCTTTCCTGGATTGCGTTGGGCACTGAAGTTCTCGCCCAGCCAGGCCAGCCCGTGGGCGATGGGCCGGTACTCGCTGTACTGCCCGCAGCAGACGGGCTCGCCGTCGCCGGTGAGCCGGGGACCCTTCCGCATCACCAGCGAGTTGCCGGTGATATAGAGGCTGGCCACGCCGGCGGCGGTCATACTCCCGTAGCTCGCGCTGCGGGGTGTCTGCCTGCGGACCTTGCCGCCTCGACGCCCGGGTTTGACCTTGATCTCCAACCTCGTGTGCGGGGAGTAAGCCCATCCGCCGTCCGGCTGCTGAGCCCGAACCCATACCTGTTCCGCCTTCTTCCAGAGGTCCTGAGGCACCTGGGCTCCGGCCTTGCCGGCTTCGTGCAATCCGAGCAGGGCGAACTGGGAATTGGAGAAGTCCCCGTCCCCTCTTCTGGCGGGGCCGTAGGTCCACGCGCCGCTGGCCAACTGAGTACGGGTCAGCCAGTCCGCGGCGGCCTGGACTTCATCGCGGTAGCGATCCGGGCTGGCCGCGGCCAGTGCCTGGATCTTCAACGAGACCGTGTAGGTCTCCTGGAGGGGGATGCTGCGGACGGTTTCGATCGCCCGCTGGATCCAGTCGCGGTCCGGCGGGACGCCCGCATTGAGGAGAGCCAGTGTCGCCAGGGCGGTCGTGGCGCCCGTAAATGAATTGCCGGTATAGTTGTCCCAGCTCCCGTCCGGCCGTTGCGTGTTCTGCAACCAGCGCCTGGCGGCGTCCATTGATACGCGTACCTCGTCACCGGTGATTCGCTGGCCGAACGCCGGGGCGGGTGCCGCCGCCAGCGTCACGCACAGCGCCAGCGCGGCACCCCACGCCTGGAGATGGCGTACCTCAAGTGCCGAACTTGCAGAGGAGAGAGGCATCAGACTACCCCGCGGGGCGGAAACGGCCATCCGTACCATTTCATTATATCCGCAAACGTACGAGAGGGCCTTGCGCCTCAACAAGCCGCGGCTTGAAGCCTGCACGCTGTTCCGCTGGCAAGGGCAGCTTCCTGGGGTTTCGCGTTCTTGGGGTTTCGGGCGGCTGCGTCGGGAGAATGGCGCGGCTCTTCGGGGGTGTGGGCGGCTCCGACGGACAGGCAGGTAAGGCCGGGTGAGCAGAAGCCCGCGGCCCGTGTGGGGTGCTCACAGGTGCGGGAGGTGAGTCCGGGGCTCTGGATGCCAGAGGATCAAGGTGGCCGCGGCCGGTGAGCTCAGGTTTCCTCGCCCACGTTGCCCGCACCGACCGGCGTCTCTTCCGCCTGGGCCGGCTCGTCAGTGAACGCCTCGAACACCAGCCGCTCTTCCTCGTCTTCCCCTTCACCCTCCGGCTTGGCGGCAACAACGATGCGGTTCTTGCCCTTGTACTCGCCGCGGAGAATCGCTTCGCTGAGCGGGTCCTCGAGCCTGTTCTCGATCGCCCGCCGGAGCGGACGGGCTCCGAACTTGTCGTCCGTGCCGTGCTCGATCAGGAATTCCTTGGCGGACTCGTCCAGCTCGAGCTTCAGGTCCCGTTCCGCGAGGCGCCGGGCGACCTTGGCCACCTCCAGCTCGATGATCTTGGTCAGGTCGTCGTGCGTGAGCCTGTGGAATACCACCAGTTCGTCGACGCGGTTGATGAACTCGGGGCGGAAGTACCGTTCGACCTCGCTCTGAAGCATGTTCTTCATCTTCTCATACGTCACGTGCTCATCGCGCCGGCCGAAGCCGAAGTCGCCCTGGCTGGTGATCCGGTCGGCCCCGATGTTGCTGGTCATGATGAGAATCGTGTTCTTGAAGTCCACGTGCCGCCCGAAAGAATCGGTCAAGCGGCCCTCCTCCATGATCTGGAGGAGCATGTTGAACACGTCGGGATGGGCCTTCTCGATCTCGTCGAGCAGGACCACCGAGTAAGGCCGCCGCCGGATGCGCTCGGTGAGCTGCCCGCCCTCCTCGTAGCCGACGTATCCCGGAGGCGCACCGATCAGCTTGCTGACGTTGTGCTTCTCCATGAACTCGGACATGTCCAGGATTACCAGGGCGTCCTCGTTGCCGAACATGAACTCGGCCAGGCACTTGGCCAGGTAGGTCTTGCCGACGCCGGACGGCCCGATGAATATGAAGCTGCCCATGGGCCGGTTCGGATCCTTGAGCCCGCTTCGTGACCGCCGAACCGCCCGGGCCACCGCCTCGATGGCTTCGTCCTGGCTGATCACGCGCTTGTGCAGCTCCGCTTCCAGGCGCAGAAGCCTTTCGACCTCGTCCTTCTCGAGCCGGGTCAGCGGAACGCCGGTCATGCCGGAGACGACCTCGGAAACGGTCTCCCCGTCCACCACGCCGTCGACCTCCTTGGCCCGGTTTCGCCACTCGCGCTGCATGTCTTCCTTCTTGGCCCGGGTGGCCTCGGCCTTGTCGCGAAGCTCGGCCGCCCGTTCGTAGTCCGCATTCTTGACCGCCTCGTCCTTCTCCATGAGCAGACGTTCGATCTTCCGCTCGATCTCGGTCAGGTTCGGGGGCTTGGTCATCGTCTTGAGCCGGATGCACGCACCGGCCTCATCTATCACGTCAATCGCCTTGTCCGGCTGAACGCGACCCGTGATGTAACGGTCGGACAGCTCGACCGACTGGCGCAGCGCCTCGTCGGTGATCCGCACGCGGTGATGGGCCTCGTACCGATCGCGCAGGCCCTGCAGAATCTGAATCGTCTCGTCCCGGGTGGGCGCCTCGACGATGATCTGCTGGAACCGGCGCTCCAGGGCCCCGTCCTTCTCGATGTATTTGCGGTACTCGTCCAGAGTGGTAGCCCCGATGCACTGGATCTCGCCCCGGCTCAGGGCCGGCTTGAGCACGTTGGACGCGTCGATCGCACCTTCCGCCCCGCCCGCCCCGACGAGCGTATGCAACTCGTCGATGAACAGGATAACCGTCCTGGCCCGGATCACCTCGTTCATCACCGCCTTGATCCGCTCCTCAAACTGCCCCCGATACTTGGTGCCGGCTACCATCATGGCCAGATCGAGCACGACGATGCGGCGATCGGCGAGCAGCTCGGGAATATCGCCGCTGATGATCTTCTGGGCCAGCCCCTCGACGATGGCAGTTTTCCCGACGCCGGCCTCACCCAGAAGAACGGGGTTGTTCTTCTGACGACGGCAGAGAATCTGGATCACCCGATGGATCTCCCGCCGGCGGCCGATAACCGGGTCAAGCTTGCCCTGGCGAGCTAACTCCGTCAGGTCGCGACCGAATGAGTCCAGCGCCGGTGTCTTGCTCTTGCCTTTCTTGGACTCCGCGCCGGGGTGACCCGAGGGCTCATCTTCCAGACCGGCACCCAGCAGATTGAGTACCTCTTCCCGGACGTCCTCGAGCTTGAGCCCGAGGTTCATCAGGACCTGAGCCGCCACCCCGTCCTGCTCCCGCAACAGCCCCAGGAGCAGGTGTTCCGTGCCCACGTAGTTGTGATTCAGGCTCCGCGCTTCCTCGATCGCGTATTCAATCACCTTCTTGGCCCGAGGCGTCTGGGGGAGCTTGCCCATCGTGACCATGTCCGGGCCGCTCTTGACCAGCTTCTCCACCTCCAGCCGCACCTTCCTCAAGTCAACGTCGAGGTTCTTCAACACGTTCGCACCGACGCCTGAGCCCTCCTTGACCAGGCCGAGAAGGATGTGCTCGGTGCCGATGTACTCGTGATTGAACCGCTGGGCCTCTTGATTGGCCAGCGCCATCACCTTCCGAGCGCGATCAGTGAACCGTTCAAACATTGCCCTCTCCTGACATCGACGACCGACCTTCACCTGTTCGGACCGACCTGCAGAAGCGTACCTCCACCATCACCCTTCCCGTTCTCACGCCGCCGGTTACCGGTGGTTCCCTGCTCCTGGGCGTCTCCCGCCGGTGTTATAGTCGAATCGTCCGGTAAACCCGATCAGCGAGCCCCCTTCGGGACGCACTGAATTGTAGCATCCCATTCGGCGCCGTTCAAGGAACAGTCGCTACGGGGGCCCGATGGCAAGTCCCGCCCCTGTATCGGCTAGTAGGAGCGGCCGCCTGTGGCTTTTCAGGGCGGCCGGAGGGGTGAGAACCCCATTCCCGGGCCTCGCATGAATGGGCGGTTCAGGCCGGCTGCCATCCCCGCGCTCACCCACCCGCACGAACCGCCACGTCCACCCAGACCAGGCGATGATCGCTGGACGATTCGGGCTCAGACACCAATTGCTGCAATGGGCCGCCCGATGTCGGCCAGAACACACCCGAGCTGTGAACCGCCAATCCCCTACTCGGCAGCACATAGTCGATCCGCCCGAAGTCGCAGGTCCGCCAAGCGCTCGTCCCCGGATAGGATGATCGGTGCGCTGCGCCTCCCTCGCTCTTGGGAGCCGGATCCTGCACCCGTGGATGTCGGAGCAACTGGTTGATCGCCGGTTGGCCGTAGGCCCCGCGATCCTTGACCGGGTCCGCGTTAAGATCGCCAACGACGACGAAGGACACCCCGCCAGCCAGCCCGCCCCGGCCGCCGCGATCGTCCACTAGGTAAGAGGCCGCCTCGCCCCCGGTGATGTAGTCCGCCCAGAGCCGGATCTCGTCGAACGACCGCCGGCCGTTGCGGTCCTCCGGGCCATCGAACGCCGGCGGCGTCGGATGCGACGCCAGCACGTGCAGCACCGTCTCAACAATGACAACCGGAACGTCCCAATGACTCTTGCTCGATAGCCGCAAGATGGCGGTCTCTTCCGGCGGATACCAGGCCGGCTTGTCGGCCCGCCCGTCGGGCATCAGGTTGTCCGGCATGTCCTTCCAGCGCAACTTTTGAAAAGTCCTGGCGGCCCCGGCGTCGATCGGATACCTGGAGTACAACGCCATGCCGTACTGGCCCGGGTATCGCCCGTACCCGAACGCGTCGGCGGGTCCGTCCCGCTTGCCGTCCTGGTCCAGGTCGCAGCCGGTCGGAACCCCCGTGTTGACCGGCGCGACGAACACGTGGGGATAGTCGATCGGCTCACATGCGTTCTGGGGCACCTTCAGGTAGCGGTCGCAGAACTTGGCCGCATTCCTGCCCTGCTCACCATCCGAGTCGATTTCATTGATCAGCAGCACGTCGGGCCTGACCCGCTGAATGATCTCCGCGGCCTTTTGCAGTTGAAGGCTTGCCCCGTGGCCGGCGGAGTCTACGTGATCCAGCTTCGCGCTGCTCAACTCCCGGATGTTGAACGTTGCGATTCGCACCATCCCGCGCGACTCACACCCCGCCCCCAGCGCCAGCATCCCCCACAGAACCAGCACCCTTTGAAGCATACCCTCGCAGCTCCTGCACACCAGCATGATGCCAGCGGGGCAACCGTAACCGCATCATCCTTGCGAAAAGCAAGCTTAACCGGGCCACCATGCCCGGGCAATGAAAGCCCAGTGGGCTGGGGGCGATGCTCATTGACTCAAACTGACCGGTTCCTCTGCGCCCGTCGTGCGTAACATCAAAGAGCCGCGGGCTTCGTACGTGTTTAGCGACCTCCAACGCGATCAGGGCCGGTTCCGAGCACGGTCAACGCCGCTTCCAGCACGATCAGAGCCGGCCTCTGTGAGGCCGGTGTTTCCTCGGACGGGAAAGCCTCGCGCCGCGAAGGCGCACCGGGCTCGCAGAGCCCGGCTCGGAGCCGTTACCCGCGCTCGGTTTCACTCATGTCCGACGGGGCATCAGCAGCGGCAGAGCCGCCAGGGTGAACAGGGCCATGCTGGCCGGTTCAGGCGTGAGAGTGAGGCAGTCCACATGAATGGCGGTGCCAAGGCACCAGGATGGTCCCCTCACAAACCCGAACTTCAGCACGATGTTGCCCGAGTTGATCACGGCACCCGAGATCTCGAACGGCGTCCAGTCGAAGCCGTACGTTATTGGCGGTATGCTCAACCGCCACTCGGCCGCCACTGGCGAGACTTCGTCCGGGCCGTCCAGAAGCTGGACATAAAGGTCGGCGGCGTATTGCATCGTGCCCCCAGCCACATAGCCTGTCAGCGTGGCGGTCGTGCCCGGGGCTACGCCGAGACCGGCAAGGTAAGCATACCTGTCCGTGGCACCTCCACCCTGTTGCACAGACCCGAAGTGGTCACCCATCACCGGCGCCGGCGGCCCCCAGATCGCGCTGTCACGCTCGATGTGCCCCTGCCACGGTGGGTCGCTGGGCCACGGGTCCTCGAACCCGCCGGTCCTGTCGTCGAGCAGATCTGCCCACGCCGGCATCACCAGCAACGCCAGCGCGCCCACACCAAGACCCGCCGAAATGATTGCTTTTCCCGTGTCCATCGTTCGCTCCTTATACTTACCTGCGTTGTAGACGTTGCCCACGCCGCCGTCGCCCTCCGCGTCAACGGAGTTCCTGGAATGGATGGACTTTGCGACCGGCAGCGGCGCCAGGGCTTGACCGAGGCGGTCATCCCTCCCGATAGGTCGTCCCTCTATGGAACGGTGGTATCTTCAACGTAGCACTCGGGCCCCGTTTCGTAGTCCTCCCAGCAATACTCGACGGTGTACGTCCCGGAGCAGAGCCCGACAACCGTACTCTGCACATCGAAACAGCAGATACAGAAACAACGGGGATTGATTTCCTCCTCGAACAAACGCAGTATCGGCGCCTGGTTCTCCAGCACGACCTGTATATCATCCGGGCAGCAGTTGTAGGTGGCATTGTGGTGTAGTATGTGAAGCGTACTGCCTTCAACCACCATTTCGATCTCATCGTTGCCGCTACATGGATAGAGGTCCTCTGGAAGGCCGCCAGGACCCGGAGCATCAACCGGCAAGCATCCGCTGTTGGAGTACTCTTGAATCCGGGGCGAAGCCGGGCACACTGCCCAGTGGCCGTTCAGGCTCTTGACCAGAGCCATGTCGATCAGGTTGATGACCCCGTCCAGGTTCACGTCGAAACGGATGTTGTCGGGCACGACGGGCTCGCCGTTCTTGCTTTTCACCTGGGCCATGTCAATCAGGTTGGTCTCGTGGTCATTGTTGGTGTCACCGTGGAGGCCGACGATCAGGCAATCGGTATCTCCGGTCAGGCCCGTGACGTTGCCGGCCAAGTCGATCCGGTAGCAGATCTCGTCCGGCAAGCCGATCACGCTGCCGGGCAGGCAGTCGGCAAACTCGATCACCAGGGTTCGACCGTTGTTGATAAGCGTCTGCGAGGTCGCGGGGCACGTGGCGGGGGGGAAGTTCAAGTTCTCGGCTTCCACCGTGCCAAAGAGCCGGCCCGTGACATCCATGTCGAAATCGACCTCGATTTTTTGGATCCCGTCTCGACGAGGCTCGGCTACAACATCGCTGCCGGTGGCCGCTGCGTCCAGCTCGATCGCCAACTCGTCGCTGACGGGCCCGCCGTGGAACCGCACGCTCCGCCAGGCAGTGACGGCGACCACGGCAGCGCCACGAATCCCCACACAGTGCGAGTAGCCAGCCGCGACGGCCGTAAAACCCGTGTTCGGCGAAGGCACGTCGCACTGGCCGTAGTTGTTCCATCCCCACGCCACGATCGAGCCGTCGTCCTTGAGGCCCAGGCTGTGGTACTCGCCCGCCGCGACGGCCACGAAACCCGTGTTCGGCCCGGGCACGTCACACTGGCCGCTGTTATTACGTCCCCACGCCACGATCGAGCCACCCGTCTTCAGGCCCAGACTGTGGTACCCGCCTGCGGCGACCGCCACGAAGCCCGTGTTGGGCTCGGGCACATCGTACTGGCCGTAGTCGCTGCGTCCCCAAACCAGGATCGAGCCGTCTTCCTTCAGGCCGAGACTGTGATACCCGCCTCCCGCGACGGCCCTGAAGCCCGTGTTCGGCGAAGGCACGTTGCACTGGCCATAGTAGTTCCATCCCCACGCCACGATCGAGCCGCCCGTCTTGAGGCCCAGACTGTGGTACCTGCCCCCCGCCACCGCCACGAAGTCCGTGTTGGGCCAAGGCACGTCGCACTGGCCGAAGGAGTTATCTCCCCACGCCGCAATCCAGCCCTCGCCCTTCAGGCCGAGGCTGTGCGCACCACCCGCCGCGACGGCCACGAAACCCGTGTTCGGTGAAGGCACGTCCGACATGCTCCCCCAAGCCACAATGGATCCGTCCTCCTTCAGGCCCAGAGTGTACGGGCTGTACTCGCCGCCGCTCGCCGTCACCGCGACAAAGCCCATGTTGGGCTCAGGCCCGTTGCACTGGCCGTCGGAGTTGTCTCCCCACGCCAGGATCGAGCCGCCCGTCTTGAGGCCCAGACTGTAGGAACAGCCCCCCGCCACCGCCACGAAGTCCGTGTTCGGCGAAGACACGTTGCACTGGCCGTATTCGTTCCATCCCCACGCCACGATCGAGCCGTCCGTCTTCAGGCCGAGACTGTGGTAATAGCCCGCCGCGACCGCCACGAAGCCCGTGTTGGGCCAAGGCACGTCGCACTGGCCGAAGGAGTTATCTCCCCACGCAACGATCGAGCCGTCCGTCTTCAGGCCAAGACTGTGGCAACAGCCCGCCGCGACGGCCGTGAAGCCCGTGTTGGGCGATGGCACGTTACACTGGCCGGAGGAGTTATCTCCCCACGCAACGATCGAGCCGTCCGTCTTCAGGCCCAGACTGTGGCAATACCCCGCCGCGATGGCCACGAAGCCCGTATTGGGCGGAGGCACGTTGCACGCGCCGTACTCGTTGCGTCCCCACGCCACAATCGAGCCGCCCGTCTTCAGGCCGAGACTGTTGTCGCCGCCCGCCGCGATCGCCGTGAAGCCCGTGTTCGGCAAGGGCACGTCGCACTGGCCGTGGTAGTTGTCTCCCCACGCCACGATCGAGCCGTCGTCCTTCAGGCCAAGACCGTGGTCGCCGCCCCCCGCGACGGCCACGAACCCCGCGTTGGGCGAGGGCACGTTGCACAGGCGGGAGCCGTTGGATCCCCATGCCACGATGGAGCCGTCGCCCTTGAGGCCGAGACTGTGCCGGCTGCCCGCCGCGACCGATTGAAAACCCGAGCTCAGGTCAACGCCGACAACCTGAAGCCCCCAGCCCACGATCGATCCCGTCGGCGTTGGGTCCTCGGCCCTTGCCGAACGGGAACCTGCCTGGAGCACCAGACCGAGCACCAGAACGGTCCCTCCGACAGACGACCAGACCCCGCCGCACAAGCCCCAAACGCCACTTCTCTTGCTGATGCGCATTTTGACTCTCCTTCTTCACCACTGGACACACCGGCGTGCTCCCCTGCGGGTCACGGCCGGGTGGCACGGTCAATCGCAGCGAGGAACGAGCGGAGCTTGGCCGTGGGACCTGGCACTGGGCTTGCACCACTGCCAAGGAACCGGTCCTGGCGGACCGTTTCCTTGACAGTGCCACCCGACGACAGACGACCAGACCCCGCCGCACAAGCCCAAAACGCCACTTTTCTTACTGATACGCGTTTCGCTTCTCGCTTTTTCACCACTCCACACACGAACCGTGTAGCGTATCCACCGAGAGCGTCCCTGTCAAGTGACAAAGTGCTGCTTTATCCGGCCGGACCGGCTGGCATGACCTCAATCCAGATCCCCAAGGTGGAGCTGCCCCGCCAGTGTGCCACACTTGTCGTTCATGAGAGAGTAACTTGCCGTCCGGCGCCCGGTGCATCACAATGCCGCCGGGGCACCCGGACAGGGGAACGGTTGGCGAATGGTTATCTCCAGATTCCAGTTATTGGTGGTATCGGCCCTTGCTGCGGCGGCGATCGTCGGCTGTTCGCGGCCGAGCCGGATGCCGATGGCGGGCAGCGGCCGGGCGACGCACCGCGATCTGATCTGGTGGTGCGCGGTGTTTGACGGCGACGTTCGGGCACCCATCGTGGGCATCGAGCTGAACAGCAGCGACCGCCGAACCGAGCAGTGGCTCCTTACCGACCGGGGCGTGCGTCGCTATCGCTCGGAGGGAACGAAGGTTGCGGCTGCGGCCGGCCCACCGCTGCCCACTGGTGCGTTGCCCGAAGACCTGGATCAGGTCCGCGGCTGGCTGACGCACTACCTGCCCGGGGTCGCTCCAAGTCACGCTTTGCCGACTCAGGCGGTTGCCAGCGCGGGCGGCATGGCTGACATCGTCGATCTGCTGGACGCATGCTGGCCCGACCGGCGGATCGACCCGCCAGCGGGCATCACCCCCTACGAAATCGCGAGTGAAACTGAGTCCTTCCCCCATGGGCTGGCGGAGTTGCTGGCGGCGTTCAAGAACGTGAACCGGTGAGCGATCCTGGTTGTCACTTGCTCAGCCTGGGCGAACGTTTCAAGGCTTTGGGTGAATAGAGGTCTATGCCGCCGTCCCTCAGATAACCGGCCAGTCCGATCAGCTTCTCGACGGCGGCCCCGGCCTCGGGTGCAAGGCGAGGGCCTGCCGCGGAGTCGCCGGCGTCCTTTCCCTGGCACTTCGGGCACGGCACAACGCCTCGACCGTTGCAGTGAGGGCACGGCACCGCCCCCGTCCCGTTGCACTCGTGGCAAACGACAAGCGGGCCGGTGGATCGGGCACCCCGGTGAGTCTTTGTTCGCTGATCGCCTGTTCCTTTACACGAGGGACACATCCTGATCCCGGTACCGCTGCATCTCCGGCAGTCGGCCTCTCCTGTCTGGCCGCACATCGGACAACCGCCGGGTTGAATCGTTCGCCTGGTCTGCTCGACGATTTCAGCAAGAGTTGAGGGCAGAATCGCGTTGGCCAGGTCAACGACATAGGGCGATTGCACCGCCCTAGCCAGCCCGGCCATCGCGCCCACGCGTTTGCCGTCGCGATAAGCCTGCAGCCCCTTGATCAGTCCGTCCAGGGCCTGGTGGCGCTGCTGTTGTTGACGGTGGCGCAGCTCTCTCAGCTCCGCGCCGGCGGTTGAATCGAGCGGATTGTCGAGGACGGCCCTGCAGAGCCGGGCGATCTCCCCGGCGAGGGCCTCCTGCTCGGCGGGCTGGCTTGCCGGCGCGGGGGCAAAGCATGTCGAGACACCCCAGACCCAGCAGACGGCGCCAGCGAGCAGAGGCGTTGTCATTCGTGTCATTGCCTGCCTTCTTATCATCAGGGCACACCGGCAGGACCGCGCCCAACGGTGGATCACAATCGCTCGCCTTCGAATCGCCTGATATCCTTCACTCGTTCACCTGACAAAGCAGGTCCCACAGGACCAGGTCGTAGTAGGCACACTCCCGGATCTCGTGAATGACGTCCGGGGCGTCGGAGATTGCCGCCTCTCGTTGCCGGCGAATGGCCTCGAGCGTCGATTCCCGCTGGCCTTGAGCGTCCGACTCCTGAACGAGCAGCTCGAGCAAGCGTCCTGCGGCGTCCAGGCTCACTGCGGCCTTCTGCAGCGCGGTATCGCAGGCCAGGGCGCGTGTGTCTCTCTCCAACTCAGCGACATCTGCTTTGACAGCATGACTCTCCCCGTCGGGGTGCTCCCGGACAAGCCGGCTGAGCTGATCGACGAGCGCGTCGAGCGCTGCGAGCAGTGTTGCCGCGAGGTCGGCCCCGTCATCCGCAAGGGGTTCTGGATCGGGTCCGCCCTCGTTGTTGGCGGCGTTTTCCTCCCAGTGGTATGCGTGCAGGATCCCGGTGGTCTGGGTGGCATAGTCGGCGGTCGCGGCGATGAGCCTGGCGGGCAGGGGATCGGGCTGCCACGGTCTTGCACCGGCATCCCGGGCTTCCAAGTCCGGGTCCGGGCGATAGGATCGGCCCGCACCCCATACAAGCCGCCCCTGCTTCTGCTTGCCGTCCCACCACCGGACGCAACCCTCCAGTTGCCCACGGTTATGCTTGAACGGAAGCCGGGCCCCGCCGCGGGCGTAAACGCCGGTCTCCTCGATCAGGGCCTGGACAATCAGGTACGCGAGCTGGGGATGACTCTTAGGGATGACCTCGACCAGCCTTCGCGGGATACTGGGATCGCTCATGGTACGCAGGGCCCGCAGGATGCGACAGGACGTCTTGAGGCTTTTTCTGGCCCCGCCCTCCAGTGCGGTCAGAAGCACATCAGCCGCCGCCGGGCTGTTGAGAATGCGCAGTTCCTCGATCGCGGGATACCGGGCCTCGGGGGACGCCGAGGTGATTTGTTTGCGAAGGGCATCGATGGAATCCGAATCCTTCGCCGGTGGCGCGGCGGGCAGCGATATCGGCCCCGCCTCTGCGGGCACTGTGACCCCTAGGGTCAACTCTGCCGAGGGATCGAGGCTTGTGATCAGTCGGCTGAGTTCGGCGGACCACGGGCCGGGCACGTCGGCAAACTCGCCGGCCTTTGCGCAACCGGCCAGCATGGTCAGGGCTACGTCGGTGAGCAGCGCGTCCGCTGTGCCGCCGCTGGAGTAAAGGCCACGCAGCTGCTTGGTGAACGACGTTCCGACGTCGCGGCGGACGGGCGGCTCGGGTTCTCGCGCCGGGGCGCCCGACGGGCGGTCTTCGAGCGGTGCCGGGCCCGGATCCCTGAGGATCGGCCTGATCGGGTCACGGGGCCTGGCCATCGGCGGCGGTTCGGTGCCCGAGCGAGTGTGCGTCGGTTCGGCGACGCCAGGCTCCGTGACCGGCGGTGTCTCATCCGACGGGCGTTCGGACTCTGGCTGCTGTGACCGGCGATCAGAGGATTGCTGCAAGGCCGGCGGCTGCGGCGCCGGTCCGGCTTTTTGCTCTGACATTGCATCGTGATAGACCAGGAAGAACAACGAGAAGATCACGATCGCGGCACCCGGTATGCCGACTTGCCAGACCGCGCGAGGAACGCGGGGCCGTCTCTTCTCGAACCGGTCGTAGTGGTCGTCGATGATCTGGAGGATTTCCTGGATTTCATCGGCGTCGTCACCGCGGGCAGCGTCGCTGGCGGGCGTGCCGCCCTCGCGAGGCAGTGGTGGCCCGGCGGGCTCCAGGTGTTCGGTCAGCACCTCGCGGGCAACGTCGGCCGGCACCCCCTGCGACGCGGCCAGGGCGAGCAGGTTGGCGCGCTGCTGCTCCGTGCAGCGGCGATCGGGATGTTGGCGGCGAACTTGTTCGGCAAACCGTGCCTTCAAGAACGCAGCATCGCGCTCGCCCCGGCGGGCACCGCTGGCCTCGAGGCGGTGGTTGATCGTCCTGGTCGCGGCGTCCCGCGGAATATGCAGCTTGTCCGCCAGGTCCGAGAGCTTGCGTTCGTCGCCCTTGGTTAGCAGCCCGTGACGGATGGCGAGGTCAACCGCATTGACGAAGAACTCCTTCTCCTGGTCGGTTGGCCTGGTCGTCTCCGGCGTCGGCCTGGGAATCTGGGCCAGGACCTGCTGGATGTCGGGCGCGGGTACGCCGATGGCCCGAAGCCGCCCGGCCAGCGCGGGCCGGCGCTCATCTTCAAGCGTTCCGTCCTGACTGAGGGCGGCCCGGATCACCTCGCGGGCGGCCCGGATCAGACGCTGCCGAGCAGATCTGGCCTTGAGGACTTTCCTTCGCCCGTGGGCTTCACGGAGGATGCGCTCGTGATATGCATTTCGCTTTCCGGAGTCGAGCAGGATCCCTGCCGCCCGATCCAGCTCCTTCTCGAAAAGGGCGACGATCGGGATGAACTGCGGCCCGGGGATGTTCTGTCGCAGCAGCTTCTTCCGCTCATTCAGGGCGTGCTCTACCAACTCGGGCGTGATGGTCCTCGGGTCGGTCAGGCCGAGGAGCTGGTAGACCGTCGGCTCGGCCACCTGTTCCGGAATCCCCAGCATCCGGCCAAAAAGGCCCCAGTCGATCATGGATTCCCACCGATCCCGTTCAGACCGTGCGTCCCCCTAGGCCCGGCCGCTGCGGAGAAGCCCCGGCGATCGCGCAGTCACACGTATTGCGCGATGCGTATCGCTTCCCGGGCACGAACGCACGGCCGCCCCGCGGATGCGCCGCCGACGGGCCGCTACCACCAGGACGCGGACCGGCCAACTCCTGCTCGAGGGCGTCGAACTGCCGCCGCCACACCTCGGACGCGATGTGGGGGCACTGCAGCCGGAAGTATGCCAGCAGCTTCCGCGCGTGCTCCTGACGACCCGCCTTGTGATGGCAAAGGATAAGATGATAACGTGCCTCGAACCAGCCCTCGGAGTTGTCTTCAAGCCCCCGGGCGAGCGTGCGCCACGTCTTGGCCGCTGAATCGTAGTCCCGCAGCTCCTCTTGGGCCGTCGCCAGACCCTGCAGCACGTCGCCCGCTTTTTCGAGCGGGACCTTGCCCAGCAGCCACTCATAGTGCGAGATCGCCGCCCGGTGGTTCCCCTGGCGCAGGAGCGCCCGGGCGAGGCGGCGCCGAACGGGAATCTCCTGGTCGGCCACCGCAGCGTCCTTGCTCCGGCTCACATAATCAAGCAGGAACGTGTAGATGCCCAGAAGTCTCTCGCCAAGCCGCCGCGCCTGGGCATCCTGGTTGTCTTGCATCAGGCGTTCGTATCTCTCTTCGAGTGTATCGGCGATGTTGGCAAAGGCGCGGGCGGCGTGTGCACTGCCCGCCCGGTAGTCGAGGACGGCATCGATTTGCCTGCCCGCCGCGTCGAGTTGGCCGGCCACGATGTACGCCTCGATGCTCAGTGCAAGCCGCTGATCGGCTACGCGGTCCGGCTCCCCCAGGGCCTTGACCAGGCTTTCGACGTGACGGAGAAGGGCGAGGGTGGCGCGATGGTCGGGTGCGGGCAGGTCCAACAGGTGTTGCCCCGTCGCCAGGGCGACGTCGATCATCGCTTGGGCTGCCTCGTGCTCATCCGCCGGCAGACCGCCGGCGGCGGCCTCGACGTATTGCCTGACCGCCCCTGCCGAGCGCGCCAGCAGCTTAGCTCGCGCTGCGGGGTCCTTCTTCTCGGCTTGCGCGATGACTTCGGCCTGCTTGAACGCGGCCAGCGCCAGGCCGTACTGGGCGTAGCGGTAGACCGGCGATGAAGGCTCAATGGCCTGGAGGGCCTGCTCCGCCTCAGCGTATTTCCCGGCCTTGAGCAGCAGGTTCCCCCGGTACCAGGCCGCCTTGAGCACCTCGGGGTTCTCGGGAAGATTCTTCTCGGCGAACGTCAGGAACCGCAGGAAATCAGCGGCATCGACTCCCGGCCCGTCGGCTTGCGTTTTCTGTTCGATTGCCTTGAGCCCGGCCTGGAGACCTCGGCTGCACACGTCGTCGGCGCGGCGATCGCCGGCGTGGTAACGCAGGAACTCGAAAGCATACCGGTGAGCCTGGTGCCAGCGTTTCAGGTTCCAGGCGGCGGCCGCCTGCGTGTAACGCAGGTCGGCGAGCAGGCTCTCGTCGGCATCCGGAGTCCGGCCCCCGGCAGCGTCGAGGCATTTGGCGATCTCACCGAGCGCTTCGGCGTACCTCCCGGCAGTGAAGTGCCCACGGGCGACAATGAGACAAGTGAAGAGAGAAGACCCCGCAGTCTTACCGGCGACCTCGGCCAACTCGCTCCGCCAGGGATCACCGTAGGGGTAGACCATCTTGGCGACCCGGTCGAGACGGTTCTGGTACTGCTTGTAGTAGGGGTTCGCCTCCGGGTCGCCGGCCAGGGCGGCCAGGCTCCGGGCCCACTCCACCGCCATGCCCAGCTCGATCGAGTCGAGCTTGTTCTTGTCGGCCAGCGACGCGAAGTACTTGTCAGCGGCCTCGTCCAGTTGGCGGTGGCGCGACTGCTGCTGATAGCTCTTCAACCGAAGGTACGTCATCCGTTTGAAGATCATCTCCGGGGTGTTGTCGGCCTCGGCCGGCTCCAGCAGGCTAGTCACGTCGCCGTACCGCCCCAGCTCGTAGTAGCACAGGGCCTGACCGAGAAAACAGTCGGCGACGATCGGGTGGCTGCGATACCCGCCGCTCGTGAACGGTTTGAACCGCTCGATGGCACTGTCGATATGAGAGGCGCGTTCGGCCCCGTCGGCCACGAGACCCAGATTGTAGTCCGTCCAGGCGATCGCATAATTCGCCCGCGAGCGCAGGCCCAGGGCCCGGCGATACGCCGGGTTCCGCTCGGGTTTGCCCTTGCGCACTTTATCCAAGAGCTCGGCCGCCTCTTCATCGGCCCGCTCTTTGAGCTGCTCGTACTCCTCCCGCGCCTTCATCAGGAACCGTTTTGCCTCGTCGCGCTGCGCCGTATTGTCGGCATCGCGCTGCCAGGCGATCAGGCATACCCGCCCCCGGGTTCGCGTGATGTCGGCGCTCAGGAAACCGGACCCCAGCTTGTCAAGCGAATGCCGCCCCCGCCAGAGAAGGTTCTCCGCCTGGGCGAGCATCTTCTCGGCGTCCGTTTCGGCGGTGGTGGCACGGTCAAGAAGTTCAGCGATCTGTGCCTGGACGGACTTCTTCACCTCGGCGGACTTCTGGGTTTGCGGGGATTCCTTGGCGTCGGCCCCGGGGGCGCCCGGGCCGGTCAGCCAATTCGCACACAGGATGAGCAGACCAGCAACCACGCTCACGGCCCGCCCCCCCTGGCCGCGAATGCCACCCGCCGCAGGTCCGCCCGATAACAGGCGTCCAGAGCGGCCACCATGTGGCGGAAGGGGACCGCGTCCTGGCCCTCAATGATGACCGGCAGATCCGCGATCCTGCGCATCGCCTCGAGATGCTCAACCAGACCATCGAAGCTCTGGCAAGGCCGGCCCGCGCACGTCACCAGCACCCCGGCATGTACCTTGCTTACCTGAATGCGGATGGGCTCGAAGTCACCATGCAGCCCGTCCCGGGCGGCGCCGACCTGGGGCAGTCGGGTGGGCAGATCATTCTCCTGCCCTCTGAAAGAGGACGTGCACATGAAGAAAATCAACAGCAGGAAGACGACGTCGATCATCGAGGCCATCTTGAGCTGACCGGTGGTGGGTTTCCTGCTCTGGCGTGTCAGTAACATGGCCAGTCTTTCCCTATGACGCGGGTCCGGGGGCGTCCGGCCCCTCGGATGCGTCCGGTTCAGTCACCGCGACCCGGACCCGGCCAATCCCTCGCCCCGCACAGACCCGCATGATCTCCGCGATGTCTTCCCAGCGTGTCTCCTGATCCCCGCGCAGAAGGACGGTCAGATCCTCCGGGCTGCGTTCTTCCAGCTCCCTGCCGAGCATACCCTGAAGCGCGGTGATCGACCGGGTCCGGCCGGCCACGACAATCCGCCCGTCCTTGTGCACGTTGACGATGAATCGGCCGGCCGGTGCCCGCTGGGGGGTCTCACCCTTCTCGGCCTCCGGCAGCGCGAGATCCTCCACCTCCACCCGCGAAATCTGCGAAACCGTCATGAAGAAAATGATCAGCAGGAACACCACGTCAATCAATGGCGCGATGTTGATCTCACATCCGTACGTCCGCTTGACCTTACGAAGCCGCATCGTCGAGCATGACCCCCGTTACGTGCTGGTCTTGCGGAATCGACCCATCAGCTTCTCGACCACACTCTCGGCCTCCGCGACGTAACCGTCGATCCGGTTGCGGAAGAGCGAGACGAAGAACATCGTCGGGATCGCCACCACCAGCCCCATGCAGGTCGTGACCAGGGCTTCGGAGATTCCCCCTGCCAGTTGCGACGGCCGGGCCGACCCCTCCGTCATCGCGATCTGGTTGAACGACCGGATCATCCCCGTCACCGTCCCCAGCAGACCGAGCATCGGCGAGGTCGCGGCGATGAACGAGAGGTAGTCGAGCTTGCGGTACAGCTTGGAGACCTGACGCTCGCTCACTTCCTGCATCGCGTTCTGCATGTCGAAGAACCCGAACATCGCGCCGAGCTGGTTCAGCCCCGCGCCGATCACCAGGCCCAGGAACGACCCGTCCTCAGAACACGCCTCCTGGGCCTCGGGGTAAGCCTTGTTCTCAAGATGCTGGTCGATCTGCTCTATCAGAGTCTCGGGCAGGAACCGGTCCCGCCGGATCGAGAGGAAGTGTTCGATCACCAGCGCGACCGAGATCAGCGACATCAGGATAATGAGAAAACCGACGACGCCGCCCGCCTTGACGGTGCTCCAGAGTGAGATGGGCTTGGGCTCGGCGGTCACCGTGGGCTCCCCGTCGGGGGCCTGGGCCAGCGCCGAGGCCGACAGAACCATAAAGATGACGACAATCATCATGGCCGCGAACCACCGACGTGTACCGCTTGGGGCTTGGGAGCTGTTCATGATTGCTGATTACTCCTTGCCGTGGGCCCGGCTAGCGACGGGGCCAAGGCATGGGACTTCGACCAGGGGCAGGCCAGCCAAGGTTTGCCGGCGACACGAACCGGTAGGTGCCGCGGTTCTCCTCCGCGATGCGTCTCAACACCGGCTCGCCCGCGTCGTCATAGAAGGCGATCGTGTGAATCTGCACCCGGGCGCCCGGGTTGGCTGAACGGATCACACCACACACCTGCTCGTGGAACAACCCGTCCGACAACAGCCACACGGCGTCGGGCTCGAGAGCCAGCGCCGTCTTCATCGCATCCGTCGGGTCCGTCCCGCCCCCCGGGCCGATCTCCTGGACCCATCCCAGGTGTTTCTGCCGGTTCCTCTCGGTGGCGGGTACCATACCCGGGGCATGCATCGTGAATGACCGGCTGTCATAGAAAATGATATAGAACTCCATCGTGTGCTCCAGGGCGGTGATGGAGCGGATCAACTCCTCCTTCGCCGCCTGCAGCTTGGGTCCCGACATGCTCCCCGAGCGGTCCACGACATAGACGAACCTCCCGCCCTGGGCCTCGATCCCGAAGAAGCTTGCCTTTCCCGCACCCTGGGCGCCGCCGCTCCCGGCGAAGCTCGACCAGTCGCCTTCCATCGCGGCGCCGCTCGCGCCCCCGGCAAGCTCGATGCCGATGATCGCTTCCTTCTGGGACGTGCCCGAACTGGCGCCTAGATCCGTGACCGGTTCGACCTGAACCGACTCCTGGATCGCAAGGGTGTTCAACGGGGACATTGCGGTCTTGATCTGGAGCAGCTCGGCATCGCCCGGCTTGATTGCCGGCCCTTTGTCGTCCGTGACGATGCCCACCTCGGCCTCACCCCCGCCGGTGGAGAACCCCGACAGCCAGGTGACCCCCGTAAACAGGAGCAGGAGCGAGGCATGCAGCGCTACGGATGCAGTCCAACCCGTTGCGGACGCGAGTCGATTGTCCCGCTCGAGGTATTCGATCGAGTGGACCCCTTCCCCCGCCTTGGGCTTCACCCCCGCGCCGCAGACCGGGCACCTCACTGCCAGACCGGTGTACTTCGCCTTGAGCCGGATGCTCTTGCCGCACTGCTCACACACCCGCGTGAGAGCCTCACCCCCATCATCGGTTGCTGAGTTTGGCCTGTCCGCCACGATCACATTCCCCACTGCGGGATCAGCATCTGGCGAGAATGGATGATCAAGCCATCCATCCGGGCGCAGGGCGCCGCATTATCCGCGTCGCGGATTCCCCACCGGCCAAGGGTGACGCGGTGCTGCTATAACATTCTAGCTGACGTCACGGTTATTCTCAACTCAGAAGCCGGCATTGGGGTAGCCGGGAGGCGGTCGGACGCCAGAGGGCCGTGTCTTCCCGCACCGCCGCCCACTTGCATTCAGCGGGCACAATCGAGTAACGTTGACCCTGGTACTGCAACTTGATGGCACGAGCGGGGCATCCTGGTGGGGAGTGACCGCCGGGGACAGAAACTCTTACGGCAAGAGCCAGGGGTTGAATCATAAGGGGTGCCGCCTTGGCACTCGGTCTCGTGATGGTTGCAGCCGTGTGTCGGCCTGCGGGACTGGACGATATCAGAGCAGCCCGCCGACTTCGATCTCGACGGCGACGTGGATCACGAGGACTTCGGGCGTTTTCAGGTCTGCCTGACCGGCCCGGGCCAGCCGCAGAACGACCCGGCCTGCGAGCGTCACGGTCCACTACGGGTCGCGGCTAGACAAACCGGACACGCGCCGCCACGGGCGCTTCGCTACGGGCGCTCCGCTATCGGCGCTTGCGTCCGTACCCTTTGGCGTAATCCGCGCGGCAACGCTGTTCGGTATCATCAGGGTTCTCGCCCAACTCCTTCAGCAGGGCGGTTTGCATCTGTTCAATGCGCCGCTTGTAGGCCGGGTCGTCCGCCAGATTGTTGAACTCGCCTGGATCGGCCTTGAGGTCGTACAACTCACGCTGGGCCGGGTGGTCATCGTCGGGGGGGACGTGGTACACGTACTTGTACCTGCCCGCACGCAGCATGACGAAGCCCGAGGCAATGTTGTGCCCGTAGTACTCGCTCACCGCGAAGTCTTTCCATTCCGCCCGCGGGTCGTCGATCCACGCGAGCATCGAGTCCCCGTCCCAGTCGGGCGGGACCCTGGCCCCACCCAGCTCGGCAATGGTCTGCACCACGTCCACCAGTGAGCAGGCCCCTGCTCGCCGCTGCCCGCCCCGCCATCGGCGCGGCCAGGAGATGATCAGCGGGGCCCGGGCCGCGTGTTCATACATGCAGTTCTTCCACCACAACCCGTGCTCGCCCATGTTCTCGCCGTGGTCGGTCGTGTAGATCACGACCGTCTCGTCGGCCAGTCCGCTCTGCTCCAGGGCTATCAAGACCTTGCCGATCTCCTGGTCGAGCCACTGAACGAATCCGTAGTAAAGCTCCCGGCCTTTGCGTACGATCTCCGCATCCACGTCCACGATCTCGAACCCCACGCGCAGATGCTGATAGTTGAGCGGCAGCGACTCCAGGTGGCCCGGGGGCAGCTCGGGCATCGGAACCCTGCCCTTGTAAGGGGCCCAGTATTCCTCCGGCACGACGAGCGGGAAGTGCGGCGCCAGATATCCGGCGAAGAGCAGGAACGGCTTGTCGGTTAACTTGCGCCGGGAAAGGAACTCGACCGTGCGAGCCGTCACCTGCCGATCGTGATCCAGCACGCGGGAGTTGTCACCCGGGTGGAACTCCTTGAACCGTCCCGAAAGGCGGTTTGCCTTCGGGGTCACATCATCGGCGCGGCGCCGCCCGCCTTTGCCCGTCTTGAAGTACTGGTTTGTGAATGCCTCGCCGATTTCCCTGAATCCGTAGCGGCGGGTCCGGTCATAATGAAGTTTCCCGCACACCAGCGATTCATAACCGCCGGCGGTCATGATCCGGGCGATCGAGGGATAATCGTCGCTCGGCAGCCAGCAACTGTTGCTCCATGCACCGACCCGGCTGATGTACTTGCCCGACGTGAACGAGAGGCGGCACGGCGCGCACAGCGGCGAGTTCGTGTAAGCAGCGTCGAACGTAGTCCCGGCTGCGGCCAGCCGGTCGAGGTTCGGCGTTCGCACGATGCGATTACCGTAGCAGCCCAGCACGCCGGCGTTGTGCTCGTCGGACATGATCACGAGGATGTTCGGCTGCCGATCGCGCTTCGGCTCCAAGGCGTCTGCCGAGGTTGCAACACCGAGACTCACGATCGCCCGAGCAACGATGCTCACTGCCGCCACGGCAATACCACCCCTTTCAACTTGGCTTGGGCTGAACACGACACACCTCCTCACGTTCGGACTATCGGGAAGATGATCTTGTCAAACGAGTTCTGAACCCGCACTCCTTACGTTTCGTGGGCCCGGTGGTCCTCGTGATGTGTGGCTTCGCGCTCGGCCGGGCTGGGTGGACCGGCGACGACTAGGCCCACGCGGTCCCGCTGCTCGTAGGCTCGCAGGGCCGACCCGAGCGCGGGCTCGATGTGCACCAGCAACCTCGTTCCGGGATGTCTCTCAACCAGCCGGCCCTCGATCTGATGCGACAGCCGGTGTGCCTCCTGCACCGTCGTCTCGGCAGGGACCATTAAGTGGATATCCACGTGCCGATCGGTGCCGGCACGCCGGGCCCGAACGGCGTGGACCTCCACGAATTCATTGCGGAACTCGTCCAGGCACGCAGTGATTTCCTTCAACTCCTCCTGAGGGACCGCGGTGTCCATGAGCTGGGAAAGGGCCGGCCGGATCATCCGATAGGCCACCGAGAGCAGATAGGCTCCCAGGACCAGCGCGACCATCGGGTCGATCCGCCCGGCGTGCTCCCAACCGTACGACAGGCCGGCTCGCGACAACAACAGGCTCGCCGCTAACCCAATCGTGATGTATACGTGCGTGCGCAGGTGCATCGCCTCGGCGTACACCGCCGGGGATCGAGTCTGTCTGGCTAGCCTCAATACGTGACCGGAGACGCCGATGTAAACCGCACTCGCCACAATCATCGCCGCGACCGTCGCCGGCTCGGGCCGGGGCTCCGCATCAACCAGCCCCAACAGGATCTGGGAGGCCTTCACAATTGCCCAAACGGCGGCTCCCCCGACGAAGATGCCTTCGATGATGGCGGCCAGACTGTCGAACTTGCCGTGTCCGTAGGGATGTTCGCGATCCGCCGGCCGCGAGGCGATCACCACCAGAACAAATGCAACCAACGAATCCAGCAGATCCGCGGCGGTGTGCAGGCCCTCGGCCGTCACACTGATGAGCTGAAACCACCAGCCGGTGAGAATCTCGAGGGTGGCGACGGCAGCGGTCGTGGCGATGCACACAACCACAGCCCGTTTCCGGGACCGATTCGCCTTCGCGATGTCCGCGACCATGTCCCATCTCTCCGAGCCAGCGGCCCTCAGCACCGTCGCCTTTGGTTTTCGGAAATCGGTTGGCCGCTGCGAGCTGAACTGGCGGCCTTGCGCCATGGTGTTTATTACGGATCTGTTGGCACGAAGTCAAGGACCTGGCTGCAGTTCCGCCGCCCCCGGGTGCATGACACTTTGGGCGGCTTGTTGGAAGGCGCCGCCCCCAGGTGTTT
>CAZOIA010000045.1:0-30724 GCA_964579675.1 uncultured Planctomycetales bacterium | reverse complement strand
GGGGTTCGGAAAAGCGAGGTGCCGCCCCCGCTGCCCGCCCGAAGGTCCCCGCCGGAATTGTCGTGCACCCAGTCGGGGATGGGTAGCCCGCCACCTGGCCCAGGTTGGATAAGCCTTACCTTTGCCGTCTCGCACCCGACGGCCTCGGGCCAGGTCACACCTACTGGCCACGTTGGAATTTCAATACGCTGCCGACCCCGGCAAGCGTGCAGCGATCGCCGTAATGCCGCTCGAACAGTTGGCGTGCGGTATCCCCTGAGCAGTGGCACGGGGCAACCTGCTGGATACCCAATTCCTCGAAACGGTTGATGACCGCGCCGATCTGGCGCGCTGACTGCGAGGCCATGTGGAATCCCCCAACGACCAGGCAGAGGGGAGCGTCGGTCACCTGCCTGGCCCGCGTGGCCATCTCGGCCACGCCCGGGTGCGCGCAGCCGGTAATCAGCACCCAACCTCGGGCGCTCTTGACGCAGAGTCCGTGTTCCTCAATCGCTCCTTTTCCCATCGTCCCCGTCGTCCGAGCGCCCGGGCAGATCACCTCCGATTCCGGGGCTTCCTGCACCCGGGCGCCGAGCAATTCCACGCGCTCCTTGAACGCGGCTGGAAAGCCGGCCGGCAGGTAGACCGGTATGCCCTTTCGGGTCTGGAGAAACGACCATAACCCGCCCGTGTGGTCGCCGTGGATGTGACTGATTACCACGACATCGATCTGGCCAGGGTCCAGGTTACACCGGCGCATGTTCTCCAGAAGGATCTCGCCGCTTCCGCCGGTATCGAAGAGCACGGTCTTGTCAAACCCCTGAATCACGCAGGCAAAGCCCCACGCGGTCGTCAAATGCTTCGGGCCGGGGTTGTTGTCGTAGACGATTGTCATGACGATCATCTCGTTGTCCGCCTGATCTGATGGACGGGTAGCAGGGGCCTGCTCAGGTCCCCGGCAACCCGGCCCGGACAATGCGGCGGTCATCAACAGAGTGTTCATGAGACCCCGCAGCGGCTTTTTCAAACAAGCATGCACCCGCATATCCGGTCTGCCCATTCCTGCCCTCGTGTCCTCGCGTCCCCGTTTGCGCCCTCCGTCCCTATGAACGGCGGCCCCGGCGCCCCATCAGCCCAAGAGTGCTGAGCACAACCAGCAAAAGCGTTCCCGGCTCGGGGATCGGCGTGCCGAGGTAGATGCCCTCCGTTCCGTCCGCCAGGCGGGCATAGAACGCAACCTGCCCGGCATCATTGAAACACTCGCGCGCGAATGCGAACCGCTCCACCGTGGAGCCGAAGAGAACATCGCCGGTGGTGATGACCTTGTCCGCCACGACGTCCGGCCCGGTAAAGATGCCGGAACCTCCCGCGTCCAGATGGGTGAGGAAAGCGACCTGGCCCAGGTTGTTCACGTCGGGCTGGGCGTACGACTCAAAGGGTCCACTGTCATCGACGATGAGAGTAGCGGCACCGCCGCTGCCGGCGAACAGCCCATAGCCTCCGCCGGCCGTCTCGGCCGCAAAAACGACCGTCCCTGCGTCGTTGGCGTCGAAGCCGAAGAGACGCTCATAAGGACCGCTGTTCAGGGCAATGGTGGTCGTCGGGCCCCCGCTGCCGGTGAAGATGCCGTAGCCTCCCGAATCCAGGTCGGCCTGGAAGGCGAGGGTCCCGGCATTGTTGATGGTGCAATAAAGGCTGAAGGAGCTGAACGGACCGTTGGTGTCGTAGACAGGGCTTGCAGGCCCCCCGTTGCCGGTGAAAACCGCCTGCGTGGAGGAATTGATCTGCCCCCAGAACGCCGCTGTTGCCGCATTGTTGATGGAGGAATCTGAACTGAGTGACCACAGTGAGCCCCCGGCGCCGGTGGTGGTGGCGAGGGTGGTAATCGGTCCTCCGCTGGACGTGAACTTGCCAAGCCCGCCCGCGTCGAACCGGGCGGTGAAGGCCACCGTGCCGCTATCGTTAATGGCAGGTGTGCCGAGGAACTCACTCAATGGCCCGCTGGCGTCGGCGATGGCGGCGATGGCACCACCATCGCCGGTGAACACGCCGGTCGGTGCCGCAGCAGGGACGCCGGTGAACGCCACGGTCCCTGCGTTGTTTATGCCAACGTAGTATCCCACCTCGTTGAATGCGCCCCGGGTGTCCGCGATCTTCGTGAACGTGTAAGGAATCGCTTGCCCCGTCGATGGCGTGCTCACAAGCAGGCCCATCAGCACAACTCCAACTGTGATTGACGATCTCATTCTGCTTTTCTCCTCTCATAGAGCCTGCGGATCGGCACCTGCCGACGGTGCTTTCACCGCATCACGGCATCGCGACCGGCAGCGCGCCCGCTGGGTATGCTGCAGGACGGGTTGGCCGGCACGTTCGGACCGGAGATGCAGTTGAGCAAGATGCTCAGGTCATCCTGGTCCACGTCTTCGTCGTCGTCAAGGAGGGTCCTGGCACATGCCGGGTCGCCCTGCGCTGCACCGGGCCCGCTCAAGCACGCCTGCAAGTGTCCGAAGTCCTCCTGGTCCACGTCGCCATCCTGATCGACGTCGCCCGGTATCGAGACGGTCACGTTCACCGTGATTTCCTGCGGCGTGTTGGCGGCACGCGGGGCGTCGATGGTGATGGTGGCAACGTGTGAGTCAACGCTCAGCGAGGCGGTGTCGTAGATGATGGTAATAGTGTCGATTTCGCCGAAGGAAGCTCCGCCGGCAGGGTACACGGATAGCCAGTCTACGTCGTCAGTAATCGTATAGCTCATCAAGCAGCCGCCGTCGCGGTCGGCGACGGTGAAGGTATCGTTTGGCAGATCATGGCCTCGGACGACGCTTCGGGCAAAGGAGGAGGGGACGACCTCCAGTGTGGGCGACGTCTCGAAGACGTGGAACGTAGCCGTGACCGGGAAGTGGTCTGAGGGATAGGTGCCCGAGAAGTCCGTCCGGTCGATCGACGCATCGACCGCCAGGAAGAACTCGGCATGAAGCACATGATCAATGCGTGATCCGTAGGGATTGCCGGTGAAGCCGTGGCTGGTGGCTTCGTCGGGCTGCCGGACGGGAAAGACCTCCCGGTAGGCATCCAGCAGTTGCAGCCCGCCAGGGTCATTCGTACCGATCATCTCCAGGTAAGCCGGGTTGTCCTCGGTGGCGTTCAGATCGCCCATGACAACAACCGGCAGCCCGCCGGAAAGCTCGTCAATCTTCTGGCGGATAAGCTGGGCGGAGTAGAAACGGGCGTCCTGGCTGACGTGGTCCCAGTGGGTGTTGAGCACGAAGTAAGCTTGGCCGGTGGCGGCGTCGCAGAGTCTGACCCACGAAGCGATACGTCTGCAGGCGGCCCCGGGGAAGATCGACCCGGGCACATCGGGCGTGTAGCTGAGCCAGAAGGTGCCCTGGTCAGCATGGGCAAAACGGTCACTTCGATAGTAGATGCCGCAGAACTCGCCGCCGAGATACCCATCGTCGCGGCCCACGCCATAGAAGTCATAGCCGCTCAAGCCGTTCTGCAGGTCGTTGACCTGGTTGATCAGGGCTTCCTGGACGCCGAGAACGTCGGGGCCGAAGCCGTTGATGACGACGAGGGCCTTGTCGCGGCGGGGAGCGGAGGGGCAGAGCCACCCGTTGGGACAGGCGGTGGAGCCGGAATCGACGCGGACGTTGAACGACATGAGACGCAACTCGGCAGTGGGCTCGCCGCCGGATGTCCCACCCCGGACAAGCGCGGGTGCAGCCAGCGCCGCGGCAATGGCCGACCCAACCAGGATAATCAACCGGTAAGCGGACGACGCGACCGGATTCGGTTCCGGCATCTCGCATTTCCCCTGGCCCAGGGCGAGTGGACATGGCAGCCCGACCTGTCCGCCAGGATACCACTATCGGCGCTCGTTTCGCAAGCACCAAGGCGGCCAGGAAGTCGAAACCGCCGATGAACGCCGATTAACGCAGATAAGAAGTGAGAAGGATCGGCGGCAGGGGCCCCGGAAGCAGCGCCCTGGTTCTGCCAAGCCGCAAGCGGCCGAGCCGGGAACTTGTCAGGAAAACAGGATCCGACGGGTCTGTAGTACGCAGAAGCAGAAGGAGCGAGAAGCCGCGTTTAGCCGCGACCCGAAGGGGAGCGCTTGGACTGTTGTTGCCCGGAGAGCAGCCGCGGTATCATTTTGAGCGACCTCTTGGAGAACACCCGCATGACCGACCAGGCACTGTTGGACGCCATCAAATCAGCCGCCCTGCTGCGGGGCCAGTTCACGCTCCGCTCGGGACGAAAGAGCAAGTACTACCTTGACAAGTACCTCTTCGAGGCGGATCCCACGATCCTGCGCGAGTTGGGCGAGCGATTTGCCCGGCACGTCGGTCCCGGCACGACGCGGTTCGCCGGGGCTGAACTCGGCGGCGTGGCCCTGGCGGCGTCGGCGTCGATGGCCAGCGGGCTGCCGTTCGTGATCATTCGCAATGCCAGGAAGGGCTACGGCACTCAGAAGATGTATGAGGGCAAGCTGGAAGCGGGCGACCACATCCTCCTCGTCGAGGACGTCGCCACCACCGGCGGTCAGGTCCTTGAAGCCGCCAGGACCATCACCGACGCCGGCGCGACCGTCGAGAAGATCGTCGCCGTCATCGACCGCCAGGAGGGTGCCCGCGAGAACATCGAGGCCGCCGGTTATTCCTTCGTCTCGCTCATGACGAAAACCGACCTCGGCGTCAACGAATGAAACCACAAACAATTGAGAATGAAGAATGAAGAATGGAGAATGGAGGAAGGGGTTGCGATCCTCGCGCTCGTTCTGTCAAGAGTAAAACCCTCGATTCTCAACTCTCAATTCTTGATTCTCAATTCTCCACCCGTTTGCTGAACAGCGATTCGAGCATCTGAACAGCGTGGACGACCTGCGCCTGGTTCTGGACCGCGCGGATTGCCCCGGTGAACCGTGCCGGTCCGAAGGGCACGTCGGCCCCGCCCATGTGGTAGCGCGGGGCGAGGTTGCCCGATTCGAGCCGGCCGGTCAGCACGCCGGTCCACCGGTTGATCCTGTACGTGAGAAAAGCAGCCCCATCGTATCGCACCCCGGTCGGCGGGCTGAGCAGGGCGTACTGCACCCGGGCGTTGATCTGGGTCGGCTCGGCGTAGGTCGTCCCCGGCCGCGGGTTCCAGAACTCCTTGACATAGACGATCTGCGTAATCCTCTGGGTCGGGTCCAGGGTGCTGGGGTCCTCGGCCCACAGGACCAGCTCCACCATCCCGTTCGGGGGTCGGTAGTAGGAGGCCCGCACGAACTCCGTGTCGTGATGCCGGGCCGAACCCGACCCGTCGTACGTCGTCACCTCGATTCGCGTCACCTCGGGCCCACCGCAGCCGAGCAGCCCGCCCAGCGATACCATGAGCACCCAGGGGCAACCAAATCCAATCGCGCCAGCAATCCGGTCCATACTCGCCGCTCTCTTGAAACCCGCACCAGCCGTGCCGACAAGATAGCGTGCGGTCTGCGCACTTTCAAAAGCGTCGAACCGCTCCGGTGAGAGTGTCGTCCCGCCGGCGGGACCGCTATAATCTGCAAGCATGACGCAAAAAAGCGATCCGACGGCGACGAGCCTGGGTGTGGTCTCCTTTCTGAACGCCCGGCCGCTGATCGAGGGACTGGATGCCGGGCCCGCCCTCAGCCTGCACTACGCGGTCCCGTCCGCGCTGCCGGCGATGTTGCGAAGCGGGCAGGTGGACGCCGCCCTGATCCCGGTGATTGATCTGGCCCGGGAAAACGACCCCGCCCGAGGGGCTGAGCCGGGCCGTGCCAGCGGTCCGTGGCAACGGATCTCGGATGCCTGCATAGGCTGCAACGGCGAGACGCTGACCGTCCGCGTCTTCTCCCGCGTGCCGCCGGAGCAGATGACGGTCCTTTATGCGGACGACGATTCGCACACCTCGATCGCGCTGGCCCGGCTGATCTGGAAGCACTGGTACCAGCGCCCGCTCACGCTCGCACCTCTGTCCAGCGCCGCCAGCCTCGACGACTGCGAATCGGTGCTGCTCATCGGCGACAAAGTGGTGACGGCTCCACGGAGCGGTTTCGACCACGAGATCGACCTCGGCGGGGCGTGGAAGGCATGGACGAAGTTGCCGTTCGTCTTCGCGGTGTGGGCGGCACCGGCGAACCGCGACCACTCGCGATTGGCCAAGCTCCTGAGTGAAGCGCGGGATCGCGGCATCGCCCGGGCATCCGGGATTGCGGCCGAAATGGGGCCGGCCCACGGCTGGCCCGTCCCGCTGGCCGAGGAGTACCTTACCCGGCGACTGGTCTACACCGTCACCGCCCCCGTCCGAGAGGGTATGCGACAATTCCTCGAACTGGCGGCCGACGAAGGGATCATTGCCCGAAATCGGGAGCCGGTCGGATGACCACCGCCCTCGGCACCGACGCCGGTGCACCCCGCCTCGCCCGCATCAGCGAGGCCGACGCCCTGGCCATGTACTTCGATTGCTCGATCCACGAGCTCGGCCGCCGGGCCCACGGCGTCACCCAATACCTGCATCCCGAGCCTTACCGCACCTACGTCGTGGACCGCAACATCAACTACGCCAACTGGTGCACCGCCCGGTGCATCTTCTGCAACTTCAGGGCCGCCCCGCCCGGCACCACCCGCAGCCGGCCCGGGCTGCCCGAGGGCTACGTGCTGACCTTCGACGAGATCGGCCGCAAGATTCAGGAGCTGATCGACATCGGCGGCACGCAGCTTCTTCTGCAAGGGGGGCTAGTCCCGCCGGAGATCCTCGACTTCGATTGGTACCTCGACCTGCTGCGGTTCATCAAGAAGAGCTTCCCCGGGATTCACCTCCACGCCTTCAGCCCACCGGAGGTATTCGCGTTTCACCGAGTTTTCGACATGTCGATCCGCGACGTGCTGCTTCGCCTGCAGGAGGCGGGGCTCGACACGATCCCCGGAGGCGGGGCGGAGATCCTGGTCGATCGCATTCGGGACCGGATCAGCCGCGGCAAGACACGCACGGAGGAGTACCTTGAAGTCATGCGGCAAGCCCACCGGATCGGCATGCGGACGAGCATCACCATGATGTTCGGCCACCTCGAAACGATCCCCGAGCGGATCGAGCATCTTCGCCGCGTCCGCGATTTGCAGGACGAGACGGGCGGGTTCACCGCGTTCATCTGCTGGACGTTCCAACCGGCCGGCACACCCCTGGGCCGATTCCCGCAGCGGCCCCCCGACTGCACCGATCCGCCCGACGGCAAGCACCTCGCGCTCGCCAGCGCCCATGAGTATCTGAGGACGCTCGCGATCGCCCGGGTGTTCCTGGACAATGTCCCGAACCTCCAGGCGAGCTGGGTAACGCAGGGCCCCAAGATCGGCCAACTCGCACTGTTCTTCGGTGCCAACGACATGGGCTCGATCATGATGGAGGAGAACGTGGTCTCCGCCGCCGGGGCGACCTACCGCCTGACCGAGCCGGAAATCCGCCGGCTCATCACCGACGCCGGCTGGCAGCCGCAGAAACGCAACTGCTACTACGAGCCGATCCCGTAGCGGCCGACCTCCGGACCGGCCGGACTGGCCGGCGGGGCAGGTTCGGGTATAGTGTCGTGCGCTAGCGGCAATGAATTGCCGCGGTCCTTGAGCCGCAGGCCGATCTCGATAGCAACGAGCCGCGGGCTTCAGCCCGCGCGGCGCTTCAGAGGGGGCTGCGGTTGCCGACGAGGTGGACTTGCGGCGGCTCTTCAAGGCGCCTTCCGTTCGAGTGGGCAACCCGACCGCAGGAGTTGATTCAAGCGATGCCTGTCCATCCCACGGCAATCGTGGACCGCCGGGCCGAGGTGCATCCGACGGCCGAGATCGGACCCTACGCGATCATTGACGGGCCGGTACGCGTTGGTGCGGGTACGCGCGTCTACCCGCACGCCTATCTCACCGGCTGGACCGAGATCGGCGCCAACTGTCAAATCCATCCCGGAGCGGTCGTGGGCCACGAGCCCCAGGACCTGGCCTTCAAGGGCGAAAAGAGTTACTGCCGGATCGGCGACGAGACCATCATCCGCGAGGGCGCGTCCATCCACCGGGGAACCGACCCCGGGTCAACCACCGTGGTGGGTAAGTGCTGCTTCATCATGGCCAACGCCCACGTCGCCCACAACTGCCAGCTCGGCGACGACGTTAAGCTGGTCAACGCGGTGTTGCTGGCCGGGCACGTGCACATCGGGGCCGGGGCTTTCCTCGCCGGCGGGACCATGGTGCACCAGTTCGTTCGCATCGGCGAGTTGGTCATGACCCGTGGCCTGACCGCGGTCAGCATGGATGTGCCGCCTTATTTCATGGTGGTACGCTCCGGCTATTGTGCCGGAGTCAACATCGTCGGCCTGCGACGGGCAGGCTTCACCGGTCCGCAGCGCGACGACGTTCGCCGGGCCTATCGCATCCTATACCGATCGGGCATACCCTTTCGCCGGGCGGTCGAAAAACTGGCTCAGACCGTCGCCACCGACGCCGGCCGGCGAATCCTGGAGTTCGTTCGCCAGCCTTCGCGCCGCGGAATCATTCGCGGACCCCGCGGCAACGAGATGACCACCACCACCAACGAACAGGAGTAGGCTTCCAGGTCCATGGGCCGCTTGCGGCTTCGCATGATTATGGTTCACGCGCGAGATAACTCGACAGGGTGTCTACGTTGCGGATGAACTGTGAACACTTCATCCGCCCGTCTTCAATCCACCGACCCTCCCGGTCCAGCGAATCAATAACCTTCCGGACGGCTGAGGGCGACGCAGGTCTTCCGTGGCTGCGGACGGTCAATCGCTCGTCAGCGCCTGCGCCCCGCAGCTCTTCAATGCGATCACCGGCCTGCTTCACCTGCTGCTGCCGCTCCCACCCGAGCCGGTCGTACTGCCTCCGTAAGGTGGTAACGTCAAGCGTTGTCTGAAAACAGTAGTGCGTCGGCAAATCGTCGTCGGTGTAGACCAGTTCATACTTCCTGGTGAAATAGAGAGGCCGGTTGGTCCTGAGCTCGTAGAACCGGGCGTGGCGCCCGTCCGACAGCCTCGACCGCTCAAGCCAGTCGAGGGCCCGCGGGATCGACGAACGGTATTTCTCGGCCCCCGTCTCCACATAGAGTCTCATCAGGGCCCGAATGGCGCCGATCGACTCGACCGAGACGATCGACGGCGGCTCGAACCGGCGGGCCCACGCCGGGGCCATGTCCGCGTCGTACTGCTGAGCCCACGCGGGCTGTGGCTCCGGCATCTGGGCCAGGAGCAGGAAGTCTCCACCCTTGAGCGCGGATTCGAGATAGACCCGCTCGCCATATACGTCGTAGGCCACCAGCATGGTCGTTATGAGATCGGGAATCGTATGATCGTTGAGAGTATAGAAGAACTTGTAGTCGGATTTCGGATGAACCCGCGACCAAGACTCGGGGTAATGAGCGGGTTTTGTCGGCCAGTCCCGCGGGTCGCGGGGCCCGACGTAGCGTTGCGGCCAACCGCCGCTGGGATACTGGGCTTTGAGGAAGTGCCTCAGGGCGTACAGGGCGGCTCGATGAGCCACCTCGTCCTTGAAGCCGGTCACACGATCGTAGGACATGATCAGGCGCAGCGCGCTTTGCGAGGTGTCGTCGTCGAAGGTGGACACGTTGAAACGGTCGCCGGGATCGCGTTGGCCGGCTTCGACGTCGCGGCGGTGGAACCGGTGCTTGCTGCCGGCCGGGTCGAAGTCGATGGAGTAGGTCCATCCACCACTGCCCAGTTGCCCCCAGGCCAGGGCGTGGGCGGTTTCGCGGGCCGCATCCAGATGAAACGCCTCGCCGGTCCGTTCGTACGCGCGGAGATAGGCCAGCCCCACCGACGGCGTGCCCGGCGGCTGGACCCAGATCTGCGACGCGGTCGCCTTGCCCTCGCCCCGACGTTCCTTCAGATCACTCGAGTATTCCCAGAGATACCCGCCCCGGGTCGCCACCTTCTCCCGGAAGTAGCGTACCGCCCGTCGAAGGGCCCGGGCGGCCTCCTCACGCGACGGGGCGTCCGCGGCCAACGCCGGGCCGGAGGAAAGGACGAGAAGCAGGCCAAGCACCGCACATGAGGCTTCACGGGTTCCAGGTGACGTTGTCATCACTCGCATTTTGTCTCCCCTTCGCATCGTTGCGCTGGAAGCAAGTACGCGCTCCCCTTCGGGTCGCGGCTAAACGACGCAGGGATGATGCGCTCCCCTTCGGGTCGCGGCTAAACGACGCAGGGATGATGCGCTCCCCTTCGGGTCGCGGCTAAACGGGACATTGGCCGGCGTGTTCTCTCTCCTGCCGGTCTCTCTCACTCTCTCCGTCTCTCTGTCCCTCCTTCCCTCCATCTGTCCTTCTGTTTTTCACTCGTTCTCCTCCCCCAGCTCGTTGATTCGCTCCAGGAGTCTGTTGCTGATCCGTCTCAGGCTCTCTTTGTCCGCCCCTGGAATCCAATGTCTGCTCAGATCGATCGGTTTGCCGAACCGGATCCGGGCCCGGTGGCGGCGGAAGAACGACCAGGCCACCTTCTCATCGTACCGGGTGCCCGAGATATGGGCCGGCACCACCAGGGCCCCGCTGTGAAGGGCCAGCATGGCCGCTCCGTCCTTGGGTTCCAGCTTCTCGCCGGGAGGGGCGATTCGACCCTGAATGAAGATCCCCAGCGCGTTGCCGGCCTTGAGATGCCGCAGAGCCGCTCGGGTGCCGGCGGCATCGTGACCGTCGCGCCTGACCGGCACGCTCCCGATCATGCGAACCAGGCGTCCGCCCAAGGGCAGGTCCGCGTATTCTTCCGCCACCAGGAAGCCCAGCAACCGGTGCGGCGTGCTGGCGATCAGCAGCAGCGGGTCGATCGAGCACGTATGGTTGGCGACGACGATCACCGGCCCATCCGCGGGAACGGTACATATCCCCTCCCGCTTGAGCCGGAACCACCACTTGCAATAGAACTCGTTCAGGTTCCACCAGAAGCCGACCCTCATGCGGAACGGCCCGCCGCGGAGCCGGACCAGCAGGGACATGAGCGCGGTGGCCAGCACCACCAGGGTCACCGCGAGCAGGATCCACCCGATCCATTGATCTATGTGTGTCCACTCCGGGATGCCGAGCAGCCCGGTGGCGAGCAGAAGCCCGGTCATGGTAGCCAGATCGGTCAATCCGAAGAGCCGGCCCCGGATGCGGTTCGGGACGATTCGCTGCAGCAGCGCGTGGTAGCTGGCGATCACGCCCGCGGCGAAGGCGCCGGAGAAGATGATCGCCACCCCGCCGATCGTGTACGCCAGCCACGAGGGCATCGGCACCAGGGCACTGGCCGCCACCAATCCGATCGACAGGGCGATGCCCGCCAGGGACCAGGTGATGGCCACTTCGCTCCGCAGCGCGTCACCCAGGGCGGTCAGGATCAGCGCCCCGGCCAGCATGCCCAGCCCGAGCCGGGCCTGGAACAAGCCCATGTACCAGAACAGCTCGTCACCTCTCAGGTCCGGAAGGTACACGTCACGGACCAGCGTGGGAATCGTGCTGCGGACCGCCGCCCCGCACGCCCACACCACCACCGCGATCCCGATCAACTGGGCGACCCGGCGATGCCGGCCCACGTAGCGGAACGCCTCCGCAAGGGCTCCCGGGCCGACCCCTGCATGATGGCGCTTACGTTCCCGGGCGGGCGGGCAAATGAAAAACAGCAGCGCCGCGCTGGCGATGAACGTCCCCGCATCAACCGTGAACGCCACCTGGGCAACGTAATGGCGGGCCAGGTACCCGCCGATCGCAACCGAGATCATCGTCGCGATCACCCCCAGCCCGCTGGTCATCGCGTTGGCCCGGACGAGCTGGTCATCCCGGATCAGCGTCGGCAGCAATGCACAGCGCGCCGGCGAGAAAAGGGCGGCGAAGATTCCCACGATCATCAGGGGGACGAACGCCCCGACCGTACCCCATGGGCTGAACGCCGCCAGCAACAGCGCGAAGTTGACCATGATCACTGCCCGGATCACATCGGCGAAGATCATGATCCCGCGTCGGGGAAGACGGTCGGCGAGCAGGCCGTTGACCGGGCCCAGAACGAAGAACGGCAGCATGAACATGAACGTGATCATCGCCTGGAGCCGCGTGATGTGATCGCTCTCCAGCGCGTTCATCCACTTGAGCACCGCCAGCTCGGAGATGTGGTCCCCCATCGCGCTGATGCCGTACGCCCCCCACAGAAGCAGGAACGCGCGGTTGCCAAACAGGCCGGCCGCGGGCCGGTCCCCGGCCCGGACATCATTCAGGGTCGTCACGGTGTGGCTCATAAACGACTCGGCATGAGGAGCCGTCTATCCGCTCCGCGCCCGGGTGCCCCACCCGGCCGCCTGCGGCCTCGCATCAACGAACGGCAACTTGGGGATTCTAGCGGGATTCGACCGACGCACCAGTATACCTGGTGGGCTTCCTGACGGTTGCACCAGGTGAGCCGGCGAGCAACGGTTCTCAAGAACGTACCCCCACGTCGATCGCCGCTTCCCACCTCCGGCGCTTCGCCGATTCCCATCTCAACCGCTTCACCGATTCCCACCTCCGGCGCCTCGTCGGTTCCCACCTCCGCCGCTTGCGGCTTCGCGGTGGCGAACCGGGGACCCCCTCAGATCGTACCCGCAGGAGCGACCGCTCGGGTTCGATTTAGTGCCCATCCATGGGTTGCCAGTGGCACGACGAGCGAGGGTTCGCCCGGTGGCGGCCTCGCAACCGCGCGAGAATGCCCGCACCGGGAGCTATTGACGCCGGGGAGGATTCGGGTAGCTTGGACCCGGCGCAGCCCAGGGCAGGCCCAAGGAATTCGTTACTCGTTGCTTCACAAGAAGTTACAATAGCACAAGGACCGCCGATGAGCCCGGTAGGTCCGGCGCCGGGCGGCTTGAGCCCCGAGTATTCACGATGAAGACGCTGCAATTCTACGTCGCCCGCGAGCTGGTCAAGACCTTCGCTCTGACTGCCATCGGGCTGACCCTGACGTTCAGCCTGTGCGGGGGCGCGCTCAATATGGTCAAGGTGGAGGTCCTGACCGCAGTGGAGTTGGCCCGGTTCCTGGGCTTCATCTTGCCGGTTGCGACGACGCTTACGCTGCCGGTGGCGGCCCTGTTCGCCTGTGCAATGGTGTACGGGCGGCTGGCCGCCGACAACGAGTTCGATGCCTGCAAAGCCAGCGGGATCAACATTCACCGACTGCTCGCCCCCGCGATCGGGCTGAGCCTCGTGACCGCTGCTTTCACATTCACCTTCAGCAATTACATGATTCCGAACTTCATCGAGCAAATCGAGGTCATGGTCCGCAAGGACATCCAGAAAATCGCCATCCAGGCCCTGAGCAGGCAGGGTTATATCCGCTACGGACCTTACGTCCTGTACGCGGGCAGGTCGAACCTGTTCGACCGGGACCGCGAATCAGATGTGATGCACATCCAGAAGGCGGCGTTTCTGGAACTGGGGAACGACAGCCTGGTGCGTTGCGGGACGGCCGGAGAGATCCGCATCGACTTCTGGGCCGATACCCACGCCGGCGAGCCCACGGTCGAGGCCGTCATGTTCGACGTCCACGCCCTCGACCTCCAGCGCCGGCAGTACTTTCAGGAACGCGAGCGGCCCTTCGGCTCGGTGAAGATCCCCAAGAAGCTCGAACATGAGCCAAAGTGGCTGAACCTGCCCCAACTGTTTGACTACTATGAGCACCCGACACTGCTGCCGGAGATCCGAGACAGCATCAGGGGCATCCGGGCACAGCTCCGGGACAACCTGTTCTACCGGGACGTCTACCAGCAGCTCACCGGTCCCCGGAAGGCCCTTCGCCTGGAGGACCATCGTCGTGGCCGGGGCTACGAGATCCGGGCCCGGCATGCCTCGCTGGACCCGGACGACTTCCGCCCCGGGCTGGACGGGGTGACGGTCCGGCAGTGGTGGAAGGACCAGGAGGGGAACAGTCGCAAGCGCGAGTACGAGGCCGACACCTGCTCAATCAGGGTTAAGCGGGGCTACCCGAGCCCCCGCGACGTGGTCGTACTGACGTTGAGAGGCAAGGTGGTCTTCACGGACTCGCTCGACCCGTTGAAGCGTGTTCAACACAAGAAGATCGAGTTGGAGGAGGTCGCCCTTCCGGAAAAGGGGCTCGAGGCGGAACAGGGCATTTCCGACGATGAGTTGATCGGGTTGGATCTGGTTCAGGAAAGGGGGATCAGGGACCGGGACGAGCTGGAAGAGAAGCTTCCGCACTTCGGCCTGGGCGACCGGGTGCGGGACGCGCGGATCGCGACGCTTGCCGACTTGATCAACCTCAAGCATGAAATCGTGGGGATCATTCATTCGCGATTGGCGTTCAGTGCCAGCGCCCTGGTGACGCTGCTAATGGCGGCGGCCCTCGGCATCATCTTCCGCGGCGGGCAGTTGCTGACGGCCTTCGTCATCAGCTTCATGCCCGGGCTGCTGGTGGTCGTGATGAACATCATGGGCCGGCAACTGGTCGAGAAGACCGGCACCCATGTCCTGGGAATCGTTGTCATCTGGGCGGGTATCGGGTTGCTTGCCCTGGCCGACGGCGTGGTGTTGACCCGGTACCTGAGACGGTAGGCGGCTGGCTGAATGATCAGAACACTCGACCGCTACTTGCTGCGGGCCTTCGTGCTCAACTACATGCTGTCGCTATTTGTGCTGATCAGCCTGTACGTGGTGCTCGATTTGTTCGTCAACTTCGACGAGTTCACCGAAGAGGGCAAGCCCGCCGGCATGGTGATCGCGCACGTTGCCAGCTACTACTTCTACAACCTCCCGCTCTACTTCTCCCAGCTTTCGGGAGTCATCACGCTGTTCGCGGCATGCGGGACGCTGGCCAGGCTCCAGAGGCACAACGAGGTCACCGCCGTCCTGGCGTCGGGCACTAGTCTGTACCGGCTCGCGGCGCCGATCATCCTGGCGGGTCTGGTGATGAACATCCTGCTCTGGCTCGACCACGAGATGATCCTGCCTCAAGTCGCGCCCAAGCTGGCCCGGCAGCGCGATGACGTGGAAGGGGCGCGGGTGTATCAGATCTGGTGCGTCAGGGACGGCGAGAACCGGTTGCTCAGTGCCCAGCAGTTCTCCCCCAGGGACAAGATGGTCGGCGGCCTCATCATCATGGAGCTGTCCGACAATCCCGCCGCCCCCGGACAGATAGAGGCCGTCGTCACTGCCGACCGGGCGGAGTGGGACGGCCAGAACCGCGGTTGGAAACTGGTCCAGCGGGGGGTGCGAATCAGGAGGTCCTCCGGCGTCTCCGAAGGGCTGAGCACAGAGGATCGGCTCGTGTTCGCCCCGGTTCGCTTTTACCCGAGCGAGCTGTCGCCCGAGGATCTGCTGCTCCGGAAGACGGCTCAGTGGCTTCACTTCCTCAGCCTCGGCGACCTCAAACGGCTCGAACAACGGGGGGACACCAGCCCCGTCCAGATCGCCCAGGTCAGACATGCCCGGTTCACCCTGCCCATCAGCAACATGATCCTCCTGCTCTTGGGGATGGCCTTCTTCATGAATCGACTGCCCGAGAGCGTGCTCACCCAAGGCGCCAAGGCCCTGGGGACCTGTGGCGTCGCCTTCCTGGCGAGCTTCATTGGTCAACAGGTGGTAGGATCGGTGGAGGGTTTCTCGCTGGCCCTGCCCCATTGGCTGCCGATATTCGCCTTCGGCCCAGTGGCGGTCGTGCTGCTTGACAACGTCAAGACGTAACGGTGGACTTCGCCGGGAGAAACCGCTAACAATGGGGGTGGCGGGCGGCGACAGGTCGGTGGGGGAGGCGTTTGGCAGCGGGAGGATGGAGAACGAGTCTTGGCCGACGAGGGTTCCACCAGTGCAGGGCCTGCCGGTCCCGGCCGGCCGGTGCCTAATCGGGTTGACGTTCCCAGGGGTCTGTGGGCGCAATGTCCAGCCTGCCAGACCACCGTGTACCGCAAGGCACTCGAGGAGAACCTCCACGTTTGCCCGGAGTGCGGGTTCCACCACCGGATACCGGCCCGGACGCGGATCACGCAACTGGTCGATCCGGATACGTTCGAGGAGTTCCTGCCGGACCTGGCGAGCACCGATCCGCTGAAGTTCCATGAACGCCTGAAGTACAAGGTCCGACTCCGTCAGGCACAGGAGGCGACCGGCGAGAGGGAAGCCGTCGTCGTCGGCAAGGCGTTCATCCGAGGCCGCCCGGTGATCCTCGCCGTGATGGACCCGTTCTTCATCATGGCCTCGATGGGAGCGGTGGTCGGCGAGAAGGTGACATCCGCCATCGAGCGGGCCGCCGACTCCAACATCCCGTTCGTTATCGTCACCGCTTCCGGCGGCGCCCGGATGCAAGAGGGGATGGTGTCGCTGGTCCAGATGAGCAAGACCGCGGCGGCAGCGGCACGTTTAGACGATGCACACGGGTTGTACATCGTTGTCATGACCGACCCCACGACTGCCGGCGTGGCGGCCAGCTTCGCCTCGCTCGGAGATGTCCACCTGGCCGAGCCGGGGGCCATGATCGGGTTTGCCGGACCGCGCGTGATCGAGAACACGATCAAGGCCCAACTGCCCGAGGACTTCCAATCGGCAGAATTCATGCTCCAGCACGGCTTCGTCGACCGCATTGTCCACCGGCGCAATCTGCGAACGGAGATTGCCCGGATCATCGACTATGCGGGCAAGTAAGCTTCCCGGGTCAAGAAGAGGGGACGTTCTACATCTCCGGCCTGGCGATCGATAACCGCAATCTTCAGAACCCGTAAGTCAGGTTCGTGTCCCTGGCGGCCGATAAGATACTGTGCCGGGTGAGAGACACTCGGGCGAGGGTTGCTCCTCGGATGGGTTTCGGTTGTTCTCGCAGGGAGAAAGATATATGCCATGCCCGAACCGGTCGCCGATTCTCAGCAGCATGACCGGCGATCCCGATATGGTGGAATTGATTGGCGGGTTCGTGAACCACCTGAAGGATCGCGTGCGTTCGCTGGAGGTGGCTTACGCGGCCAACGACCTGGAGGGATTGGCTCGGCTCGCCCATCAACTCAAGGGTTCCAGCGGCGGATTCGGTTTCCATACGATCGGGCAAATGGCTGCCGCTTTGGAACAATCAGCAAGGAATGCCGATTCGGTCACCGACGTTGCGGAAGAACTGGAGGGGCTCATTTCAATGTGCCGGCGCGCGATGGAGACGCGAAGCCCCCAAGCTTGAGCAACAATAGAACCGCCGCGAAGACCCGGGAAGCGCTTGCCGCCAACCGCCTCTCCCGAATCGTCGCGGCGATTCAAGCTCGCCGGCCGCTGAAGTCTGTGTCGGCTGTCGTTGGCCTGATGACCTGAATCACTGCTGATCAGGCAGTGCGTCTCAGCGCCTCTTCTTCTTGGCTTTCTTCTTGGCTTTCTTCTTGGCCGGCGCTGTTCCCAGAACCGCCTCCTTGCATACCTTGGAAACGCGGAACCTCACCACCTTCTTGGCGGGAATCTTGATCGTCTCGCCGGTGGCGGGGTTGCGCCCCATGCGTGCCTTGCGACTGACAAGCACCAGCTTGCCGAGACCCGGCAGCGTGAAGCTGTTCTTCGCTTCCTTGTAGGCCAGGCCCGCCAGTTCTTCCAAGAACAGGACCGACTGCTTCTTGGTGAGCTCGACCTTCTCCGCCAGGGCCGATGCAATGGCCGACTTAGACATTTTCTTCGCTTTGGCCATAGGTACCTCCTCGTCTTAAACCTGGGCCGACCGCCGGCCCAATCGGGCAGAATCATAAACGCTTGACGTTGGCGCGTCCAGCAGAAAAACCCTGAGAACATTGGATTTTCTTATCTTGCCCCAATGACGGGGTTTTCAGGGCGGTTACCCCGTGCTCCCCGGATACATCCCCGCCGGTCACCGTGCCATCGCCGGCTTCTCTCGAACCACGCCGGACCGACTCGGCGGATGCCTGTGAGTTTTCCCGGCAGCGACGATCGGTCGCGTACCCGATTGAGCCGCGCAACCGTCGCTTCACGCGTTGGACTGAAGCCCGTGCCCCCTGCGAGACCGTGCGAAACCGCCCGGCCGGCACGGGTGGCCCCAGGGGCCTCAAACCCCGTCCGGCACGACCCAGGGCTCCCGGTAGGTCCGCTTGAGCAGCCTGTTCGCCTCATCGTCGCCGACGAAGCGCTCGGCTTGCCCATCGAATCGGAGCTTCCGGCCGCCCACGCGGTACGAGATGTTGCCCAGGTGGCACAGGACCGTCGAGAGGTGGCCTTCCTCGATGTCGGCGTTCGGGCGCTGGCGGGTCTTGATGCATTCGAAGAAGTTGTCGATGTGCGGCGGGTGGGGATGCCGACCGGGGGCGTTGGCGATTTCCTTCCAGTCCGGGTTCCAGGCCTGCCAGCCGCCGCCGTGGCGGCTGAAAAGCATCATCCCCTTGGTGCCGTGGACTTCGATCTTCGTCGCGTTGAAGCGCCAGTTCGGAAACCCGTCAGTGTCCCGAAAGTCCCACGGCGTCTTGTGCATGTGCGGCGTCCAAAGGGTCAACTCGAACGTCATCAGCAGATCGTCGCCGAACTCCCAGGTCACGATCTGCGTATCGGGCGTTTCCTGAGCATCCTTCATCGCCAGCTTGCCGCCCGCGCACGAGACGGCCTCGGGGTACGCCCTCCCGATCAACAGGCGAGCGGCGTCGATCTGATGGACAGCGTCGTTGATGATGTCCCCCCCCGAGTAGTCCCAGAACCAGTGCCAGGAGCCGTGGAACCGATTGGCGTTGAATGGCCGAAGCGGGGCGGGCCCCAGCCACTTCTCATACTCGACGCCTTTTGGCGCGGGCCCGTCCGGCTTCGGCTTGACCGGCGGGCGGTTCTTCATGTTGAACACCCGCACCAGGTGGATCTCGCCGATCTTGCCCGCCCGGAGGAACTCGACCGCCTGGTGGGTGTAGGGCCCGCTGCGGGTCTGCGTGCCGAGCTGGACCACGCGGTCGTACTTGCGGGCCGCCTCAACCATCTTTCGCCCCTCCCAGACGTTGTGCGACGCCGGCTTCTCCACGTAGACGTCTTTACCGGCCTGACACGCCCGGATCGTTCCCAAAGCGTGCCAATGGTCCGGCGTGACGTTGAACAAGGCGTCAACCGACTTGTCGTCGAGGATGCGCTGGAAGTCGCTGACGGTCTTCGGGCGTTTGCCCGTGGCCTTCTCCACCAGTGCCGCCGCTTCATTCAGGCGTGCCTCGTCCACGTCGCACAGATAGGCGATTTCGACGTTGGGTCTCTTGGTCAGCTCTTCGTGGAGTAGCCATTTTCCCCGCCCGCCGGTACCCATCATACCGATGACGATCTTGTTGTTGCTCGACGCGGCAGGGGCTCCGGCGGCAGAGCTGATGGTGCGTTCTTGCGGGCTGGAAGCGACGGCCGACGTCCCCGCCGCCACCGTCGCCGCCGTGGCGGCAGCCTGGTGCAGGAATTGACGGCGATTCGTTTTCCCAGCATTCATGAGGATATCTCCGTGCAAGGGTCGGCTGCGAGTCAATTGGGGGCCTTTGTTCGCGCCCGGCTGCGGTCAGGATGGCGAAGGGTTCACGCCACCGTGGCACCTGCTTCCATGATCGCGAAATCAGTATCATAATACAAGGCAGGCGGATCGTGCGCCGGAATGCCAGTTCGTCGCTCCTGGGAGCGGCGGTCATGCTTTTCATCGGTCTCTGCCATCACCTCAGTGGGCTGAGCGGTGGGTCGGACCCGGAAAGAACGTAATTGCTGCAATGGCTGCCAGTGAAGACACTCAACCGATCGAACCGGACGCCGACTTGACGCGGTACTCCCGCCAGATGCTCTTTGAGCCCATTGGCGAGGCGGGCCAGCGCAAGCTCTTGGCCTCGCGGGTCGCGCTGATCGGGTGCGGGGGGCTGGGCTCGGCTCTGGCCAATATCCTGGTCCGGGCAGGTGTCGGCCTGCTTCGCATCGTGGATCGCGACTACATCGAGTTGCACAACCTGCAGCGTCAGACGCTGTTCGACGAGGACGATATCGCCGCCAATCTCCCCAAGGCCGAGGCCGCCCGGCGCAAGCTCCAACGCATCAACTCGAACGTCACGATTGAGGCGGTGGTTACCGACGCGAGCCACCGGAACATCGAGCAACTCGCCGACGGGGCGGATTTGCTGCTGGATGGGACGGACAATTTCGAGACCCGGTACCTGATCAATGACCTGGCGGTCAAGACGCATCGGCCCTGGGTGTATGGGGCGTGCGCTGGGGCGACGGGACTGTCGATGCCCATCTTGCCCAACGAAACCCCTTGCCTGCGATGCGTCTTCGAGCAGGCTCCGCCTCGGGAGATGAACCCGACGTGCGAGACCGTGGGCGTGCTCGGCCCGCTGGTCACCCGGGTCGCGTCGCATCAGGCGACCGAGGCGATCAAGATCCTGACCGGGCGGTTGGATGCCCTGGATCGGCGGCTGCTCAGCTTCGATGTCTGGCGGGGGCGGGCCGTGCAGCTTAACGTGGCCAAAGCGTACGATCAGGGTGACTGCCCCTGTTGCAAAGAGAGGAGATTTGAATACCTTGAGGGCAAGCACGGCAGCAGTGCGACTACGCTCTGGGGCCGGGACGCCGTCCAGGTGGCACCGCCGGGCGGGGCGAGGATTGACTTCGCCGCCGTTGCCGACAGGATCAGAAGGGCCGCCGGAACCGAGCCCCGGTTCAACGCTTTCCTGCTCAGGGCCCGGATTGACCCGTTCGAGTTGACCGTTTTCGCCGACGGCCGGGCCGTCATCAAGGGCACCGGCAAGCCGGAGGAGGCCCGGCTCGTTTATGCGAAGTATGTCTTTGCCGACGACCTCAGGTGAGGCTTTTTTCAGCGGGTTGGATTCATGAGGAATAACACCATCACTTCGCCGCGGGGATTTCGTGCCGCCGGCGTCGCGTGCGGCATTAAGGAAAACAGGGCGCTGGACCTGGGCGTGCTCGTGGCGGACTCGTCCTGTACGGCGGCGGCGGTGTTCACGCGGAACCGCTTCTGCGGCGCTCCGGTCGTGGTGGGGCGGGAGCACGTGGCGAGCGGTAAGCTGCGTGCGATCGTGGCCAACAGCGGATGTGCCAACGTGGCGACGGGCGAACGCGGGATTGCCGACGCGCGAACGATGTGCGCCCGGGTCTCCAGTGCGATTGGGGCGTCCGCGAGGGAGGTACTGCCCGCCAGTACCGGAGTGATCGGCCAGTTCCTCCCGATGACGAAGATCCGCAGCGGGATCGACGCCGCGGTGGCATCGCGGTCGTCGTCCGCCGCCGCCGGCCGGCGGTTCGCCCGGGCGATCATGACCACCGACACCCGCCTCAAGCAGGCGTGCGAGCGGGTGCCCCGGGGTCGATCCCCCACTACCATCGCCGGTTGCGCCAAGGGCAGCGGGATGATTGCCCCGAACGTCGCTACGATGTTGGCCTTCTTGACTACCGATGCGGAACTCCCCGCCCGCACGCTCAGGCGGCTGTTGGCCGAGGCGGTCGAGCCCACCTTCAACCGGGTGACGGTTGATGAGTGCCCGTCGACGAGTGATGCCGTGGCCCTGCTCGCCAGTGGCGTCGGGGGAAAGCTCGCATCGGGGCGCGCCGTCGCGTCGTTTGCGTCGGCCCTGCGGGCGGTGTGCGAGTCGTTGGCCTACCAGATTGTCACCGACGGTGAGGGCGCGACGCGGGTGCTGGAGGTGATCGTACGGGGGGCCAGAACCGCCGGCGACGCCCACAAGGCAGCCCGGGCGATCGCGGTCAGCCCGCTGGTCAAGACGGCGGTCAACGGCGGCGATCCGAACTGGGGCCGGATCCTCCAGGCCTTGGGAGCAACGCCCGTTACATACCGCCCCGAGCGGGTGACGATACGGTTGGACAGGACCGTCCTGTTCACGAACGGCGCACCCGCTGCCCGGCTCGATGCACACAAACTGTCGAAGATCATGCGCCGGCGCCACGTGCCGATCGTCGTCGACCTCGGCGCCGGGCGGGCGGCCGACCGCGTGTTGACCTGCGATCTGTCCCGCCAGTACGTGACCATCAACGCGGACTATCACACGTGAGGGGCGATTGAAGCACCGGGGAAAGGGTCAACCGCTCTGTTCGGGAACGGCACCCCGCAAGCAGGCCCGGCACAGAGACAAGAGCGAGCATACCTGATCCATGGCAGCACTGGCAGTTGTGCCCATATTGGCGGTTTTCCTGTTCCTGGTCCTGCTGCGTTGGCCGGCGACCCGGGCAATGCCGCTCGGCTACGTCATTACCGTGGGTCTGGCCCTGGGGGTGTGGAAGATGCCGCCCGTGGCCGTCGCCGCTGCCAGCATCAAGGGCCTCATCATCTGCTTCATGCTGATGTGGATCATTTTCGGGGCCATCGTGCTGTTGACCACGCTCCGCGAAAGCGGTGCCCTCGGGGTGATCCGGCGCGGCTTTCTGGATATTTCGCCGGACCGGCGGGTGCAGGCCATCATCGTGGCCTGGTTGTTCGGATCGTTCATCGAAGGCGCGTCGGGCTTCGGAACCCCGGCCGCCATCTGCGGGCCGCTGCTCCTGGCATTGGGGTTCCCGGCTATGGCCGCCTGCACCGTCGCTCTCATTATTCAGTGCACCCCCGTCACCTTCGGCGCGGTCGGCACGCCGATCATCATTGGCATTGGAGGCCACTTGTCTCCCCAGGCGTTTGCCGCTGCCGCCGCCGCCGGGCTTGGCGAAGAGGACCTTCTTCACCGCGTCGGCGTTTTCGCCGCACTCCCCCACGCTGTTGCCGGCACGCTGATCCCGCTGGTCATGGTCTGCGTCATGACGCGGTTCTTCGGCCGAAACCGCAAGTTCACCGAGGGGTTGGGCGTCTGGAAGTTCGCCCTGTTCGCCGGAGCGTCGTTCACGGTGCCGTACCTGTTGTTCGCCCTGCTCTTGGGACCGGTATTCCCTTCTCTGCTTGGGGCCCTGGTGGGCCTCGGGATCGTGGTGCCGGTGGCAAGGAAAGGGTTCCTGCTCCGGAATCTGCCGGTCTGGGATTTCCCCGACCGCAGCGAATGGGACCCGCAATGGACGGGCAGAATCTCCGCCGGTCTTGAGGATGAACCGCCGCGGATGAGTTTGATCAGGGCGTGGCTGCCCTATCTGATGGTGGCGGCGTTGCTGGTCATCACGCGCGTCCCGTTTCTTCCCGTCAAGAACTGGCTGACCTCGCGCTCGGTCACCCTGGCGTGGGAGAATATCCTCGGGGTCCATGACGTATCGCGCTCGGTGTCGATCCTGTACCTGCCGGGAACGACCTTCATGCTGGTTGCGTTGTCGATGCGGTGGGTGCATCGGATGGAGCCGGGGCGGCAGGCCGCTGCCTGGCGCGAGGCCGGTCGAATGCTCGCCAGGCCGGCTTTTGCCCTGGTTTTTGCGGTGGCCCTCGTATGGGTGTTCATCGCCTCCGGCATCAACCAGGCGACCCCCCAGCTTGAAAGCATGCCTCTCACCCTGGCCAAGGCCGTCGCGGACTGGGCGGGCCAGACCTGGCCCTTCTTCGCTCCCATCATCGGCGCTCTCGGAGCTTTCGTCGCCGGCAGCAACACGGTCAGCGACATGATGTTCGCCTTGTTCCAGTACGAAGTCGCCGGCGCTACGGACGCCCCGCATCTGGTGGTCCTAGGCCTGCAGGCTTTTGGCGGGGCGGCCGGCAACATGATCACCGTCCATAACGTGGTCGCCGCCGCCGCCACCGTCGGCCTGGCCGGCGTCGAGGGGGCCCTCATCCGCAAGACGATCTGGCCCATGGCCTACTACCTGCTGGTCGGCGGGCTGCTCGGCCTGTTATTCTGCTACGTGCTGTTTGCCGGGGTATTCTGACCGGCGCGGGCTTGGACTAGAGGCCCGGACCAGGTGCCGACGACAGCCTGCACCTGCGGCAAACAAGAGGCCGCTTGACGTCGAAGCATATGCCATGCCGATCCTCGTCCGAGGACTGACGCTCGGGCTCGACGAGCCTGAGGATCTGCTGCGTGAGCGGGCAGCCAAGCGCCTGCGCCTGCCGGTCGGTGATATCCGCCTCTGGGCCATCGTCCGCCGGTCGCTCGACGCCCGCCGGCATGACCGGCTGTCGTTCACCTACAACATCGAGCTGGCACTGGCCGGCCCCCGCAAGCATGAAGCTAATCTGGTCCGCCGGCTGCGACGCAAGGACGTCACCCTGCTCGAGCCCGACGAGCCGCCGGTGCTCATGCCCGGACACGAGCCGATGCCCGGCCGCCCCATCGTCGTCGGGTTCGGGCCGTCGGGAATGTTCGCCGGTCTGCTGCTGGCAAATCTCGGATACCGCCCGCTGATCATCGATCGCGGAGCAGACGTCTCCACCCGTTCCCGCGACGTCACGGTCGATTTCTACCGGCACCGGCAGTTCAATCCCGAATCGAACCTGCTCTATGGCGAGGGCGGTGCCGGCACCTACTCCGACGGCAAGCTCTACACGCGGGTCAACGACCGGCGGGTACGCCCCATCCTTGAAACCTTCTATCACCACGGGGCGGACCCCGACGTCCTCATCGCCGGCAAGCCGCACATCGGCTCCGACAGGCTGCCCGGCATCTGTAAGCGCATCCGCAAGCACATCAACGCCCTCGGCGGGGAGGTCCGGTTCGGAGCAAGGCTCGACGACGTGGTGATCCGGGACGGCGCCCTGTCCGCCATCGTGGTGGCCGGCGAAACCATCCGCTGTGGGCCGGTGATCCTGGCCGTCGGGCACTCCGCCCGCGACACGCTGCGCATGCTCGCCCGGCGGGGCGTGGCCTTCGAGCCGAAGCCTTTTCAGCTCGGCGTGCGGATCGAGCATCCCCAGTCGATGGTAGACCGGTGGCAGTACGGCCCCCACGCCGGCCACGGGCGCCTGCCGCCGGCGGATTATCAGCTCGTCGCCAGAGGTGCCGCCGGCGACCGCGGCGACATGTTCAGCTTCTGCATGTGCCCGGGCGGAATGATCCTCCCCACCAACGAGTCGCCCGGCGAGATCGCCACCAACGGCGCGAGCCGATCCAGGCGGGACAGCCCCTTCGCCAACAGCGGCCTGGTGATTACGCTCGACCCGCCCGAGATCCACCCCGAGGCTCGGACCGACCCCCTCGCCGCCTTCGACTTCCTCGAACGACTGGAGCGAATTGCGTTCGAGCTCACCGGCGAAACCTACCGTGTCCCCGCCCAGCGAGCGAGCGACTTCGTCAACGGGCGAAACTCCGACGGGACACTCGAAACGAGCTGCCCACTCGGCAACCAATGGACCGACCTCCGCCGGATCCTCCCCGTTGCGGTTGCCGACGCGATCACCCGGGGCGTCCGGCAGCTCGACCGCCGGCTCCCGGGCTTCGCCGGCCCCGACGCCCTGATCACCGCCCCCGAGAGCCGCGCCAGCTCACCCGTCCGTATGACCCGCGACCGACAGACCCGCCAATCCGTCTCCGCCGGAAACCTCTACCCGGTCGGTGAAGGCGCCGGCTACGCCGGCGGCATCATCAGCGCCGCCATCGACGGAATCAAAACCGCGGAGCTCCTCATCAGCCGCTACACGCCGTCAACCTGACCACGCCCACACGTCTGGTCCGCGCCGGGGCAAGCGGACAATATCGGACGTCGGAGGAAGTCAAGTGAAACTGATACTAAACCCTGGCAACAAACACGAGCGACTGCGGATGAGGGTAAAATCCAAATTAGCATAACCTGGGTGAATCCTATTGACGGAACAAGGAAAACTAGTACGATACCATGTATGATGCGGAGCCGCGGGCCAACCTGGGAGCCAACAAGCGAAGACTACGTCCAGGTGCTCTCGGAACAGAATCCATGGCACCTGGACGGCCAGGTCCCGAAAGCCCTCGCACAAGAGGTGGAACGGCCGCTGGGCGCGCAGCTATGGCGAAGGCTGGTCATCGACAAGCCGCGACGATACCAACTCGTGCTCGGGCCCCGGCGGGTGGGCAAGACGACCTGCCTCTATCAGACCGTGCGGAATCTGCTGCGCGAAGGCGTTGAACCGCTGCGGCTGTGGTGGCTGCGGCTGGACCACCCTCTCTTGATGAGGGTCTCATTGGAGACTCTCGTGCTGACCGCGCAGACCGCCAGCAAGGCATCTGAGGAAAAACCGGTGTTCGTGTTCCTGGATGAGCTCGCCTACGCGGAGCACTGGGACCGTTGGTTGAAAACGTTCTACGATGAAAGGCGGCCTATTCGTCTGGCGGGCTCGTCCAGCGCGACGGCCGTCCTGAAAGACCGTCGTGTAGAGAGCGGCGTCGGCAGATGGGAAGAACAGTATCTCGCCCCGTACCTCTTTCGGGAGTACCTGGACCTGGTGGGCGTGCGGGTGGATGTGCCCGTCGCTTCGACGCTGGCCGAGACGATTGACGCCTGCGTTGACGCGAACATCAACCTGGCGCGTCCATCTGAACTGCGTCATGTCTTCATGTTGACCGGCGGATTCCCGGAGCTCCTACTGGGATTGAAAGAGATAGCTGATGATGAGCAGTCGGCACTGCTGCAGTCTCAGCGCATGCTTCGGAACGATGCCGTCGAGCGGGCAATCTACAAGGACATTCCACAAGCCTTCGGCATCGACAACCCCATGATGCTTGAGAGGATGCTCTATACGCTTGCCGGACAGGCGACGGGGGTCGTCTCACCGACCGGAATATGCAAGAACCTTGACGGGCTCAGCCAGCCGACCTTCGATCGCTACCTGTCTTATCTCGTGCATGCGTTTCTCGTGTTTGCGCTGCCCAACTATTCCGGCAGCGAAGTTTCGAGGCAGAAGCGAGGAAGAAAGCTGTACTTCGTCGATGGAGCGGTGCGGAATGCGGCACTACAAAGGGGAATTGCACCACTGAGTGATCCGGGAGAGATGGGGGTTCTCATGGAGAACCTCGTGGCGGGTCATCTCCATGCCCTCAGCCAACAGACTCAGGTTCGCCTGTACCACTGGCGTGACGGGCACGATGAGGTTGATCTGATCTACGACCACCCGGAGGCGCCCCTCGCGTTCGAGATTGCCTCATCATTGCGACACTCAAGGGGCGGTTTCTACAAGCTTATGGATAGGTTCCCTCGTTTCAGGGGTAAATGCTTCATGGTGCTGCCAAGCATCATGCCGAGTCGCCCCGCACCGGAGTCAAACGAAATCGGGACGTTGCCCGTGGACCTGCTGTTGTTGGCCGTCAGCGCCCAGGCCGAGCGCGAACTAGCCATCCGGCAATTGCCTACCGGAGGGGCTGAGTGATGAGAGCACCTATTGCCGGCGCCCTTGTGGGTCGGCCTTCACACCGGTGGCAGGCTGTCACGATGTGAGCGGACCCTCCCACAGAGTACCGCCGGTAGGATGAGGTCCGCGCGCCACCGTTTCCAAACAGGCCGGGCCTTGGAAGAAACGTTCGGCATGAGGTCGGCCGCGCGTTCGCTCGCTTGACGCCCGTGCCGGGGGTTGCTAACCTGGGTAAAAGCGTTGATGAGCACGGGGTTGGCTCTCACGGGCCGTCGGAGACAACCGCCCGGGAAACGGGCGGCAGCCAGGGTATGGCCGCCCTGAATGGATGACACTCAACAGTGCTTTGACCCGCCGCGCCCAACGGGTTCTTGGAAGAGATCGCAGACATGGACTTCAGCAAACTGGGACATACGTGCGTCGTCGGCATGCACTGGGGCGACGAGGGCAAGGGCAAGATCGTTGACCTGCTCACCGAGCACTTCGACATCGTGGTACGCTACAACGGGGGCGGCAACGCGGGCCATACGGTGCAGATTAACGACGAGAAGTTCGCCCTGCACCTGCTCCCGGTGGGCGTGTTGAGCCCCAACAAGACCGCGGTCGTCGGGCCCGGCATCGCGCTGGACCTGCCCCGCATCCTTGAAGAAATCGACGCGCTGGCCGGGCGTGGGATCGTGGTCGGGAATCGGCTTCGGATCAGCGACCGGGCGAACCTGGTCATGCCCTACCACAAGAAGCAGGACAATCTCTCGGAAGCGGCCCTGGGCGACAGGAAGATCGGCACCACCGCCCGCGGCATCGGGCCCTGCTATGCCGACAAGATGCAGCGGGCCACCGCGGTCCGCGTTGTGGACCTGTTTCATCCCCGCGAGTTCCGGGACCAGCTCGACCGGATCGTCCAGCGCAAGAACACGATCTTCGCCGCCCTCTACGGCGAGACGGAACCGCTCGACGCCAAGGCCATCGCGGACGAATACCTCGGCTACGCCGAGCGGGTCCGCGATAACGTCTGCGACACGACGCAGTTCCTCTATGATGCCATTCGGGCCGGCAAGCGGCTCCTGTTCGAGGGCGCCAACGGCACGCTGCTCGATATTGACCACGGCACGTTCCCGTTCGTGACCAGCAGCACGACCAGCGCCATCGGCGTGCCCGCGGGCGCCGGTGTGCCCGTCCAGACGCTCAGGACGTGCATCGGCGTCACCAAGGCATATACCACGCGGGTCGGCGCGGGGCCGTTCCCCAGTGAGCTCGACGGCGAGATCGGGCAGTGCATCCGCGAGCGGGGACATGAATACGGCACAACGACCGGCCGCCCGCGACGCTGCGGCTGGTTCGACGCCGCCGCCGCCCAGTACAGCGTCCGCATCAGCGGTATCACCCACGTTGCCGTCATGCACCTGGACACGCTCACCGGCCTCGAGCAGGTCGGGATCTGCACCGGCTACCGGACGGCCGACGGGCCGCTGCCTGGATTCGTCTCCGACGCCCTGCTCCTTGAACGGGCCGAGCCCGTCATCGAGTACCTGCCCGGCTGGACCGCAGACCTGCAGGAAGCACGCTCGATCGAACAGTTGCCCCCGCCCGCCCGCGGCTATCTGGACCGGATCGAGTCCCTGCTGGGCGTGCCGATCCCCATCGTCAGCGTCGGGCCCGAGCGAACCCAGACACTCATGAAGACGTGATATGATATGAGTAGTCCAACCGGCCGATATCAGCGCATCGAGCCGCAGGCTTGAAGCCTGCGCGGCGTCACGAACGCATACGGAGCTCGGAGCTCATTCGAAGAGCCGGGCGGGCTAAAGCCAGCGGCTCCTTGGTCGGCCCTGGTCGATATGGTAAGGGTCCTGCGGAATGCCTGAACCGCCGTTAGATCCCCGGCAAGAGCTTGGCCTCGAGCCCCGGCAGCTTCCCCGGCACATTGCAATCATCATGGACGGCAACGGGCGGTGGGCCAACCTCCAACACATGCCCCGGATCCAGGGACACCTCGAGGGTGCCGCCAACGTCCGCACGATCACCATCCACTGCGCCCGTCTCCAGCTGGAGGCCCTTACGCTCTACGCCTTCAGTGCGGAGAACTGGAAGAGGCCCAAGGAGGAAATCGACGCCCTGATGGATCTGTACGTCCGGCATCTGGTCAAGGAACGCGAGACGATCATGGGCAACAACGTCCGGTTGATCCAGATCGGCCGGCGCGAGGGCCTGCCCGATGCCGTGCTCCACGAACTGGACGTTACGCAGTCGATGAGCGCCGGCAACACGGGGCTCAAGCTTTGTCTGGCCATCAACTACGGATCGCGTCAGGAGATCGTTGACGCCGTCCGGGCGATCGCTCGACAGGTCCAGGCCGGCAAACTTGAGCCCGATGACGTGGATGAAGAGCGCGTCAGCAGAACCCTCTACACCGCCGGCATACCCGACCCCGACCTGCTGATCCGCACCGCCGGCGAGATGCGGATCAGCAACTTTTTGCTCTGGCAGATCAGCTACGCCGAACTCTACATCACCGACGTGCTCTGGCCCGCGTTTGGCAAGGAAGACCTCAACGACGCCATCCGCGCGTTCGCCCACCGCGAGCGCCGCTTCGGTGCCGTTACCGGCAACACGCCCGCGGAATGATGGGCCCGGCACTAACAGGACGCCATCTGGTCCACGATGTGTTCGGCCAGCGCTGCCGTGGTCCGGACGTCAAACTCAAGAGGACCGCCGCCGTGCGGGTCGGGTTGCACGACCAGGGACATTACCTTATGCGCGTCCTCCCCCGGTACCGAAATGAACTTTCCCTCCGTATCGCGAACCAGACTGCCCGGAAGACGACCCGCGTCCCTCGCCAGCAGGACGAGCAGACGATCGCAGGAACTGGCCGCGTCCAGTATCTCGATCGGGGTAATCCTTGCGTTGCCCAGAGTTGTCTCGACGGGATAGAGCCCCTCAAGCAACTTGTGCCTTAACTGCCGCCCGAGTCCGTCGGCCCGCCGCAACAGCCCGCTCGCGGCGAGAAGGCGTACCTTTTTGCCATTGCGGTTTGTGATGCAGATCCGGCTCACGGATTCTGACGAAGCGGTCAGAAGCTCGGCAGGGACTGGCGGCTGACCCTGAGGTCGGAACGCGCTGTCGAGGATGTCAACAATCTCATTGTCAGCAAACGGCGCCACGGCGTAGTAGAAGATCCTGTGCTCTCGATACTCCGCTTCCCACTTGGATTCGGTAGACGCGACCACCACGATTTTCATTGCCGGGGCGGCAGCGTTGATTCGCCCCACCAGCTCCGGGCCATGTTCCCCAAACCAGAACGCGTCTATCATCAGCACATCGCAATCGGGGTCTTCCAGGGTCGGGGCCAACTCTTCCCAGCCTCCCACGATGCGGACCTGACAACCCAGAGACGTCAATTGCTCGTATTGATCACGGGCAGAAGCGTTGTCAGCATTGAGGAGAATGACTTTCCGCAGCTTGCCGTTCCTGGCCTCCTGCTCAAACCGGGTGGAAGATATGCAGGCAATCCAACCTTCCCCGCACGGGTCGTTCCACAGGGCCGACGGACATTCCACCAACCGC
>CAZOIA010000044.1:0-31640 GCA_964579675.1 uncultured Planctomycetales bacterium | reverse complement strand
AACTCCTTTCTGCTCGAAGTTCCGGTCATACCGGCCCGGGCCATACGACCTCGACATCACCACCGACAATTCCTTCTGATAATAAGTCTGCCAGTCGGCCTCAACAGGCGTCATCCCGACAACGACCACGCGACCCCGGTCCCGCAGGACCTTGCCCGCCAGCTCCATCGGGTCCGTGCTCTTGGTACTCGCGGCAATGTAGGCAACGTCGGGACCGAACCCGCCGGTCAGGCTCCGAATGTTGTCATCCAGGGCGGCATCATCACGCAGGAAGGCAGCGTCCGCTCCACACTTGCGGGCCAGTTCGACCTTGCTCGCGTCGAGGTCGATGCCGATAACCCGGCAACCCGCCGCCTTGAGGATCTGGACTCCCAGCAAGCCGACCAGGCCGAGCCCGATCACCAGCACCGAATCACCCAGGGTGACGCCGGCTTGGCGAACGCCGTTCAACGCGATAGCGCCCACGGTGGCGAACGCGGCATCTTTCGGATCGACCCCGTCGGGCACGCCAGCGCACAGGTTACGCGGCACCGACACGAACTCGGCGTGGCACGCAATACCCTCGCCGCTGCATACCACGCGGTCGCCGACCGCGAACTCATCCACGCCCGTGCCGACTTCTTCCACCACGCCCGTCAGGCTATAACCTAGCGGGGTCAGCGAATCGAGCCGCTCACGCACCTTACGGTACGTGTCCACCAGGCCGACCTGTTTGACGCTCTGCACGACCTGCTTAACCTTGTCAGGCCTCGCTTTGGCCATCTGGGCGAGGTTCATCCGTGCCTGCTGGACCTTCATCCTCTCCGTGCCGGTGCTCACGAGCGAATACGCGGTACGCACCAGCACGCCCCCCGCCCTGCAGATCGGAACGGGAACTTCCTCGACCCGGAGCTCACCCGTGTTGTAGTTCTGGACGATCTGTTTCATAAATGCTCACGCCTCTTCGTCATCGCGGTTCGCGATCCGGATGTGGCCTAACCGCGATCCAGGACTTCACGAGACCCATGAAGCGTTCGGGCAGCACCTTCGCGTCCGGGAACAACGCCTCGACCTCCCGTCGTGCCAGAAGCCGGATGCCGCCGGACCACTGCTTGATCCAGTAGTTCTTGAGACGACGAGACAGATAGGCATCGTGCCGGGCCGACAGGTACCCGCCGAAAGGAAGCATCGAGTGCGGCTCAATTGGAAAATGCAGGTTCGGCGTTTGGACGAAGTACCCGCGTGCCACCCGACGAATCTCGCCCGCGAGCCGCTCTTGCCTCTCATAGGTCGCCCTGTCGAACCGCTGCTCATTCTCATAATCCGTTGCCGTCACGTGTTCGATGACCGAATTGCAGTACACCAAGTCGAAGGAATGGTCGGGCACCGGCAGCGCGCCGTCTTCCTTCAGCACGATGTAGCCGCGAAAACCGTGCTTCTTCACGCCCCTGATCAGGGGCTCCTCCCTGATATCTGCAATAACGACGTTCTGCGGATAGGGATAGAAGCTCGCCAACTGACTCCCGTCCTCGCTGCCGAGGTCCAGTACCGTGTCCGTAGGTCGTGGTGACATCAGCCGGAGAAACAGTTCGTTTCTGCGCCGCCGGAGCGACGACGTCATCCACCAGATGAGCTGTTCCGTAGCCGCATTCCACTTCGCCATACCCGGGCCTCAAGATACCTCCCGGCCGGACCAACCTGCCTGACGCCCTCAACGATCTGCGTCAATGATCTTCTCCCTGGGCTGCGATAGCTGGGCTTGCCCGACCACGCGTGGCAACTTGCCGCGCCCTGTCTTCTCCAACTCCTTGCAAAGCTCCAGCTCCAGGGCGATCTGGCCCTGCATCCGACCTGACATCCGTGAAACAATCCGAGCTTGTTCTTCCCTGCTCAGCGGCCGAGCAGGGACTACTCGCAACGTTGCCTCACCGGGCGTGACCTGGTGGAACTGATAGTCCCGAACGCCTTCGAATGTATCGTCGTGGACGTTGAGCGCGGTCAGCGAAATGGCCGCACCGCTCGCGGCGATCAGGTTGCCCTGGGGCCATCGGCCTTGAACGTCTTTCAGGATCATGTGTTCTCTCCCGCAGGCATCGCACCGATCACCGACGTAAGTTGCGTAGTCCCCCGTACGGTACCGGATGAATGGCACGACCCTGTTAATGAAACCCGTGCCGACGATTTCGCCGCGCTGTCCCGGTGTCGTCACGCGATGGCCATGCTCGTCCAGCAGTTCGCAATATCCGTAGGTCGGCCAGACGTGGTAGTCCGTCGAGTGTTCGCACTCAGCGGCGAGCACCAGTTTCTCCGAATGACCGTACCACGAGAAGTAGCGAACGCCGAAGACCCGCTCGACCATCGCCCGATCCCCGCGAAGGACGTTTTCCGACCCTGCCAGAACACCTCGAATGTTAGACGGGGGGGCCACCTTCGTCCGATCCAGGTGCCTCGCCAGCACAGTGACCGAAGACGGATACACGAGAAGAAAGCAGGGCCCAATGGTCGAAATATGGGCCAGGTATCGGCGCATGTTCTCGTCGGTCATGTGGAAATTGCTGTAGTAATGTCGCCGCAGTACCGCGTCGTATTCGTGACGCAGCCCCTGCCGGTTCTCTGCCACAATCTGCCCCCGGAAGACCGCCTGGGGCAGCCTCAGGTCATAACCCGCCCGCTCCCAGCCCGCGACCAGATAGGCATACTCGATGGCCGATCGACCGGCGCTGGCATAGAAGCGCAACGGCTGTCCGCTCGATCCGCCCGTCGATACGTAATCAATACCGCCGGAATCTAGGTCAACCGCGCACATCTCGTCGAGCTGTGCTCGCACGGTGTGCTTGTCGATCGTGGGTAAACGGGCCAGATCATCGAGCGACTTCAGATCACCCGGCTCAAATCCCACCGATTTGAATGTTTGCCGGTAGTAGCGGGTCTCACCGTACGCCAGTGCGCAGGTTCGGCGCAACTGATCCAGTTGGAATTCCCTTGCCCGTTCGACCGGCCACCGCTGGGCTTCCCGAGCGAACGATAGGTTCCGTCGAAACCGTCGCCCGAGAAGATACGCCTGCGGAACGATGCCCAGGAACCGCGCGCTAGCGCTCTTCAGTACACGGGGTGTACTGTCCCAAAGATTCCTTCGCGAAAATGCCCGGCGCATCACGCGTTCTTTCCCTGCGACAAAGTATCCCTCTGGCACGTATCAAGACCCGGGTTTTGGAACAGCAGTCAATCACCTGAATTAAGTATTGACTCCAGACCAGAGTCCCACCTTCTTGCCACAGCTTCCACGCTGCCACGCTGCACAGCCTGCTTCCGTCCTGCGTTCGACATCCGTGCGATCCGCTCCTTGTCGTCGAGTAATGCAACCACCTGCTCAGCGGTCGCCGCTACGTCCCGCGGCCGAATGAAGAGACCACTGTGCCCGTCAACCAGCAACTCACCCAACTCGCCGACATCCGGTGCCAGTACGGGAAGACCGGCCGCCATCGCTTCCATCATTGCGATCGCAAGCCCTTCCGTCTTGGAAGTCAACACGAAGAGTCGGGAGGAAGCCAGCACTTCCTCGACGCGGTCGAGCTTGCCCAGAAAGTGGATGTTCTCCTCGACCCCCAGTGTTCTGGCGAGCTGCTTGAGCTCCTCGGTGAGCGGCCCGTCTCCAACCATCGTTGCTCGGATCGAAGGCTGCTTCTTCCGAATCTCATGGACCAGTTCCACGAACAGGTGTGGCTGCTTCTCCTTGATATGGCGGGCCACGAGCACGAGATCGTATTGCTTGGGGCTGCCGTTCGGGCAGAAACGCTCCGTATCAACACTGCCGGAAACGACCGCAATCCGGCGAGCCAGATGCTGTTCCTTGACAAACGCCGCCGCCCGCCGACCGCGAACCACCACAACGTCGAACAGACGGACAACATGAAAGAGCATCTTCTCCAGCAGGACCGAGTGCCTGCGTAGCAGACACAACAACGCGTTCTCGCTACCGGTACCGCCGCCGATGATCTGGATGGGCCCGCCGGTCATCTGGTACACCGACCGGCCGCCGAACAAACTGGCCGCCACAAGACACAAAATCGCATTGGGCATGATGTGGTAACCCATCAGAACGTCAGGCCGCCACCGCGCCGCCGTCCACAGCAAGGCTACAGATCGTGAGATCGTCCTTCCGAACAAACAGATCGCCCGCCGCGGCGGGCACACGTACGCCACCTTCTCAACACGGAACAGCGGCTCATCGGTAACAACGTGGATCTTGGCCAGTGCGCTCGCGGAGGACAAGGGGAGGATGTGGGACCTGAACCAGTTCTCATTGTAGAAGGTGCCTGTCAGCAGCAGGTGCAGATTGCCCACGCTGCGATGCCGGTGGCGCACCCGGAGGATCTGCCGAACCAGCCGGCTTGCGTGCGCAATCCCTGCCGTGGTCGCTAGAATGATAAAGACCGCCACGTGCGCCGCAAATGAAACCACAAAACACGACAAGCTCTACACCTCATTACCCAGCGCTTCCCTGACAACCCCATGGCCCGTTTCACGCCAAGATAGCATCCGCACGTGTCCCTTGCCGGATCTGCCGCGTCAGATCCTCTCGCCACACTCCGGACATCGAGGCTCCGTGATTCCCCTCAGAATGTACTGGCATCGCCGGCAACGGGTTTCCCCGTCAAAGGGGATCTCGGGGCCCCAGAAACGAGTCAACAATCCGTAAGCAGTCAGTGAACAGAGCACCGGCGGGAGAATCCCGAACGCAAACACGGTTGGTCTATAACCGATAACCGAGCTAACCTGCTTGGCAATAGGTATCAGCGAGTCGAAGAAGTAAGCAAACGGGGCGCCAAGAATACAACTCGCTACGATGGAGAACGCACCTCGCCAGAACCAGTGCACGGTACTAACCCATCTCAATGTGATCCTTCCAGCCGAAGTGCGGCTCGAACGCGAGAAGCCGGCCTCGCAGATCAGCCAGCGTACCACAGTATTCGTCCACGTTTGATCGCAGCATCACATCCTCTGGGGAGAACGAGGCCAGCGGGAACGTGTGGTTCTCCAGCACCCGATACAGTACCGGAAGCCGCCGGTAGTCGAACCCCATCAGGCGGGCACAGACCAGGTCAACCGCCACCGGCTCGGCGCCGGCAACCACGAGCCCGGCCGGTCGGGGATCGGAGCCCATCGGCCCGTTGCCCTCGCCCGCGACGATGCCGTCAACCACGCTGAAGTACCGCCGCTGGGGCACCTCGTGCAGTACCCCCGTCCCGTCCGCATAACGCAGCGCGCGATTCAAATCGAGCACCATCCGCCACGTCGTATCGTTGCCGTACCAGTTCCCTGAACGAACGCGGGTGGTATCAGTGTCTCCGAAAGCAGCCCGTCCCAGCTTCTTCGCGGGTCCACCCACGAACCGGCGAAACCGGCCCAGCCTGGGAAAATGCTTCTTGAAAACCGCCCCCAGGACATACTCCAATCGCTCCGACAGACCTGAAGAGGCGAACTGATCACCGCCCCTTGCGGGCACGCCCTCGCGATGATGAGGCAGCCAGTTCTTGTTGCCGTTGATGCCCACCAGGTTCTTCAGATTGAGGGTCACGCCGGTCTTCTTGTGGGTCTTCATCTTCGGAAGGTTGATGAATACGTCAGCATCCATGACCGTGCGGGAAAGAAGATACTCGTGAACGTCATCATGGTGATGGGCCGCCACTTCGCTGCGATCATATTCGCTGCCGTAGAGCCGATGGTTCATGTGGTTAATCGGCATGAACTCCGAGTCCCGTCCCAGGTTGACCCTCGTGTAGCCCGCGGGATCACCTGCCAGTCGCCCATGGCCCACGATGACCCCGTCGATCTTCTCCGTGTATTCGGGTCTCAAGTCGATCACGTCCACCGGGATCGACGACTGCTCGCGGTAAAATGATTGGACCGCCCCCAGTCCCGTAAAGGAGCAAAGGCGCTCCCACGACGCCTCACACTGGGGCGCGTCGGCGATCACCACCCGCCCCTCACCCTTCAACGCAATCGCAACATAATCCAGAATGGCCCGGATAATACTCCCGCCGGTGATCACACTTTCGATGTCGTCTCGGCGGGTGTCGTGAAAGTCACGGATGAAGTTCGGCTTGAGCACGACCGTATCCCCCGGCCGAACGAGTCCGCCCAGAGGATTCCACGCCGACGTGCCCAGCCGTCGCCCATCCAGGCCCAGCAATTCCAAGGCACCCCGCACCGCACGATAGGCATGGTTTACCTCGGACGTCTCGATCGAATCGTAGGGATACTCCGGGAAGCGATCCGACGGCGAGTAGGGAGGTGCAGGCGGGTATCGCGCATCGACCTTGAATACCGCCACCTCGCGTGGTTCAGCCATGCCCGGCTCTCCCATTGGCCGTCAGTGCCCCTTCGACGAGCACCCACGCTCCGGACCGCCCTGCGGCAACACCCGAGCAAACACCTTACGCCAGCGAGCCGCCACGTTTTCCCGTGACGCTGCCGCCTTTGCCGCAACGCGCGCATTCGACGAGAGCCGGCAACGCAGGTCCTCGTCATCCAAGAGTTCCACAATCCGTCGGCGGTAATCATCGATGGCACCGGGGTGCACCAGCCAACCCGTCTGGCCGTTGACGACCAGATCCCCAAGTTCGCCGACATCGGCCGCCACCACAGGCACTCCCCAAGCCATCGCCTCCAGCATGGAGATCGAAAGCCCTTCGGACCTGGAGGTCAAAACGAATACCTTCGACTGCTTCAGGATCTCGGCCACATTGTCGAGTTGCCCCAGGAAGCTCACGTTGTCTGCCAGATCGCGTGCCACACTGAGGTCTCCAAGACGGGGCAGTTCGGGGCCGTCCCCCACAACAACCGCCCGCAGATCCCGCCGGTGCTCTTTGACCCGAGCGGCGATTTCGAGAAACTGCTCGGGCTGCTTGATCTCCGTCAGTCGGCCGACGAAGACCATTTCGATCGGGCGGCCACGGGGCTCCGCTATCGGCGGCACTTCAACGCTGCCGGTGATGACTGCCACCCGGGCCACCCCGTGTGAAGCCAGATACTCAGCCGCCCTGCGGCCGCGAACCACGACCAGATCGAACTCCCTTACCACCGACAGGGCCCAGCGCTCCAGGCGCTTCGACGCTCCGTCCAGAAGCTTCATGACCGGATTCTCCGCGCTGAAGCCCCCGCCGATCACCTCGATCGGACCACCGGTCATCTGATAACACGCAGGACGCCCGAACAACCTGCTGACAATCAGCGCGGTCAGGGCCCCGGGGAATATGTGGAACCCCATATACAGGTCGGGCCTGTAACGGAACCCAGCCACGACCATCCAGATGAACTTGGACAGTGCCCGGCCGAGCAGCTTCGAGACCCACCGCGGCGGACACGCGAAGTGCAGACCCGCCACCCCTGCCTGAGGTTCATCAGCCACGAAAACCACGTTATCGACGCCGCTTTGGGAGAGCGGGACCGCATGCGACAGAAACCAATTCCGGCTATAGAAGGTGCCGGTCGCCACGATGCATCGAGCAGGTGCATGCCGCCGTCGTGAGAACACCCGACCCATCCTGGCCACGAACAGGGCCACGCCGAAGCTGGTCAGCAGAACCACGCGAGCCGCCAACGAACAAAGCACTGCCTACCGCTCCGGCGCCTTGGCTCCGCTCAGGAATCGGGCAACACCAGACGCTCCCAGGGAATCACCACATGCGCTACCTCGCCCGAACGCGTCGTCTCACAGTCGACGCTCGCCCCGCCGTGAATGCTTACCTCTACCTCTTCTCGCCCCGTCGCGACGAGAGTGATGCCCTGAATGTCATCTAGCGATGGGCGAGCGGTACCGAGAACTGAGTCTTCCAGCCGCTCGATGGTGACCATTAGCCGCTGCCCCACACGCTCAGCCCGATATCGTAGCGAATCCCGCACCCTCAGGTATCGCAGGAGGCGATAGGTTGTCGTTACCAGAACCTTGTGATCGTGGTGATAACGAGCCAGACGCTGCAGTGCGCTTCTCGCAGGTTCAGCGAAAGGCTCGTCGCGGTTCGCGATCTTGCCCAGGTGCGTATAGAGAACGCAGATGCCCTCGCGATCGACGAGACGATTCAGGAACGACTCGGTCAGCACCTCGGCGATTCCCGCGGCTGTCGCCGCCCCGCCGACGTCACCCCAGTAAGGGTTGCACCGCAGGAACTCGTAGACCGGCCGCCCGTCTCGAAGCCGATCGGCCCGCAAGACCCGATTCGGGCCATGCAGGCTGTACTTGCCGTTGCCCAATCGCGCAAGCACCCGCTTGGCCGCTTCCTTAGCCAGCGTTCGGCCCGACGCGAACGGGTGGCTGCCGTCGAAGATCCCGGCCAGCCGAGCCGGAACGTCCTGACCCGTGATACTGGTCACGCGGCCACGCCAGACGTACCGCACGCCATGTGCCGTTGTCACATCGGCGTGGTACACCGGCGAGCCCGGAACATCGCCCTGGCCACGCATGATGTCCGCCCCGAAGTTGCTTGCCGCGGTGGAGTGATCCACCCAGACCCGAAGCCGGCAGCCATAGCGATCGAGCTCCTCCAGCGCCCTTTCCGCATCGCCGCGGGTGGTGGCCAGCTCGCCGTACGAGTGCAGCACGTCCACGTGGCCGCTCTGGATGAATTCCCGCACAGTCGCCCGCCCCGCCTCGTCCGTGTTCCAGTAGGCGAACTGATCAGGCGGCATGTCGAAGTAGATACTGTTGCCGACTTCCAGGCCCACGCCCGGCCCCATGCAGGTGGTGTCCGTCGTGTTCAGGAACCGCATGATCTGCCGGTACACGTGCCGGTCCGGCGTCTCGTCCAGGTCACTGCAGATCGCCAGCATCGACTTGTACGGAAAGGGCATGCGCCGCAGGGACACGTTCATGACCTTTGGTTCCTGGCGCGCCATCTCCCCCAGGGACGCCACCTGTCCAGCCGTCAGCGCGTCAGCGCGTGGCATCTACGTACCTACGCCGCAGACCACGCCGGCGCTGAAGCACCTTGGCATACACCGCGATCGTCTTGCGCTGCAGGACACTCAACGAAAACTCGCCGGCGACCCACGCCCGGGCGGAGGCCCCGAGCGATCGCCTCGCATCATCGTCCGACAGGAGCTGCACCACCCGACCTGCCATCGCCCGGTCATCGTCATAAGGCACCACATAGCCGACCCGCCCTTCGGGAACCACGATGGCATTGTCCGCAACGTCCGTCGCGACCACCGGCACGCCGCACGCCATCGATTCAAGCAGGACGTTTGGCGTGCCCTCGCGCTTCGAGGTCAGCACCGTCACCGAACACAAGTTATACAGATCGGCCGCGTCATCCCGATTGCCCAGACAGCGCACGGCCTCAGACAGCCCCAGTGAGTCTATCATCTCCGCCATCTCCCGGTGGTATCGATCCGAGGACTGCAGGCCCCGGTGCAGGGCATCCCCGACGCACAGGAACCGCGCCCTGGGCTCGATTTCCAGCACCCGCTGCGCCATCCGAAAGAACATCGGGTGGTTCTTCTGCACCTTAAAGCTGCTGAACATGCCCACAACCTTCGCGTCCTGGGGAATGCCAAGCTCCGTTCTCAGATCACCCGGCGAACCCGGCACGAACCGGTCTGCGTCCACGCCATTGGGAACCACAAAGATCCGATCCGGACTGATACCCAGTGTGCGAATCTGAAACCGCTTACCGGCGTGGGAGTTGGCGATGATCGCGTCGAAGCAGCCCTGGGTCAGTCGTAGGGCCACCGTGTGGCGCCATTTTCGCCTGTAGTCGGTATTGCGTTCCGAGCCGATGACGGCAACCCGGCCGTTCAGGCGACCGGCAAGGCGAGCCGTGATCTCGGCATCAAAGAGGAACGCATGGACCACGTCGGCTCCGAGTCGCTCGATCAGTCTGGCAAACCGATGCACGACACCGAGATCGAACTTCCAGCGCTTCCGGACGATGTGCAGGCGGCTAGCGGCATCACGAAGACCGCGTGCCAGCGGCACGTAGTCGGACAGACAACAAATGTGCGTTTCGATCGCCGAGGCGTTCATCCGATTGGCCAGCTCGACCACCTGGCGCTGGGCTCCCCCATACTCGAGATTGCTGATCAATAGGATGACCGTGGGCTGTTGGCGCCCGACGGAACGGCGGAGCTCGGCAATTTCAGGTGCGCGCTGCGCGATGTCAAACACTTGCCCTCGCACTATTGGCCAGCTCAACAAGAGAATCGTTCGAGGACGAGTTACCTTCCACAGGACATTCCCGCCGGCCGGTTTCGGCCGAGCAGTTCGGACAGCACCATGTAGCAGAACAGCGTGTTCGTCACCAGGTACCGCCGCCACATGCGGCGTGGCTCCTGCACCACGCGATACAGCCATTCCAGGCCCAGCCGCTGCCATGCCTGAGGGGCCCGCTTGACCTTGCCCGCCAGCACGTCGAACGCCCCGCCAACGCCGTGACAGACCGGCACGCCAATCTCCTCCGACCAGCGGGCAAGGAATCGCTCCTTCTTGGGGGAGGTTATGGCCACAAGGAGAATGTCCGGACGGCGGGCACGGATCTTCTCAACGATGTCCGGTTCCTGGTCGGGATCGAAATAGCCGTGGTGATAGCCGGCGATCACCACGCCGGGATGCTCCCGCTTCATCCGCTTCACCGCCACCGACAGAACCTCCTCCGTCGCCCCCAGGCAGAAAACCCGGTAACCGCGTTCCGCGCCGCGGGCCAGCATCCGGTGCATCAGGTCCACGCCGGGTACACGCTCCGGCAACCGTCGGCCCAGCAGCCGACACGCCCACACCACCGCCATCCCGTCGGCCAGGATCATGTCGGTACCGAGCACCGATCGGCCCAGGACCTCGTCCCGCCCCATGTTCACCAGCTTGGCTGCATTCACAACCCCGATCAGCAACCGACCTCGGCGGTCGATCGTCTCGTCCACGATCGACAGCACCTGATGCATCGTCAGCGCCTGGATCGGAACTCCGAACAGGTGACGCGTGGGCCAGCCGTTCTTCATGTTCGCCTCGATTTGCCTGATCCCGCTGGTGCGAAAGCGGCAAGCTACGAAGGTGCCCGGATATCACGGTGCCAGGGAGAAACAGCGAATGCCCGCCCTGTTTCCGCCTTCTCACGTTCTCGCTTCCTGCTTCTCACTCTTTGCTTCCAGCTTCCCAATCTGCTCGACGCGCCGCTCGGGCCAGGCGTGGTGTATCCAGCCCTTGTGGTTGGGCCGACTCTCATAATCAACGCGACCCGGGGGTAAGACGAGATTCACTCCCGGCACCCGCAAACTCGGGTGCAAACGACTCGCCGCCGCCTGGACACCGCGGACAAGTTTTGCCGGCTCGTGTCGGGCGACCTTCCGCCAGATGACATCCGCCCGCCGGTCGATGAGCGAGCCCGACATCCCCGGCGGATCGATCAGCCAGTGGATACCCCGCTCGATCGCCCCGCGGTGCTGCACGCCGCACGCCTCCTCAAGGGCAAACAGGGCCATCGGCGCCATCGCGTCCTGATGTACCGCGTAGACGGGAAACTGCTCGACCACCCGGCCCGTGCGGACATCGTAATGCCACCACCATTGCCCATCCGGGCCCTGGAGCTCACACATCTGCCCGGCACAACGGCGGGCCGCCTCGATCGCTTCGGCATCCCCGGTCGCCTGGTGATAGTGCGAGAGCGCCTGGATCGGGTAGACCACATCGGCAAAGCAGCTCACGTGCCCGCGCAGACGCGACACCTGTGCCCCATCGGGCCAGTGCGGGAACAGTGCCGACCCCTCCCCCAGCGACGCCAACAGCCGCCGGGCGATCGCCCGGGCCAGGGCCTCGTCCGCCGCCCCGCCGTCACCGACAACCAGTGCCGCCAGCGACCACGCCAGTTCCACCGTACGATAATGCCCGGTGTCCGGATCCATCGACCGCATCCGTTCAAGGGCCTTCGAGACGTCGGGATGCCGGGTGCACCGGGCCGCCCAGAGCGTGAGCGCCACCTCCCCGAGATCGCAGGCCTGCCCGATCGCTTCGAGCAGACGCCCGCACGACGCATAGACGTCGCCCCCGCCCAGAACCTCGGATGCAACCTCCTCCGCTTCGCCCGCCAGCCCGATCAACACCGTTGCCGTGTAACGTCGGCTGATCCCCTCCAGGACATCCCTGCCCCCCTCCCGGCGCAGTCGAAACGCGAACAGCCGCTCCCGGGGGCGGTACATCCGCTTCAACGCGCGAATGGCCAGCGAGCGCAGTTCAGACGCAACGGCAGCGAGATCCTGACCGGACAAGTCGCGTCGGGGTACGATAGTGGAAATCATCGATGATCGATTTGGAACCAGTCTGTTCCTACGGCGTGGTTGCCGGCGCCGGGGTCAGGGTCGTCACGGGTTGCAGCAGGAAGCCGAACGGGTCGAAACGATCTTGGAGAGTCCCAACCCCCTCCTGATACGCCCCCTCCCGCTGGCGCGCGGTGTCATTCAGGTAATGAAGGCCCGTGTTCGAATAGTTGATGCCGTAGTTGGCGCCGGCCGTCGCGCTCACACCCGCACGGAAGAAGATGTTGCGGTTGATCCAATCTTGAACCTTGGTCTCGATCGTCTCGTTCACCCAGAGGATGTCGCCACCGGCCAGTGTGATGTTCGGATCCCCTCCCGCTGAGATACGATCCATGTCAAGCTTGACCTGAACGTCTCGACCGTCCGGCATCCGACGCATCAATGTTGCATCCCGAGGCGTCACGTCCGTCCGGAGCCCTCCGGAAGCCGCGATGACCTGCAGCATCGTCATCTTCACGCCCGGCGCGTAGACTTGCGGGCGCGGCCCGTTGACCAGCCCCCCCACGAATATCGTGTTCGGCATCGCCGCATGCACCTTCAGAATGTCGCCGTCTTCGAGCGGATTCAACGCCAGCGCTGCCCGCAGCTCTTCCGGATCCCGCAGGTTCAGCATGACCTCCTCGGCGGGACGCCGCAGCCGCTGCAACGTCACTTGCCCGGACGAGGCCTCGGACGCCCCCCCCGCACCCACGATCGCGAACAGCAGGTTGCGCTCGGTGCGGCGAAGGGCAACCAGCCCCGGGGCCTGGACCGCCCCGAGAACCAGAACGTTGGTGGTATCGACCGAGATCGGCTCGACGTGGACCACCACCTCCCGATAGACCTTCGGGACATAGGCTTGGCGGATCGCCGTCTCCACGTCCTCGAGTTCCAGGCCGGTGACCTTCACCAGCCCCACGATGGGCAGATCGGCTTCGCCATCTCGGGTAACGCGGGCAATGGTCGGCGGCAGGATCCCCGTCTGCTCGGTACCCATCAGGCTTACGCTGAGCACGTCGCCTGGACCCACCTTGTAGGGGCCCAGGTGCTCGTCGATCGCCTCGGTCACCTCCGCGGGAAGCGCCACCGGCTGCGTCGTCGCAACCTGCTGCATCTCCTGTTCCATCGCCAGAAATTCAGCTAAGCTGATCCGGTGGTCGCTGCACCCCACACCTCCCGCGCCAAGCACCACGACGACACACAGTGCAACCGTCTCGATTCCCCGACGTGGCCCCGACCGTTGCCACCCGCACTTGCCTTCCATGGCCTTTGAAGCCCTCATCCAGTGCCAGTCACACCCCTTGCCCGACCGGGTCCCGACCCATCGGCGAAACAAGTAGATATCGACACAAGCGGATGCGGGCGTCCAGTAATCTGGATGCCGGCAAGCCCCTGGCAAGTGACCCAAGCCACCCGCCGACTATGATGCGACTGATTCCTCCAGATAGACGGGATCCCGACCGGCGGTCGGGATCAGCCAGGACAGCGGAACGTTCCGCTGCCCCCCCAGTGAGAGGACGGTCGCCAGGAAGATCCTCATGTCCAGCCAGACCGAGAAGTGGCGTACGTACATAATGTCATAGTAGATCCACTGATGAAATGCTCCCCCTCGCTCGCCGGCCCGGCACAATTGCCACAGTCCCGTGATCCCGGGGCGGACCGAGAGCCGGGCCCGACGCCAGGACACGCAGATCTGGTTCTCCCGGAACGGCGAAGGGCGGGGCCCGACCAGGCTCATGTGCCCCAGCAGCACGTTGATCAACTGCGGAAGTTCGTCAACATTGGTCGCCCGGAGCCACCGGCCGACCCGGGTCACCCGCGGGTCGTCGCGGATCTTGAACTGTGGGCCGTCCACCTCATTGTCGGCGTAGAGTGCGCGCTGCTGGTAGTGGGCATCAACCACCATCGTGCGGAACTTCAGGCAAGGGAACTCCTTCCCGCCCTTGCGCTCGCGGTAGTGCTTGAAGAATACGGGACCCCGCGAGTCCAGCTTGATCAGGATCGCCACCACTATCAGCAGCGGCGAGAGCAGCAACAGGGCCAGCGCCGACAAGACCATGTCCATCACCCGCTTGGCGGTGAAATGCATGCCCCGGCGCGCGACCTCCCTCGGAACGGGCGTAACCCCGCTTGGCTCCGCGCCCGTCCCGCTGTTCATCGCCTCGGGCAGGGCCGAGGCAAGCTCACCCGGCGTGTCCTGCTTGGCCAACTCCGATTCCGCCCCTCGACCGGACACCACCCGGTGCCGGACCATCGCACCTGAAGGCACCACCGTATCTGCAACCAGTACGGCTTGGGCCACGATCGCCCCCCGGCCAATCCGACTGCCCGGGCCGACCAGCGTCGGCCCGATGACCGTCACCCCGTCCTCGATCGTCACGCCGGGCTGGATGATGATCGGGGGGACGAGCCGGGCCGACGGGTGAACTCGGCACCCGCCTCCCACGAGCACCTCAGGCGACGGGGACGAGAATCCCGGCGGACAGTCGCCGTCGAAGGTCCTGGCGAGCACCCGTTCGTGAACGGCCAGGAACGCGCCCTCATCGGCCAGATCCACGACGTCGGAGCTGGTGGGAACGTCACGGCTCAGCGCACCTCTGACCGACAATGCGGACCGCAACTCCATGAGAGACGTGAACCGGATGTCAGCAACGGCCCGGGCCGGCACGAGCGAACAGGTGATCGCCGTGCTGGCCACCTCCGGCCAACTTACCAGGTTGTAGAACCGCTGCACCCGTTTCACTTCGCCCTCGGCGTCGCACTCCACCAGTTCCCGTGTCCCTTCCGTGTCCGCGCCGACGCCGACCACATGCGTGGCCCCGCGATACTCGCGAAGGCGAGCGACGGTTCCGGGCAACTCGAGGCCGGCAACCGGCCAACGCCTCGGCTCAACCACGAGCAAGTAGTCCGACGTCTCGCAATCCCTGAGAAACAAGGCAAACTCATCCGGGGGCAGCACCCGCACGGCGGAGGAGGCCCCTGCACGGAGCCGGTCCTCGTAGTCACCGCCGGCCCCGTAGCTGGGTATGACCAACACTCCCTCGCGCCCGATCCCGTCCACGCCAGAGAGCAGGTGGTCCATGATCGAGCCCGCCCCGAGCGGCAACGTAAGAAGGGAAACGCCCTCACCCGCGAAGCACGGGTACGACACCTCGTAATCGATAACCACCGGAACCAAAGACACGAGTTCTTACCCCGCCGCGAAAGCAGCGCTCTCAGGTTGAGGAGACATTGGAATCAGGCTTCTTGTCCCTTCGCTTGTACGCGTAGCTGTAGTAGTACCCGTAGTAGTAGCCGTAATCGTAGTAGTGACCGCCGCTGTGACCGTGGTGCCCTCCGATCAGGACCGTACCCAGTAACCTGCCTCCGGCCGCACTCAATTGGCTGTACGCCTCCGCAGCCTCCTTCTTCCGGTCATGTGACGACTTCAAGACCATGATGGTGCCGTCCACGTGCCCGGCCAGTATCTGGGCGTCCGCGACCGGCAGCAGTGGGGGGCTGTCCACCAGGATGAAGTCGTAGGAGCTTCTCCACCGTTCGAGGCAGGTTGCAAACACCCCGTTGGCCAGCAGCTCCGGGTCGAAATCGTCCGGCACCTTGCCCGCCATCAGGATGTCAAGGTTCGCGATGCCGCCTGAGGCGATAGCCTCCGTCTCATCCGCAGAGCCCTCGAGCAGCGCTGCCAGCCCCGCGTGCAGCTCAATATCCAGACGCTCTGCCAATGCGGGGCGGCGGAGATCCCCTTCGATCAGCAATACGCGCTTGCCCACGACAGCCAGACTCTTGGCCAGCAACACCGCCACGCTAGTCTTGCCGGTCCTGGGAAGCGAACTGGTAACGAGCACCACCTGCTCCCCGGTCTGGTTGAGCCGCTCCAGAAGTGCCGTTCGAATCATGCGCATGTTTTCCATGAGGGAATGGCTGGAGTAAGTGGCAAGCTCGTAGCCCTTCTTGCCCGGGGAGATCGAATACCTTCCGCCCAGTTCCCGGGGAAGGCTCTTGGCCGGGATCCTGGGCAACAGGCCGAGGAACGGCACCTCGTAGATACGCTGGACCTCGCTGGCCTCGTAGATTCTCTTGTCCAGGCTGGACCGGACGTAACCGACGGCCAGCCCCACGACCATGGCTCCCATCATCGCCATCGCGGTCAGCACGATCCGCCGATCACGATCCGGCTTGGAAGGCTTCATGGCATAGGCCGCGACCCGAACCCGCGCCGGAGCCTTACCCTCCATCTCCAGCACCTCCAGCCGCTTGCGGATCGCTTCTCTCAGTTCTCTCTTCTGCCCGATTTCCTCCTCGTAGCGGGCGATTTCCTGGGCGATCTCGCCCGCTTGGGCAACTTTGGCGCCCTGGTGCTCGATCTCCTGCTCCAGTAACTCGATCTCCTGCCGCTTCTTCGCCACCAGATGCTCCAGGGCCGCCCGCGGCGTCGTGCCTTCGGGCATGGTCGTGAGTTGCCCCAGGACACTCTCCCAGTCGTCGCCCAATTGAGCCTCCCGCTTGTCTCGAAGCCGCCGGCAGTAATCGCGCCGGCTCAGCAGATCCTCGATCGTGGGATGCTCCTCCCCGAACTTCCGGCGGGCAAGCTCCAACTGATGATCGATCTCCTCCAGGTTGCGATCCAGCGCCCGCCATTCCTGGTCGTGGGCATAGAGCTGCTCGACACTGCCGGGTTCGCCATCCCCGGCGGGCATCGTGGCCGCCGCCGGAACCTGACCGAGTTGCCACTGGACCATCTTGAGTTCCCGGGTCAACTTGTCGCGCTGACCCTCCAGATGGCTGAGCTGCATGCTGAGCTGCGACCGCAGCTCCTCCGGAGCGACGGTGCCAAGCTGGCTCGAGATGTTGAACTTGGTCTCGATGAGCCCGTTGATCGTCATTTGGAGTTGATCGCGTTCCCGGGTCAACGTCTCGAAAAGAGTCACATCACTGGCCTTGTGGATCTCATCGTTGAGCTTCTTGTACTCAGCCACGACAACGTTGACGACCTCTTTGGCGTCGTTGGGATTGCGATCATTAACCGAAATGTCTATTAACTCGGTCCCCCGGCGCGGGAGGGCCGCCAGTGTCCTCTGTAGGGCCTCCAGCGGCGTGGATGAGTCTCCGAGCAGCGAGGCGCCCAACCCCTTGTACCAGCTCGTCTCGCGGACTTCTGGCCGGTCGAGAACGCGCTCGAGAACCGTCGGGCTTCGAATGATCGACACCTGCGTGTTCACGTACGACGTGTAGAACGGGATGGCCCCGGTCTTCTCGGACTTGAACAGGATGGGGTTCAACACCGGGGTGATACGCACAACCGCGGTGGCCCGGTAGGTCGGAATCACCATGATCCAGATCAGGGGAACCGTCACGGCGGAAACCAGCACGAAAACCCCGATGATCAGCCACTTGCGCCGCAGCAGCGAGCGTACCAGCGAGGGAGTGGACGAAACGAGACCGCCGCCTGGGTAATCCGGCGACACCCCGTCGTAGTCCGAACCCTCTAGCAGATCCGATGCCGGCCGGCCCACCCGGCGCACGGGCACCACGTGAGACTCAGATTCGCGCTGAGGTCCGGATGACTCCTGTCCCGGCTCTTTCATCATGGTATCTCCCCCTCGATTGAAGTGGTTACGTCACGGCTCTTCCCGACCGCCGCCGAACTGGCCACCGGCTGGTAGCTCGCGGTGTCCACAAGCGTCTCACCTTCTGCCGCCGCCCCATCGCCGTGAGAACCACGAAGACGCTTCAGGATGCTGGCCCCGTCCCGGGCAGGCCAGCAGTACGAACTCAACCGCTCGATCAATGTTGAAGCCTTGCCCCGGGCAGGTGGAACACACACGGTGTTTCTGACCATTGCGTCCGCATCGATGATCGCGTGATCGGTGAGCACGCAATGGTCGAGGGTCGCTCCTGCCCCCACCTGACAGTCATTCCAAAGCACCGATCGGCTGACCACGGCGTCGCCGGCCAAGGTGCAGCCCGACCCGATTACCGCCGGACCCACAATCGCCGCCCCGCCTTCAATCGCGCAACCGGGTTCGATCAGCACGGGGCCCAGCAACCGGACCGTCGAAGCCACCTGGGCCGATTCGTGCACCCAGGCCTCACCTCGGCGCGCATATCCCTCCGGGCATACCCGGCGACGCGCCATCTGTCCGAGCACCCACTTACTCACCGCCAAATAAGAGGCCGATCCGGTCACCCGCGGGGCCCAATCGCCATCCACCACGTAGGTCGCCACACGCTCGCCGCCGGCGTGCAATCGCGGGATCAGCGCCTCCTTGATGTCCTGGTATCCCGTCTCAGGTATGTACGCCAGGGCACGACGGGAACACACGTAGATGCCCACCGGCTCCAGAAGCTGCTCCGAACCCGCGCCGGCGGCACCGGAACGCGCCGCCACGATGGTCAACGTCGCGTTCGCCGCTTCGTGGTGCTCGAGCAAATCCGTAAGGTCGATCCGGGGCACGATCGTCCCCTCCGCCACGACGAACAACGCCGCCTGACCGTCAGCCACGGCATCTCGGGTGCACCCCGCCGGGCCCCGCGGCATGACATCCTCGTAATAGTCCAGCTCAATCCTCAGCTCGTGCCCCGTACCCAGACACCGGCGCAAGAACACGGTGTCACTGTTCGCACAGATGCTTGCGCTGGTGATCCCCCCTTCGCGAAGCCAACTGAGGGTGTGCGCAATCAACGGCCGGCCGGCGATCGGCACCAGCGGGCGAGCAGCCACTCGCTCCAGCGAGCAACAACCCCACGCATGCACGCCGGCCAGGATAATCCCTTGAATGGAGCCGGGCTCCACCGCCCGTCTCTTCCCCTCCGCCAACTCGCCTCTTGCAGGGGAGAACTCACAACTGGAAACCATTGCGCGCCTGGCCACTCTCCTTACTCCTCGTGTCTCTTCGCCCCTCGCGATACCCGGCTATATGCCCTCTTTCACCTGCACTCCTTTGCGCGCACATTAAATTCTGGTCGAGTCCGGCCCGGATCTCAGAACCGCCGCACCTTGAGATGAGCTCCTATCATGGGCAGTCTACCCCTCCAGCCGCTGCAAAGCAAGCACCAGTGTTGCCTATAATGAACTAAAACCTGACAGAATGTTATCTTACTGTAAACTTTGTCACCGTGGTCAGGTTCGTTTCCCACTCGCAGCAACCCCTCAGGGTCGGGCTCGCCTCCTTGCGGTGATACCCTGGGCTGACCCAGCCCAGAATCGGCTCCTCGGTGCCTCGAAGCACCGAAACGCAGAGGCGGGGGTCGAACTCAACTGAGACTGCTCCCCTCCCGCAGTCGGCGACGAACCGGTTCCGGGAAGTCTCCCGCACGGAGCAATGTGCGGCCAGATGCAGGTGGAAGGCTGCGGCGTGTCGCCCCGTACCGATCAGCTCGTCTCGGACCACGATCGTGCCCCGATGACCCTCAAGCTTGATTGTCCGCCGGTGAACCACTGGTTCGAACAGGTCCGCGTACCCATCGTGTTCGCCGACCACCGTGCCGCCATCCTCCCCCGGTTCCCATCGCAAACACCGTGCCCCCGCCCGCCTGCCCCACAAGAACGGACCGAGCATCTCGGATTGATCCCGCCCATCGACCACCACCGTGTTATGGGCCCGCGTGCTTCTGAAGTAATCTCGCCACCGCCCGTACGTGAAGTAGTCGTAAGTTCCGGGATCAACGATCACCTCGGCGCCGAATGCACGCAGGGTGAAGCTCAAGGCGTCGGCGTGCCCGTGGGCCGCTATCGCCCCAAACCCCAACTCGCCACAGTCAAATGTCACGCTGATCCGGTCCCTGCCGTTGCGGTGACCGCTTTGCAACAGGTAATACCCCGTGTCGGCAAACGCCCGGGATGGAAGTGGCTCACCCGCACCGTCGGCACCCATCCCTTCATACTCCTTGAAGGCCGCCGGGCCCAGGAGCCAGAATACCCGCTCGCCACACCCTCCCGACAACGCCTTGAAATCGCCCCGCCCGAAGACCGCCGCTCCCACTGCCAGTAGCCCGCGGACATGATTCGCCCGCCCGTCCAGGTCCAGAACGTATCCGTCGTCGCAGTCGCCGAACATCGGCAGGGCGTCACCACCTTCAGTGAAGGCGGCAAGAAACTCGAACATTCGTTCCAGAAAGTCCCAATAGCCGCTCGGAAAATCCTCGCCCATGTTTCGAGCTGCCAGCCCCGCCAGCAGAAACATTTCGAGCCCGAACAGGTGATAACCCATCGCCTGTTCGCGGTTCCCGCCGTCGGGCCAAGTCTGGGCGACGATCTCGGTTGACAGGATCTCCCGACTCTGCTTTTGCCACGTGGGGGCGTCCTTCAGGGCGGTGAAATAACTGCTGGCGATGAAAACGCCCGCGGCTTCCCCGATCAGATGATTATTCGCCGACGAAAACCGGGAGTACGTTCGGGATACGTCCCACAGATGGCGATACACCACGCCCAGCACTCGGCGCCTCAGGTCCCGCGTCAGCAAACCGCAGGGACGAATCAACTCCAATGCCCACACCCAGTTGATCAGCCGGATGCCAAGCTCCAGCGGGCTGCGCCAGTTCATCCCAAGCCCGTAAGGACACTGCCGAATCCAGGAATCCAGTTGCCTGACTACGGCGGCGGCGTACCGGTGGTCACCGGTCAGGCGATAGGCTCGGGCCAGCACCACCCAATGCTGGTGCCGATTCAGTTCCCACACAAACTTGCAGTCACCCGTCTCGGCATAGCTCCGATAGTCAATGGCCGGGGCGAACCTCATCGGCGTCTTTTTCCGGGCCTTGTATTCGTAATTCCAGTCGATTTCGGACCCGAGGTCATGGTCTTCAAGATCGAAGAGGTCCAGCCGATGTCGGCAAAGGCGATCCGCCTGGTCGATCAGCTCGCGACGCCACCGCCCGGCCGCGGGCGGCAGCCCTTCCGCGTCACCCGCCGGCGGGAAACCACGGCCGACAACCTCTGATCGGACGGCCAGCGAGTCGCCATCGCCGGCCACCACCTTGTGACAATCCATCGGCCGGCGCCGCACGGGAACAGCCCACCGATCAACGCACCTCCGAATCCTCGACGCCAGACGCCACCACATTTCCGGCGGCGACATCGAACCCAGACGGCGAGCATACCAGGCCAGGGACTGCAAGTTCCCGTCACTCCTATCTGTCATTTTCTCCCGAGCGGGACGCGGCCCACTGACCACAAAGCCCCGGCGGGACCGCCCGAGGTCGTTCCGCCAGGGCGACTCCGGATTCGCCTAGACTCCGTCCCGGTCGGCCGCACTCAGAGTATGAGCATAACCGATTGTGAAAAAAGAAGTTACTGGCGTTCCCCGGTCACTCGATCAGCTCAAGCAACCCGCATTGCGAACTTGGGTCTCGGGCATCAAGAAAGGCGGCTGATAGTCTCGTTCTTCGCAACCACACGCCCCTCCCTGAGGCAAGATGCCAGACTGACCGTCGCCTGATTCCCCTGCCTGAAGTGTCGCCCCCCAGGGTCTGTCTGGTGTCCCGAGAAGTGGGTACCACCCGTCGGGGAATTGCCCATTATAGCACGCCACTATGGCCCTTAGTCAAGTCCAGGAGCCCATTTTCGGCTGGCGGTTATAGGCTCTACGCGCTTGAACTGGCAAGGACGCCACCTCCGGTCACGGCGTCGCGCCCGGGCAAGCGTCCCTCCGGCCCGCCATTCGTGGTCCGACGAAGAAGGAGATATCTGCGATGTCCGCCGCCTTCCCTTGCAACCCAAGGGTAGAATTGAATACCATCAGAGATCACCGACCGGGACAAGCGAGGTCGCCATGCCAGGATCAGGATTCGGAAAGAAGCGGGGGCTCCGGCGGGGCATCCCGTGCTTGGCGGCGATCTGGCTGTTCGCAGGCAGCCAGACCCTCGGGGATCCGTGCACGCCCGAGTGGGCCGGTGGATTCACTCAACAGGGACTGGACGATATCGTCCACGCTCTCGTCATCTTCGACGACGGGAGCGGGCCGGCACTGTTTGCCGGGGGCGACTTCACCACCGCCGGGGGCGTACCCGCCAGCCGCATCGCCAAGTTCAATGGGACAACCTGGTCACCGCTGGGCATCGGGATGGACGGCAGGGTTTCCGAGTTGGCGGTCTTTGACGACGGCTCCGGACCGGCCCTCTATGCCGGGGGCGATTTCCTCACCGCCGGGGGCGTATCCGTCAACTGCATCGCCAAATGGGACGGGGCTGCATGGTCAGCTCTGCGCGATGGAACCCATCAGGTTGCCGGCACCAGCGGCGAAGTCTCCGCACTGGCCGTCTACGACGACGGCCATGGGCCCGCGCTCTATGTCGGTGGCATCTTCACCAGCGCCGGGGGTATCGGCGCCCAGCGTATCGCCAAGTGGGATGGCACGAACTTCTCACCCCTGGGTGGTGGGGTCACTGGCTTTCCGGTCGCATTTGTCCGCTCCCTGACTGTTTTCAATGACGGCACGGGTCCCGTCCTATACGCCGCCGGCATGTTCACCGGCCCGGGAAGCAACATTGCCAAATGGGATGGCAGCGTGTGGTCAGTGCCGGGTACGGGCACGACCAGCGTCGTAAACGCACTGGCGGTGTTCAACGGCGCGCTCTATGCCGGGGGCAACTTTCTCAGCGCGGGAGGCGAATCGAATGCACGGCGCATCGCCAGGTGGGACGGCTCCACGTGGTCAGCCCTGGGAACCGGGCTGTGCGACGAACCGGTCAACGCCCTGACCGTCTTCGACGATGGCACGGGGCTGGCCCTCTATGCCGCCGGCCGGTTCACCGAAGCCGACGGCGTCGAGATGCGCCGCATCGCCAGATGGGACGGGGCGACCTGGTCAGGACTGGGAGCCGGTATCCGGGACGACGACTCCGATCCCTGTTGGTGCAGCCCTTCCTGTAACTGCCCCCCGCGTGAGGCCATCGTTTATGACTTGGCACCGTTCGACGGCGCCCTCTACGTGGGAGGCGACTTCATCAACGCTGGCTGCGTCCCCTCCAAACGCATCGCAAAATGGGCGTGCCCGCCGCCCAATCTTGTCCCCCCGGATTTCGACCGCGACGGCGACGTCGATGAGGACGACTTCGGCTACTTCTATGAATGTGCCACCGGGCCGGGCATCGGCCCGCCCACCGTTTGCTGCACCGTGGCCGACCTGGATGCCGACGACGACGTTGACCAGGCGGACTTCGGCCTGTTCCAGCGCTGCCTCAGCGGGCCGGGTGTCCCCGCCGATCCCAATTGCACGCCGTAATCCCTCACTGGTTCGACCCGGACCCTGAACCCTCCACCGCCTTCGTGTACAATTGATCCGAATGGGACCAAGCAGACACAACCCCATCGGCGTACCTGCCGACCTGTACCGCCCTTCGCTGGCGTTGCTGACCGACCTGTACCAGCTCACCATGGCCTACGGCTACTGGAAAGCCGGCGTCTCCGATCGCGAGGCCGTCTTCCATCTTTTCTTCCGAAAGAACCCCTTTGAGGGTGGATTCAGCATTGCCTGCGGCCTGAGCTATGTGGTCGAGTTTCTTAACCACTTCCGCCTGGACGATAGCGATGCCGACTACCTGGCCGGCCTGCGGGGCAACGACGACAAGCCGCTGTTTGAACCGGCGTTCCTCGACCATCTGCGGACGATGACCTTCTCCTGCGACCTCGACGCCGCTGCCGAGGGAACGGTCGTCTTTCCTTACGAACCACTGGTCCGCGTGCGGGGACCGATCATCCAGGCCCAACTCCTCGAGACGCCGCTGCTGAACCTGATCAACTTCCAGAGCCTGATCGCGACGAAGGCCACCCGAATCTGCACCGCCACGGGCGGCCAGCCGGTCCTGGAATTCGGCCTTCGCCGGGCTCAGGGCATCGACGGGGCCATCGCCGCCAGCCGGGCCGCTTACGTCGGAGGCTGTGCCGCTACCTCCAATGTGCTGGCGGGAAAACTCTTCGGCATCCCGGTCAAAGGCACCCATGCCCACAGTTGGGTCATGTGCTTCGACACCGAAATCGAGGCCTTCCAGGCCTGGGCCCATGCCATGCCCAACAACTGCGTCTTCCTCGTTGACACTTACGATACGCTCGAGGGTGTGCGCAAGGCGGTTGAAGTCGGCCGGTGGCTGCGCGAGCGGGGCCACGAAATGGTCGGCATCCGCCTGGACTCCGGAGACCTGGCCTACCTGAGCATCGAGGCCCGCAGAATCCTGGACAACGCCGGCTTCCACAAGGCTGCCATCGTCGCCAGCAACGACCTCGACGAGAACATCATCACCAGCCTCAAGGACCAGGGCGCAACCATCGGCATCTGGGGCGTCGGCACCCGCCTGGCCACTGCCTACGACGAACCGGCCCTCGGCGGAGTCTACAAGCTCACCGCAATACGCCGACCCGGCCAGCCCTGGCAATACAAGGTCAAGCTCTCCGAGCAGGCCGCGAAAGTGTCGAACCCCGGCATCCAGCAGGTCCGGCGGTACCATCACCAAGGCCGCTTCGTCGCCGATGCCATCTGCGACGAGCAGAGCAGCCCGCACAATGGCTGCGTTATTGTCGATCCGATGGACGCCACCCGCCGCAAGCACGTCCCTCCCGACACTGACTACGAAAACCTGCTGGTCCCGGTGTTTCGGGCGGGCAAGCTCGTCTATCAGACGCCGAGCCTCCACCAGGCCCGACGACACGCGCAGGATCAGCTCGCCCGCTTCCACGCCGGCGTCAAGCGGTTCGTCAACCCGCATCAGTACCCGGTCGGCCTTGAGATCGGCCTCTACGAACTCAAGACCAGGCTCATCCTCCAAGCACGCGGCGAGAAGCCAGAAGCGCTCCGCGGTCACCCGCCCGCACAAACCGATAGCCGCAACCCCGAGAGGCAAGGACTGATAGCGGATAGCGGATAGCTGATGGCTTAGACCAATGAACGCCCTCATCCTTGTCGATCTGCAAAACGACTTCGTTCCTGGCGGTGCGTTGGCCGTGTCGGGTGGCGACCAGGTGGTGCCGGTCGCCAATCGCCTTGCACCCCGCTTCGACCTGGTGGTGGCCACCCAGGACTGGCACCCGGCCAACCACGGCAGCTTCGCCGCCAACCACCCCGGGTCCAAGCCGGGCGACATCATCGAGCTCGACGGCCTCCGGCAGATCCTCTGGCCCGTCCATTGTGTCGAGAACACTCCGGGGGCCGCCTTCGTCAGCGACCTGGACACGGACCGCTTCCACAGAGTGTTCCGTAAGGGTACTGACCCCAACATCGACAGCTACAGCGGCTTCTTCGACAACGGCCGCCGCAAGGCCACCGGACTCGGCAACTACCTCAGGAAACAAGGCGCTACCGACGTTTACATCATGGGTCTCACCACCGACTACTGTGCCAGGTACAGCGCTCTCGACGCCCGCAGCCTGGGCTTCAGGACTTTCCTGATCGAGGACGGGTGTCGTAGCGTGGATCTGCGACCAGGCGACGCTGCCGCAGCCGTGGACGAAATGCGAAAAGCCGGCGTCACCGTCGTGAACAGTCACAAGAGCCCAATCTCGCCACCCGACCGGTCATCCCGCTCGTGAGGAATCGGGCTCTCCCCTCGTATCCCCAGAACGAAGAGATCACGTTTCAGGATAGATTGAACAATCCTTCTGCCGGGCGGCCTGGCCAGGGCAAAGAATGCCGAGAAGGATGGCGGTTTTCTGCTTTGTTGCCTGTAAGACGCCGGTTCCGAGCCCGCGCCTCCGGCGATCGCCCTCCTACCCCGCCTGGCCGGGGAAACAGCCGCATGGTTCAACGCTCATTGAATAGACGCTTCCCCGACCTGGTCCGGTATGCGGCCATGGGCCCGGGGGACGGTTGTCGATTCTGGGACGTTCAGCCCTTGACAACCGCTTTGTTAGTGTTTACTACTTTAGATGAATTGCACGGTTGCGTGCAGGGACGCTTGTTCGGGAACCATCGCCGCGGCGCGGCGGTGATTGGGGCCGGCTGAGACAATGGGCACCTATCTCGGCATTGACGTGGGCGCGGTCGGCCTCAAGGCGGCCGTCGTGGTCGATCGGGAGCAGGCCGATACACTGGTTCGCCGCAACGGCGAGGCGGGCGGTCTGAGGCTGCTATCGCCCCCTGGCAAGGCCGTCCTGGTCGCCGAATACCGGCGAACGCGGGGCCGGCCCCTCGAAGCCACCCGCCAACTCCTGGGCGAACTCCAGGAGCAACTGGGCACCGACAAGGTCGCGGCCACGGTCATTACCGGCTCGGGCGGCAAGCTGGTGGCCAAAGCCCTCAACGTGCCGCTATGCAACGAGTTTCAGGCCATCGCCCGGGCCATCGACCTGCTCCACCCCGAGGTGCGGACAGTCTTCGAGATCGGCGGGGAGACCAGCAAGTACCTCCGCCTGGCCCCGGACCCCGGCAGCGGCAGGTTGAGCATCCTCGATTACAGCACTAACGGGGACTGCGCCGCGGGCACAGGTGCATTCCTTGATCAACAGGCATCCCGGCTCCAGTACGCGGTGGAGGACATCGGGGCTATCGTTGAGGGCGCCGCGCGCACCGCCCAGATCGCCGGGCGGTGCAGCGTCTTCGCCAAGAGCGACATGATTCACGCCCAGCAGAAGGGCTTCAAACCGCCGGAGGTACTTCGCGGCCTGTGCAAGGCGGTGGCGACGAACTACAAGGCCGCGGTGGTCAAGGCCCGGGCGCCGGAAGAGCCCATCGCCCTGATCGGCGGCGTGTCGGCCAACTCGGCGGTCGTGCGCGAGCTGTGCGGCGTGTTCGAGCTTCACGAGGGTGCGCTGTTCGTCCCGCCGGCGGCGGAGTCCATCGCCGCGATCGGTGCGGCCATTATCGCGGCGGAAAGGGCGAAGGATGATAATCCGGACCCGGGCGATCGGCTGGCCGGGCTTACAGGTGCTGCGGACGAAGACGGCCGTGCGTTCCCCACGTCGCCACCGCTGAGCCTCGACCGCGTGAAGCTGTTGCGGGATCAGGTCCGGCCCTACGAATTCCCCGAGGACGGCTCGGTCGTAGATGCGTATCTGGGGCTGGACATTGGCTCGGTGGGCACCAAACTGGTCGTGATCGACTCCGGGGGCCGGGTCATCGACTTTATCTTCACGCGGACCGACGGCCGGCCCATCGAGGTGGTCTCGCGCAGCCTTCGCGAATTGGATGAAGCCGTCGGGTCGCGCGTGCGGATCTGCGGGGTCGGCTCGACCGGCAGCGGCCGCGAGCTGATCGGCGAACTCGTCGGGGCCGACACCATCACCGACGAGATAACCTGCCACAAGACCGGTGCCACCTTCGTCGGCGACCGGCTCCTGGGAAAGCGCCCGGACACGATCTTCGAGATCGGCGGCCAGGACAGCAAGTACATCAGCCTGCAGCCCGAGGCGGGCCACTCAAACGAGAGCATTGTCGTCGATTTCACGATGAACGAGGCGTGCGCCGCGGGCACCGGCAGCTTCCTTGAAGAGCGGGCGGAGGAGCTCGGGGTATCGATTAAAGACGAGTTCTCTAAGCTCGCCCTCAGTTCCAAGTCTCCCATCAAGCTCGGCGAACGGTGCACGGTGTTCATGGAGCGCGACGTGAACACCTACATGCAGCGCGGGGCCAGGCGCGAGGACGTGATCGCGGGGCTGGCCTATTCGGTGGTATACAACTACATCAACCGCGTGGTCCGCGGCCGACGCATCGGTGCCTGCATCTTCTACCAGGGCGGTACCGCTTACAATGACGCGGTTGCGGCAGCTTTCAGCGCGGTCACAGGCGAGGAAATCATCGTCCCGCCGCACAACGCGGAACTCGGTGCCATCGGGGCTGCTCTGCTGGCAAAGGAGAAAGTCGTTGCTTCCGGCACCGGCACGCGGTTCCGAGGCTGGGACATGAGCAAGGTCGATTACGAGCTGCGCGAGTTCACCTGCAAGGGTTGTGGCAACCAGTGCACCGTGCAGGAGTTCAGCGTCGATGGCGAGAAGACCTTCTGGGGCGACAAGTGCTCCGACCGTTATCGCAAGCGGGCCAAGACGGACCGCAAACCGGTCATCCCGGACCTTGTGGCGATCCGCCAGGAGCTGTTGCGGGCGGACGACAACGGAGACCCCGAAGAGGCAGCGATCACCATCGGCATACCGATGGCCATGTACAGCTACGATCTGCTCCCCCTCTGGCGGCGGTTCTTCCGCGATTGCGGGCTGAAGGTGGTCATCTCCCACGAGACGAACCGCAGGACGGTTCAGCTCGGGACCGATTGCATCGTGGCTGAGCCCTGCTTCCCGATCATCGTCGCCCACGGGCACGTGGCCGACCTGGTGAGCCGCAACGTCGATTACATCTGGCTGCCGAACCTCCTCTCGGCCGAGACCATGTTCCTGGATAACGAGAGCCACGTCTGCCCGTGGGGCCAGACACTGCCGTTTGTGATTCGCCAGGCGCCGGCGTTTCGCTCGCGGCAGGAGCGGATCCTCTGCCCGACCCTCCGGCTGCGCGAGGGCCCGGAGCACCTGGGGAAGGTGCTGGTTGAAACGGTGGCCGACCTGGGTGTCCCGCGGAAGGTGGCCCGGCGCGCGTTCCAGGCGGGCCTGGCCGCCCTCCGGCGATTCCGCTCGGCGTATCTGGACGCCGGCCGGGACGCGATGGAAATCCTTCAGCAAACGGGCGAGAGCGGCATGGTCATCGTCGGGCGGCCCTACAACATTCACGACCCGGGCGTGAGCATCTCGACGGCCAGGAAGCTGCGCGACCACTACGGCGTGAACGTGCTGCCCCTCGACGCTTTGCCCGTCGATGGCATCGACGTTCGCGACGTCAACGACAACATGTACTGGGAACTTGGGCGCAGGATTCTGGCCGCGGCGAAGATCGTCGGCGAGCACCCGAACCTGCACATCATCTACATCACGAACTTCAAGTGCGGGCCCGACTCGTTCGTGAAAGGGTTCGTTCGGGCGGCGTCCGGCGGCAAGCCGTTCCTGACCCTCCAGTTCGACGCCCACGCCAACGATGCCGGCATCATGACCCGGTGCGAGGCGTATCTCGACAGCAAGGGGATCCTCAGATGGTGGCGAAAAGGCAAGAGCAAGCAAGCAGACAAAGCCTCAAGGGTCGAACCCTCTATATCCCGCAAATGGCGTATGCCGGTTGCCGCCTCGCGGCCGCCGCCTTCCGCTCAGTCGGCATCGACGCCGAGCCGGCCCCCGATTCCGACCCCGAAACCCTAGAACTGGCCGGCTTGCACAGCGGCGGGGAAGAGTGCCTCCCGCACAAGGTCACCCTCGGCGACTTCCTCAAACTCTGCCGCCGGCCGGGCTTCGAGCCGGGCAAGACTGCGTTTCTCATGTTCACCGCTCATGGGCCCTGCCGCTTCGGTCAATACGCACCGTATCTCCGGCAGCAGCTCCACGAGATGGGCTACGGCGACGTGATGGTCGTCTCGCCCACGAGCAGAAACGGATATGACGGCATCGGCGAGAATGCCCTGGAGCTCACCCGGTCGATGTGGCTGGCCGTCGTGGCCGGCGACATCGCGCTGAGATTCCTGCTCAAGACCAGGCCCTACGAGACCAACCGCGGGGACGCCGATGCGGCATTCGAGCAAGCCGTCGCGGACTTCGGGGAGGTCCTGGCCAGGCCCGGCCTCAAGCCCAGGCACAGGCTCCGCCAGTTGGTCCAACGGGTCGAGCAGATGCGGGATCGCTTCCGCAGCATCCCCGCCCGGTACACCCGCGGCCGACCGCTCATCGGCCTCGTCGGCGAGATATTCTGCCGCCTCAATACCTTCAGCAACGACGATGTTGCCCGCAAGATCGAGAACCACGGCGGCGAATGCTGGATCTCCGACATCGCAGAGTGGGTGTGGTACGTCAACTGGTCGCAGGAGGACACGACTATCCGCGAGAGGGGCCGGCTCAACACCGACCTGCTCAAGCTCAAGCTCAAGACCCACGTCCAGCACCGCTACGAACAGGCCCTGCTCGCCCCAGTGCTTGACGATCTCCAAGGCTATGAGGAGCCCCACGACATCCGCGAGGTGCTCACGGCCTGCGAACCCTACCTGCCCCCGGAGGGCTCACTTGGCGAAATGGTGCTCAGCGTGGGCAAGGCCATCTACCTCCACCGCAAGGGCGCCGACGGCATCATCGACATCAGCCCGTTCACGTGCATGAACGGCATCATCTGCGAAGCGGTCTACCCGGCCGTCAGCGCTGCCCACGACGACCTGCCCATCCGCATCTGCTACTTCGACGGCATCAACACGAACCTCGACCGTGACCTGGAGATCTTCCTCGAACTGGCCCGGGCCTATCAGCGCCGCAAGCCCCACGCCCGGAAGTACCCGTACTACTTTGATTAACCCGGATTACTCACCACGAAGGCACGGAGACACGGAGAAGACAATGAGACCAGCCGAAATCGAGGCCTGGGGTTTCGACATGGTCCTCAACACCCTGTCGAAACCTCGACCCAGAAGGATTGCACCCGACTTCTTGTCTCCGTGACCTTTGTGCCTCCGTGGTGAATAATCCAGGCTAGCTCTTTGAGGGGCGTGTTATGATAGCCGCCGTCGGAGCCCGGCAATCACGCCGAGCCCCAACAGGGCAAGCGGTGCCGCCGCCGGCGCAGGTATGACCGTGACTCGGTAGTCCTGACCCGGGACGCCTGGGATTTCCTGGAACAGCGTGTTGCCGATGGTGATCGCGCCGAGGTTAAGGCGGTATGTCCCGTCCGGCGTGCCGGCCTTCACCAGCGCATCGACGGTCATCAGTCTTACCGTTCCCGCCGGGATACCGTTCATCACGTCGCTGGCCAGGGTCCCGATATCCTGTGAAGAAATGCCGCCCGGCGAACCGGTCAGGTCATCCGGCGCGTAAAAAGGCAAAGCCGCAGACGTAGACCAGCCTTCGGCTGCATCAAAGCTCCGGCTCGTCAGTTCAAAGATGCCCGAGCCATCCAGCGCCTGCACTTTCATCTGGGCGCTGACGGTATTGAAGGGGAGCGTCAGGATGACGTCGAAGCTGAACGGCACATCGGTGGTGGTGTCGGTAATGGTAAGCTGATGCGGATCGCCCACGGCATCGTGGATCTCCGCGATCGGATACAGATCCGCCCGGGCGGTGCCACCCGTAAACAACAGGACGACCGCAACCGTAGCCAATATGGGTGACGTGCGCATCTTCCCAGCTTTCCCCCGGCCGGCCCCTCACCCGCTCACGAGCCAACCTACGCGCAAAAGCGCGTGCGGATAAGTCGGCAACACCTGAGGTTGGACCCCAGCCCCAGACCTCCCTTTGGCACCGGTCCTCAACCGGTGGTTTGCAGGTTGTGGGGTCACGTTACTATTCTACCAGACCCCGCAGGGGCCTGACAAGACACGCCCCGGAACACCTTCAGCGGTGGGTGCATGACAGTTCCGGCGGGGACCTTCGGAACTGTCATGCA
>CAZOIA010000043.1:0-31821 GCA_964579675.1 uncultured Planctomycetales bacterium | reverse complement strand
GAAACACCTGGGGGCGGCGCTTTCCAACAAGCCGCCCAAAGTGTCATGCACCCGCGCCTGGCGGGCATTACTGTGTTAGAGGATGACACCGGGCCCTGCTCAGCGAAATCACTTCCTGCCCGACACGGAAGAAACCACCGACTGGAGACGTTCTCCCGCGGGCCGGGGAAGCCAACGGCGGCCGGCCAAGAAACGCAACGTCGCCTTTTCCTGCTACGGTGGCAAAGGCTCCCGGACCGGATGCTTCTGCAGCAGGGCCTGCGTTTCTTTCAGCCGGTCCCCGTATAACCGCTCGATGTGCTCTCGCGTGGTCGCCACCATCTCCATGGGACTTGCCTCCACGCGGAGCACCACGCGGAGGACGCGTCCCGTCTTGTCCACGTACATGTCGTGGATCGGGGGGACCAGGCCCTCGCTGTCCTCGATCTTTACGGCGGACACGATTCGGTCGCCGAAACGAAGGTTCTTCTGCCCGGCGACTCGGAACGCCCGCACCGCCGGTCCTCGCCTGCCATTGTCGTACAAGAGGAAGGCATACAGCTCCGACTTGTTCAGATCGACGAGCCGGGGCAGCAGGACTTCCCAGGGCGCCGAGGCGTATGAAGGCTCGACCGCGATGACTTTCTCGGTCAACCGCGGGGCATTGGGCTGGGCCGTGTAGGTGATCAGCAGTTTGTCGTCCTGCCGGACGGCGCTTTCCACGTCGAGGATGGCCTGACGGCCGACGTCCTCCTGCGATGGGGTAAGGATCAGGCGCCGGCTCTCCCATTTCTCATGGGACAGGTCGTTGGCCAGAAACATTCCATGCCGCATGTGCGTGATGCTTCCGTCGGGCATGAACAGCCAGAGCCATTTGGACACCGCGACGCCCTTGCGGTAGCCCTGAGTCGTTGCCTCCTCGCGAATCTGGATGAAACCGACGTCCTTTCCTTCGACGATGCAGCGCAGGAAGGTTTCACCCCTCGTGCTCCTTGCCAGGTCGATTTCTCCCGCCGCCACCGATCGCAGCAGGGCCGTCCCCCGGGCCAGCGCCTCGCCTAGCTGCTTCTCCTTCTCCTCCGAGCGGAGCACTTCGAAGCTGTTGACAACGCGGTCGAACAGGGTCATCGCCACCTCGCGGTCACTCTGCGGGGTGACGAAGATCAGGGCGGAGTACTCGGTCGGCCCGGTCCGAACCACCGCCTGCTGATGAAGCACGGGGACGCCCGCGACGGTAAGCGTGGAGGCGTAGCGAACTCCCTGACGCGAAGCGATCCGAGCCTGCTTCCCGAAAATGACCTTCACATCAGGACACTTCTCGCTGATTCCCTCGGTGATGCTCTTAATTATCATTTCGGTATCGAGCGGCCGGGGCGTCTTCGACCGGCGGACCGCCAGCGACCACCGGTAATCGGGGTGGACGAACCGAACCGGTTCAACCTCCGCGGCACCCACGAGTCGTTGCTCCCGAAGGGTGGCACAGCCGGCGGGTGGCCTGACGGCGAAGCCGAAACTCCCGTCAACGTATCGTTCAGCAAGCTCGCCCCTGGCGGCCTCGGTGGTCAGGCGCCCCGAAGGCGTGTCGGTCTGGCCACGAACAAGCGGCGAACCGGCCATGATCGACGCGAGCACGATCCAGCCCACGAGCCCCGAACGGCCAGCAAGCGAATGAAAGCGACAGCTCATGGCTGCCTCCCGCTCTCGGTCGTCAGCCCCAACGCTTCGTGAAGCGCCCGGGGCACCGGATTACACCGCCGCTCAGGGCCCAGCGCGGGCCGAGGAGACGCCGGGCACCTGCTCGGCGGCCCGTTGGGCCAGCTCGCTCCACTGGCCGTTGCCGAACCTGACGGCCAACGGACGGTCCGCCTGGTCGTAGTACAAGATGATGGGTGACGGATCGTAATCCCGCTGCAGGAGTACGGCCGGGGCCGATTCTCCCGATCGAGGCCCCGGTAATTCGGCCGGGCCGATCGGCACCAGGAGCCAATAGGAGGTGGTCCGCGTGTATGTCTCGGTGATACTGAAGACCGCGGGGGATCGCTGCGGATCCCGCGCGACATGGGCACCCGCCCTGATCAGGACCGGCTCACAGGCAAAGGTATCGTCCACGGATACGCCGCCATCTCGGCTGATTACCTCGCCACCACTGACTACATGAAGCTCGCGGTCCACCTGTTCAATGCGGTCGAGCCGTTGCTCGGCATACGTGGTTTCAGGTTGGCCGCCCACATTCCTCTGGAAGGATCCGGCGTGCTTCGCCCCGTCGTCGCGGATCAGCCACTTCTCGGCGCTGTCCCGCGAAACGCCTTGCGGGAAGGCGAACTCCCACTTCGATACGATGCTCCACCAATCGGTCCCGTGCTCAGGTCGTTTCCGATAAGTACGGACCTCGCGTCCGAGGGCGATGGCCGGCGACCGGATTGTGTACACCAGCTCACCTCCGTCGAGCGGACCCCAGGCACGGGCAAGCCCCTCGTCAGCAATCTGGCTGAGCCATTTCCGCGCTGTCTCCTGAGCCCGGGTGATATCGATGAGCTCCCCGTACGGAGCGACGGACGCCGAGGCGACGATCGACCGGCACAGATTGAGGAGAATCGGAGCTGCGTCCACTTCATGGCGACCGACCAGCAGGAGCCCGGTGTGATCGTCGGTGCGGGCAGCCAGAACGTAAACGCTCGGGTCAGGACTCAGTGGGACGGAGAAGTGGATGCGGGCGACCTGTCGCTTCCCGATTTCTGTGGTCTCGATCGGCCCGGGCAAACGGGCGTCCTGCAAGACCGCCAGGACATGATCCTCGACCAGCGCGGCGGGACTTCGCTCCCCGATCAGGGGCACGCGATGGACGTCCAGGAACCAGCAGGTGAGCCCCTGGCCGCCCATCATGCGGATCCGGGGCAGACTCTTGTTCGCGTTGGCCACGAACCGGGCCTCGGGCGGGGGCTCGAAGGTGATACCCGCGGCCATCATCAATGCTCGCGGATCGTCGGCCAACGATGCACTGATGAGATCCATCCGCTGGCTGACCTCGTCGAGCAGATACTCGTCGTCGCGCCTGGGTGGCCGAGGCAAGTGCAGAATCAGGCCCACGATTTCACCACCGGGCCCGATTGCCGCCCGTCCAAGACAGTACCTCCACTTGGCTCCGAGAAGCGCCGCTCCCACACTCGTCCCGGTGGCCACCGTCCAGCCCGGCAAGGAGCCGACCCGCGCCGGACCACGTGGTTGGGCCCCGACCGGCACGCCCCCACTCAGGGATTGGGCGATCTGAACCACCGCCGAGAGGCACTCGGAAGAGGGGAGTCCGAGCACCCGCGGAATGCCGCGAAACAGGAAGAGTCGGCTCGCAGGCCCCCCTGCCGGCGGTCTCTCCACACCCGCAACACCGCCCACCGGTAGTTCGTCCGCCTCAATCGGCGTCCACCCAAGAGGCAGGCAAGCCCGCAAACCCCCGGCCGGGTATGCAGCGCTTCGGCCGAGGGCAATCTCACGGGCCCGAGTCCGTCGCTGAATTAGGGCCGCCGCCATGCCGACCGTGAGCAGAAGCAACAATGCACATGCAACCAGCGCCCAACGGGGCCGACCTGGGCATTGTAGCGAATAGACCTGGTACACTCCGGCCTATCCTAGCGCCGGGCCAGGTCCTTTGCAAACCGGGTTCGCCGCTCGCCCCCGTCGGCGATGCGGTATTGACGGGGACTGAGCCATCCCTTACAGTCGATCCAGCGGGCCGTGAGGCCAGGTCGCAATGTTTTGCCGCAGTTCGGCTAAGGGGCATGTCGCGCCCTGGCGAGACGGTGCCGGGAAAGCAGCAGCAACGCACCGGGGAAGGACGACAAGCCCGGCGAAACGGCGACCCGGGCGTGGTGTTGGCGTCACCACTGCTTGGTTCTCGGCGGGCGCCGGCGGGGCACACGTGATAAGGAGGTCTACCCGTGCGGGTTTCCGTTACGGATCGCCACGTCGAAACGACGGATGCGATGCGGCAGTATGCGGAAGACAAGGCAGGCAAACTCGCTCGTTTCTATGACCGGATCGAGAGCATCGATGTGGTTCTCGGCCAGGAGTCGAGCCAGCACCGGGTCGAGGTCGTGGTTCGGGCCGATCATAAGAACACGTTCGTGGCACAGGTGGATGCGCAGAGCATCCACGAGGCGATAGATCTGGTCGTCGATAAGCTGGAGCGCCAGTTGACCAAGCACAAGGAAAAGCGGCGCAATCGCAAGCACCCGGCCAAGACGGGTCAGAAAGCGGAGGAACCCGAATAGAACTCCGTGCGAGGCGTGGTGCCCCTTTGCCTCCCTTAAGGTGCGATGAGATGAAGTTGTGTGATTTCTTTGTGGCCGACGCGGTCATCCCGGAACTCCAGGCCACGGACCGTAACGGTGTGATCCGGGAGTTGGTCCAGGCGCTGGCGAACTGCATCGGGCTCGATGAGGAACAGGCGACGTCCGTCAGCCGGGCGGTGATCCAGCGGGAGAACCAGGGCAGCACCGGGTTCGGCAAAGGAGTGGGCGTCCCCCACGTCAAGCATTCCGCAATCAAGAACATCGCCGCGACGATCGGCCGGTCGAGCGTCGGTGTGGATTTTGCGGCTCTGGATCGGGCGCCCGTTTACATCGTCGTTTTGCTGCTCAGCCCCCCGGACAACCCGGATCAGCACCTGGCGTCGATGGAGAACGTTTTCCGGCACCTCCAGCGGGACACTTTTCGCCGGTTCCTCCGCCAGGCGTCAACTAAGGAGGAAATCAACGAGTTGATTCGGGAAGCGGACGAACTTCCCGGTGGATGACGCGATGAATTGCCATGATCCCATCCACCACCCTGACGGGTTGCATCCGTCCCAGGGGCCCGGAGAGCAGACCGATAACACGTTGGGCCACGCAGCTCGGACCGTAACGGTTCGGAACTGCCTGGGGTTGCACATGCGCCCGGTCATGCGGTTTGTGGACCTGGCAAGCCAGTTTCAGTCGCGGATCCTGGTCAAGAGAAGTGGTCGTGCGGTCGACGGCAAGAACCCTATGGAGCTGATGCTGCTGGAAGCCACCCGGGGTACCGAACTGGAGATCCAGGCTGACGGCCCTGATGCCCCGGGGGCGGTCGACGCCCTGACAGCGCTGCTCAAGAGCGGATTTGGCGAGGAGTGACCCCTTGATGGATGCCGTGTCCCCGGCGGTCGAGGGACGCCGGCGCAGGGGTAGCTCGAGAAACACAAGCTATGGAGATCAAAAAAGGAATCGGAGTCTCTCCCGGCGTGGCCATCGCCAACGCCGTCGTGCTGGACGCGGAGGAGTACCGCATTGCCCACAAGACCGTCCGCGACGAGGAGATCCCGGCTGAGCTCGAGCGGCTGGCCCAGGGGTTCGAAGCTTCGTTGGCCGAAATCAACACCCTGCGGACAACGATGGCCCGGCAACTCGGGGCTGACATCGCTGCCATCTTTGACTTCCACCACGGTGTGCTCAGCCAGGCTCGCCTCCGCGATCAGATCGCCGCCTTGATCACCGAGCGACACTACGCCGCCGCCTTTGCCGCTCGGGAAGTCCTTCGAGGATATCAGCGGCGTTTCCTGAACATGCAGGACCACATCCTCCGGGAGCGGGTCCGAGACGTGCAGGACATCGAGCGGCGGCTGCTCCGGCAACTGATCGGCCAGGGCGGGGAGAACCTAGCCCACCTGACAGACCCCGTGATTCTTGTCGCCCATGATCTGACGGCGTCCCAGATCGCGAACCTGGGCCGGACCAAGGTGATCGCGGTGGCGATGGACGCCGGCGGGCTCACGTCCCACGCCGCCATCGTGGTCCGATCGATGGGAATCCCGGCCGTCATGGGCCTGAAAGATGTCTCGGCGGAGGTCTCGGGAAGCGACACCATCATCCTGGACGGGACGAAGGGGTTGGTCGTCATCCGGCCGGACAACGAAATGCTTACCGAGTACCGGGCCGAAGAGCAACGGATGCATGCCTTTGTCACCGGCCTGATCGAACTCCGGGACAAGCCTGCAGTGACCCAGGACGGCGTCCGGGCGACCCTGCTCAGCAACATCGAGTTTCCCTACGAGGCGAAGACCTCGGTGGAAAAGGGCACGGAAGGGATCGGGCTCTACCGGACGGAGTTCCTGTACCTGCGCAGTGAAGCCGAGCCCACCGAGGAGGAGCACTACCAGGCCTATCACTCGGTTATTAAGGCGGTTGGTGAGAAACCGGTAACCATCCGCACGCTCGACCTCGGTGCCGACAAGTATACGCAGTCCCAGTCGCGGGAGCCGGAGCGGAACCCCTTCCTCGGCCTGCGGTCGATCCGCTACTGCCTCCAGAACCTCGAGCTCTTCAAGGTGCAGTTGCGGGCAATTCTCCGGGCCTCCGCCGAGGGAGATGTCCGGATCATGTTTCCGCTCATCTCGGGGCTGATGGAGCTGAGGCAGGCCAAGATCGTGCTCCGTGACGCGATGGAGGACCTCGAGGAGATGGGCGTGCCCTTCAGGCAGGACATCCCGATTGGTATAATGATTGAGACCCCCGCCGCAGCCATCCAGATCAAGGAGCTTCTGCGGGAGGTGGACTTCATCAGTATCGGGACGAACGACCTGGTTCAGTATACCCTGGCGGTGGACCGGGGGAACGAGCGGGTGGCATCCTTGTACACGGCATCTCACCCGGCGGTGCTTCGGATGCTGCGGGACATCGTGCGCAGCGCGACCCGGGCCCAGGTGGAATGCAGTCTGTGCGGTGAGATGGCCGGCGAGCCAATGTATGTACTGTTTCTGCTCGGTATCGGGCTCTGCCAGCTCTCGATGGCGCCCAACGACATCCCGGAGATCAAAAAGACTATCCGCTCGACGTCGGTCGCCCACGCCGCTCGCGTAGCCAAGCGTACCCTGACGTTCGATACGGATCGACAGGTGACCAATTACCTGCGGGATGAGACGCGGAAGATCTCGCCGGAGCTCCTTTGACGGCCGCCGCGGGCCCGGACAGAACATCCCACCAGCCGAGGGTGGTGTTGACGATAATCAGGGCCGGCTCGTGCGTTGCGATGCCGGCGGAGAACGAGACGTAAGAAACCGATATTTCAACAGAGGAACCGGAAAAACGAGTTGCGGTACAAGGTGGCAGTCCGCTTCGTGATTGAGGGTGATCTCAGATTCATCTCGCATCACGACACCATGCGTCTGTTCGAGCGGGCGTTATCGCGGGCACAAGTGCCGATCAGATTCTCTGAAGGATTCAATCCGAGGCCGAGCTTGTCGCTGCCGTTGCCGCGCCCGGTGGGCGTGGCAAGCCAAGCCGAGGTGCTGGCAATCGAGCTACGCGAACCGATGGAAGCGACCGTCGTTCTCGGCCGGCTGGCCAGGCAGATGCCTGCCGGCCTGACCCTGACCGAAGCTTGGGTCCCCGACGACGGGCGCGTACCCCAGGCCGACCGGGTTGAATATGCCGTGCCCATCCCGCCCGAGAACGCAGGCTCCGTAGCCGAGGCTGTGAAGCGACTCTTGGCGGCCGAGACGTGGCGTATCGAACGCAACGACCCGGGAAACAGGCCGGCCAGAACAATCGACCTGCGGACGTACCTGGTGGACGCCTCGATCCGCGAAGGGATGCTCCGATGGACGCTCCGGGTCACCCCTGCCGGGTCGGCCCGCCCCGCGGAGCTGTTGTCCGCCATCGGGCTCGCGCCGGACGAGTGGCAACACCGCGTGGTGAGAACCGCCGTCCACTGGCTGGGGAAAGCCCGAGAAGCCCGGGACGCTCGATGCAAGAATGATCACGAACGATCGGATCTGCGGACTGTCCCTCGCACCTGCCGCTCGGATTGACACGGACGTCCCAAGAGCAGGTAGCAATGACCGAAGCACAAGAAGAGCAGAACAAAGCCGGAGGGCCCAGAAAACGCCGATCGCGACGGAGCAGGAGGAATTCCCGGAAGAAGGCCGGCAGCGGCGTGGCCCAGGGAACCGCCGCCGCAGCGGCGGTGGATGAGAAGGAAACGGCGCGTCGCTCACGCAAGTCTTCCCAACCCAAAGCTGAGGTCCCCAAGCGCGACGCAGAGGCATCCCCGGGGGCGAAAGCCGCCGATGCGCCCCCCGCAGCGGGCCCCGCCCCCGAGACCGCCAAGACGGCATCAGAGGCTACGGATGCCAAGGGCAAACGGCGCAAGCGTCGGCGGGTCTCGCGGAGCCGGGCCCCCGCCCTTCGGACCCAGGAAGCCGCAGCCAGCGAGAAGGACGCCAAGGAGACTCCCCAGCGGGAGACACCCCCGCCCGCCGCCAGAGGCGAAGGGGCCACGCCGCAGCGCAAGTCGGCGCCGAAAACCAAGCGCCGGAGGAGGGCCGCATCGACTCAGGCCAAGTCCTCCCCAACGGCCGCCGCGGCCGATACCGACGCCAGCGGCCGGATCATGCTCATCAACGTGGCCGAGGGCGAGGAATGCCGCATCGCCATCATTCACCAGGAACGTCTCGAGGAACTCTTCATCGAGCGGGCCAGTTCCGAGTCGCACGTCGGGAACATCTACAAGGGCCGCATAGTAAACGTTGAACCGAGCATTCAGGCGGCCTTCATCGACTTCGGGCTTCCCAAGAACGGGTTCCTGCACATCTCCGACCTCCAGCCCCAATACTTCCCGGATGGCGGCGGGCAGATCGAGGAGGTCGGTCGAAAGACCCCCCGCCGCGACCGCCCCCCGATCCAGAGATGCCTCCGCCGCGGCCAGGAGGTCCTCGTTCAGATCATCAAGGAGGGAATCGGCACCAAGGGGCCGACCTTGACCACCTACATTTCGATACCCGGACGCTACCTGGTCATGATGCCGGGGATGAATCGGCTCGGCGTGTCGCGGAAAATCGAGGACGAGGAGGCACGTCGCAAGATGCGGCAGGTCCTGGAGGAGCTGAATCTGCCCCGGGACATGGGGTTCATCCTTCGCACCGCGGGCCTGGACAAGACCAGGCGTGACCTGCAGCGCGACCACATGTATCTGCAACGCCTGTGGAAGCTTGTCGCCCAACGGATCAAGAGCGAACGGGCCCCGTGCGAACTCTATCAGGAATCCGACCTGGTCATCCGGACCATCCGCGACGTTTATGCGTCGGACTTCAGCAGGATCATCGTGGATGACGAAGCCACTGCCCAGAAGGTGCGCGACTTCCTGGCCATTGCCATGCCCCGCAGCACTGCTCCGGTAGAAGTCTACGCCGACCACGAACCGCTATTCCACAAGTACGATATCGAGGCCGAGATCGAACGGATCAACGCCCGGCACGTACCGCTGCGGTCCGGCGGTTCGCTGGTCATTGATTCCACTGAGGCGCTGGTGGCGATCGACGTCAACAGCGGGCGGTACCGCGACCTCGATAACGCGGAGGAAACCGCGTATCGGATCAATATGGAGGCGGCCGAAGAAATCGCGAGACAACTGCGGCTGCGGGACCTGGGGGGATTGATCCTTTGCGATTTCATCGACATGCAGGGGCAGAAGCACCAGCGCGGTATCGAACGGGCCTTGCGGGACGCCTTGAGAAAGCACAAGGAGCGTGCCAAGTGCCTGCGGATGAGTCAGTTCGGGATCATCGAAATGACGCGTCAGCGGATGCGGCCCTCAATCAAGCGGAGCATTTACCAGGACTGCCCCCACTGCGGCGGCTCCGGGCTGGTCAAGAACCCCGAGTCGATAACGCTGGACATCATGCGCCTGCTTCGTCTGGCGACGCATCACAAGCAGGTCGAGACGGTGGAGGTGCGCGTCTCGCCGGCGGTGTCATTCCAGTTGCAGAACCGCAAGCGTGCGTTGCTGCACCAGCTCGAAGAGGAGACATCCCGCCGCATCGTGATTCGCGCCGACGGGAATCTTGTCCTGGACCAGCACGTCTTTGAGTGTTTTGACCGTCGCGGCGGGACGATCCGCATCACCGACACGCCGGAGGAGACGAGAGTTCCGGGTGCACGACCTTCGAGGCGTCCCGAGTCCGGCGGACCGTCCCGACCCGCACCTGAGACCGACGCCACCGTATTCGAATGATGCCCGGCGGCGGCGATCAGGGAGGCGGACGTCAGATGCCCCGCATGCCGGTGTTCCCGCTGCCGAAGCCCCCGGTGAACACGTTGGTGATGAAATCGCCGAACAGGGCCGCGTCAAAACCGCGGCTCACGCTGCCTGCAACGTAGTTGAACAGGCCATCCCTGATCGATTGGCGGACCATGTCACCACAGCCGATCATCGTCAACGTGCCACCCCAGAGCAGCGTGGCCAAGGACACACGCAGCAGGATCCTCGGTTTCATCGGTTCTTCACTCCTGAGATCCGGCGGCACACGCCATCTTCGCCAAGACTGGAATCCACGCGGCCGCCCGCACTAATCCTCGCGCTGCGTATTATACGATCCTCCGGAGGCGATGGGCAGGGCAAGTTTCGGGATGCCCTCCGCCGAACACTGAAACGGGCGAGGGCGGTTTCAGAACCCGCCCTCCGGCCCATGACACTTGAGCCAGAGGATGTACCCGCTGAACCGCTTGAGGAAGGTCTGGTCAATCGGGCCGAAGTGGGCCTCGAAGAGCGCCAGTTCCTGGGCCGGGGTCAGGTCACAGTCCGGCTGCCGCGAGCTCACCGCCCTGAGGTACCCCGCCAGTTGAGCCCGCCGCGTCCGCTGCAGGAAATGCGTCAGGGCCCACGCCGTCGCATAGGAGGCCACGCTGTCTTCAGCAGGTCCATCGAACAGACGTGGCTCAGCGATAAGCCGTTGCGGCGACGGCAGCCGACCCGCCACCGTCGCCTGCCCGTAATCCTGCCAGGTCAGCCGGCGCTTCTTCGAGCCCCCCGCAACCGCCGATCGGAAATCCCGCAGCCGGAGCTGATTGACCACCGTGAACCCCGTTCCCGCCGGCCCGGGCGGCGTTTCAAACAGGCAAGCCAGGCCCTCGACCAGCCACTTCGGATTGCTCGCCCCGCGGACGTGGACCCCGGCGTTGAAGAAAACCTGGTGCGCTGTCTCGTGCTGGATCACCATACGGTTGATGTGATCGATGTAGGCCTTGCGCCGGCGGTCGAGGGTCTCCAACTCCTCACGCCCCGATTCGATCTCCTTTGCGAGCTGTCTGGCGACCTGCGCCTTGGTCCCCGCGATGCGCCGGCCGTCGGCGAACTGGATCTCCACGTGCGCCTGATCGCTCCTGATGCTGTCCATGGTCCGCACGAGATCGTCGATATTGGCATGGGCCGCCGCGAGGTCGGCATTGAATTGGATCAACTGCTGGTCATTGGCGACGTTGAAGAACGCCGAGCGGTTCGTCGACTCGAAGTAGACGCCGTAGGTGCCCGCCGACGGGAACCGATGGCTCGCCGCGTACCGATCGTACGGGGCCCGCTTATCGAAGAACAACACCTCCAGCCGGTGATCGTGACGGCGGGCGGCGATCCCGTTCATCTCGCAGAAACGGTAGACCATGTGATAGGTCTGTTCAATGCGGTTGGTCAGCGCGCTGGTCAGCGAACCCTCGGTGTCACAGGCAACGATGAAATGTGGGGTCCGCTTGATCGAGAAACCGGTGCCCGTCACCTGAAGCAGCGCCGCCTCCCGGGCCCGGTCAATCGGAAGCGCCTGGCCGCCCTCCCCCGCCGCCCCGGGCACCGACAGAGACAAGAACAGCGCGGGTATGCATCTCTGAGCGATCAAGAACTGCATCGACCCATTATACGCCCACCTCGTCCCCGAGACCGCACCCCGGCGCGGGTTTGACCACTAACCCCCATCTGCATACGATCCGGCCATCAATACCCGGGAACAACGGAGAATAAGGTCATGAGCACACCGACACCCAAGAGCTGGCAGGCCAGATTCTCCCAGAACGCCCATGCCCTGACGGAGAAGTACGTCGAGAGCCTCTCGGTCGATCAACGCCTGTGGAAATACGATATTGCCGGCAGCGTCGCGCATGTTGAGATGCTGGCCGAGGTCGGGCTGATCGGTAAGGCCGACTGCCGGACGATCAAACGGGGGCTCAAGGAGATCGAGAAGGAGATCAGCGCCGGCAAGTTCAAGTGGGACCCGGCCTGCGAAGACGTCCACATGGCCATCGAGGCGGCCCTGACCGGGAGAATCGGTGAGCCGGGCATGCGCATCCATACCGCCCGATCCCGCAACGACCAGGTGGCCCTGGACCTGCGGCTCTACACCCGCGACGCGATAGACCTCGAGGTCGTGCCTTTGCTCGCGGATCTGCAGCGGGCGCTGGTGGGCTCGGCCGAGCGCTACGCGGGCTCGGTAATGCCCTCTTACACCCACCTCCAGCGCGCTCAACCCATCACCGCCGGGGCTTACCTGCTGGCCTACGTCGAGCAGTTCGAGCGCGACCGGGAGCGGTTTGCCGACGCCCGCAAGCGGGTGGACGTTTGCCCGCTCGGGTCCGGGGCCCTGGCTGGCTCCACGCTGCCGATCGACCGCCAGGCCGTCGCCCGCCGCCTCGGGTTCCCCGCCATCACCCGCAACAGCATCGACGCCACCAGCGATCGCGACTTCGTCAGCGAGTTCCTCGCCGCCGCCGCCATCTGTGCCGGGCACCTGTCGCGCCTGGCCGAGGATTGGATCCTGTACGCCTCTCAGGAATTCCACTTCATCACCATTGCCGATGCGTTCTGCACCGGCTCGTCGATGATGCCGCAGAAGAAGAACCCCGATGTGCTCGAGTTGATCCGCGGAAAGACGGGCCGAATCCACGCCGCCCTTACCGGCATGCTCACGCTGACCAAGGGCCTGCCCCAGGCCTACAACCGCGACCTGCAGGAGGACAAGATCCACCTGTTCAGCGCCCACGACACGCTCAAGGCCTCGCTTGAGATCGCCGCCGCCGTCGTGCGCAATACGGTATTCAACACCGATCGGCTGCGGGCCGCCGCCGAGCGAGGCTTCCTCGACGCGACGATCCTGGCCGAGTACCTGGTCGGCAAGGGCGTGCCCTTCCGCCAGGCCCACCAGCACGTCGGGCGCCTAGTCGCCCAATGTGAAGAACGCGGCTGCGAGTTGGCCGATTTGCCCCTCGATGACCTCCGCGCCGTCTGTGCCAGGATCGATGCCGACGCCTTGGATCACCTCGGCGTCGATAACGTCGTCCGACGCTACCGGAGCGAGGGCAACGCCGGGACGGAATCCACCACCCGGCAGATCACGTTCTGGAAGACACACTTGGGCCCTTGACCTGGTAGGCGCCGCAGCGGCCATCACCGCCCAGATTCGTTCGCACCACTGGCGGCCGGTTTCGCTTCGCGCTGCCCGGGTAATGCGTGTGCGAGGATGCGGGCCAGGTCGCAGGCGGTGATGAGTAGTCGGCGCGGGGTCTCGGGCGCGGGATCGAAGGGTGTGGCGACGGCGACCAGCGGGCCGCGCACCTCCCAGTGGTAATCGGCGGGAGCGGCCTCAAGCACGCGCTCGATGCCGGCGTCAGTCAGTTGCGACAGCGTGTCCCGGTGGTCCGCCTGGAGGTCAAACACGTCAATCCGGACCGGGCTGGTCAGGGTGGACGCACCGGCCGGGACCGCTCGCCAGTGCTTATGCACGCCGGGCGTTTCCAACACCGCGAACCACCAATCCCGGCTCACCTGGTGCGCGCCAAACCCGAGGTCATAGTGGTAGCAGAAAACCGTTACCAGTCCCGCGTCCGCGCGTCCGTAGAGAATGTTGCACGCGTGGCGGCTGTGCCCCCGGCGGATCATGTCCAGGTTGTGGTAGCGGTCCTGGACGTCAATCAGATCCTCGGGAGAGAAGCTCAGGTGGAGCTCAGTGGCCAGGCTGAGCAGGGTCCGCGTCCGCCGGCGGCGGGAGATGACGACGCGGACGACCAGGCCGGTAATGACCAGCAATCCAAGGCAAAACCAGAACCGATACATGAGTCTTGACCATTTGTCGGGGCACTGGACATTACATGTGACTCAAGCCTACCATACGCGGTTGAGTGGCCGATTCAAGGCAGACAAGCGGCGGGAGCGGCGGATTGGCCGAGACACTGGACAGCCTGGTGGGGCGTGAGGTCGTGCTGGACACCGCCGGTCCGACGATCTACCTCGGACGACTGGCCTCTTACAACGCGGACGGCTTCTGGCTGACCGAGGCCGACGTGCACAACGGCGACGAGGGCCACGCCCCGCGCGATCAGTACGTTGCCGAGTCGGCCCGGGACGGGATTCGCCTCAACCGGCAGCGGGTGTTCGTCTTTCGGCACACGGTCATCAGCGTTTCCGCCCTGGCGGACGTGGTGACGGATTGAGAAGACCAACAGGTATGCGAGTTTTCGTGACGGGCGGTGCGGGGTACGTCGGCAGCCATTGCGTGAAGGACCTGTGCAAGCACGGCCACCGGGTGGTGGTGTACGACGATCTGTCGAGGGGTCACCGCTCTGCAGTTCATCCCGATGCTCAACTGATTGAGGGCAACCTGGGTGACCAGGCAGCGCTGGCGGCAGCGCTAAGCTCGAATGAGCCTGACGCGGCAATGCATTTCGCCGCGTTCGCCTACGTCGGCGAATCGGTTCAGGAACCGCTCGCCTACTATCGGAACAACGTGGCGAACTCGATCGCGCTGCTGGAGGCCCTGCGGCAGGCGGGGGTGGGGAGGTTCGTGTTCAGTTCGAGCTGTGCCATTTACGGAATACCGGATCAGGTGCCGATCCCCGAGACCGCGCCGCCCGGGCCGATCAACCCCTACGGCCGATCGAAGCTGACGGTGGAGTGGATGCTGGAGGATTCGGCGGCGGCGTGGGGGTTGGGATCGTGCTCGCTGCGCTACTTCAACGCCAGTGGGGCGGCCCGCGACGCGACGATCGGCGAGGACCACGATCCGGAGACCCATCTGATTCCCATCGTGCTGCAGGCGGTGCTGGGCCGGCGGTCGAAGGTGACGATCTTCGGAACCGACTACGATACGCCGGACGGGAGCTGCATCCGCGATTACATTCACGTGGAGGATCTGGCGGCGGCGCACCGGCTGGCCGTCGAGGCGATTGAACCGGGGCGGGCAACGGCGTTCAACGTGGGCACCGGCACCGGTTACAGTGTGCGTGAGATCGTCGAGGCAGCCCGCCGCGTTACGGGCCGGAGCATCCCGGTGGAAGAGGGGGCACGCCGCCCGGGTGATCCGCCGGTACTGATTGCCCAGGCCGGCCTGATTCAAAGCCGGCTCGGTTGGCGGGCCCAATGGATGAACATCGACGATGTGATCTCGTCCGCCTGGCGATGGCACGAATCGCATCCGAACGGCTACGTTGACGGCTCACGGCGCATCTGACAGAATGCCCGCTGATGGGTGAACAGGGCCCGCTAGCGACCGTTTCCGACGCGCTGTCGGTCATTGCGCGACACGCGGGTGCGCTCCCCTCCGTCCGGTTGCCACTGGCTGAAGCCGGCGGACTTACGTTAGCTGAGCCGGTCGTCACGGACACCGACTACCCGCCTTTCGATAGAGCGATCAGGGACGGGTTTGCCGTGCGCTCGTCGGACTGTGCAGGCGGCCGGACGACGCTGCGAATCGTGGGCGAGCTGTTGGCCGGGCAGGTTGCCGAGCAGGCATTGAGTCCCGGGGAGGCGGTTGTGATCAACACCGGTGCCCCGATGCCCCCGGGTGCCGATGCGGTGGTCAAGGTCGAGCACACGGAGCGGTCGGCGGACGGTGAGTGGATGACCACGGATCAGGCACCGGGCCCGGGGCAATACGTGGACGCCCGGGCAGGTCAGGTGCGGGCGGGCGAGGTGGTGCTGGAGGCGGGCGTAAGGCTGGGTCCGGCGCAGGTCGCGGCTGCCGCGGCGGCGGGGGCGGCCGAGGTCGTGGTTCACCGCCGCTGCCGCCTGGCAATCGTGGTTACGGGTGATGAGCTCATACCAGTGGCCGAGCGACCCGTCGGTGGTCAGATTCGTAATTGCAACGGGCTCTGCCTGGTGGGGCTGGCCCGCGAGGCGGGATGTGAGGTCATCGACCTCGGCGTGGCGGGCGATACGAAGACCCTGTTGGCCGCCAAAGTGGCCGAGGCGTTGACGGCCGACGTCGCGTGCATCAGCGGCGGCGTCTCGATGGGCGATCGCGATTACGTGCCGGCGGTGCTGGCCGACGCGGGTGTCCGATTCAAGGTGCAGAAGGTCGCGATCAAGCCGGGAAGGCCGATGGTATTCGGGATCGGACCCGCCGGCCAGGTGGTCTTCGGGTTGCCGGGGAACCCGGTGAGCTGCTTTGTGTGCTTCCTGATGTTCGTGCAGGCGGCGCTGGCAGCGATGCAAGGTCGGGCAGTTTCGTTGCCGCCGGATGTCCGGGCGGTCTTGACCGAGCCGCTTCCCGCCGCGGGCGAAAGAAAGGAATACGTGCCGGGGCGTCTGGTCCGTGACGAGGCCGGCGGGTGGCAAGCTGCCCCGACGCCCTGGCAGGGTTCGGGCGATCCGTTCGGTCTGGCGCGAGCGAATGGATTGCTGGTGCGGGAGCGGCACGCGCCGGCGGCCCGGGTGGGGTGTTGCCTGCCCGTCATTCCGTTGGACTGGTAGCGGGTCTGAGACGACAGGCTCCATGGGCGGATGAGTTGAGTGAAGCGACGACGGTATGAACAGGCAGGACATCCCAGCCGGAACCGGCGGGAACAGGCGAAATCGCGGCCGGTCCGGCTCATCGGCGGGCAATACGAGATCGTGAACCGCTGGCCGATCGTTGCGCTGGCGGTGGTGACGTATCTGCTGAGCCTGCCGATGTTTGAGCCGCGGTCGTTCTGGCCGGTGGGTTACGTCCTGTTTGTGCCCTGGCTCACTGCGGTCTGTATTGCGGGTCGGCCGGGGTGGGTTTACGTCATCAGCTACCTGCTCGGGGCAGGCTTCTTCCTGACGCATCTCCGGTGGCTTTGTGTGACGACCGCGCCCGGGTATCTCCTGGGCTCACTCTACCTGGCGGCTTGCTTTCCATTGGGGGCGTGGCCGGTTCGCCACCTGTACCGCAAGCGGCAGTCGAGCGTGGCAATCACGTTTCCGATTGTCTGGACCGCGCTGGAGTTGATGCGCTCGCGGGGCCCTCTCAACTTTCCCTGGTTCCTGGTGGGCCACAGCCAGGTCCGATTCCTGACGGTGATCCAGATCGCGGATGTCGCGGGGGCGTTCGGCGTGACGTTCGTGGTCACCATGGTCAACGGCTGGCTGGTGGACTTGCTGCTTCGGCCTATTCTGATCTGGCGAGGTGGCAGGGCGAAGCCTCCGCGGGTCGGGCCGATCGGGACGGTGGTGATGCTGACCGTGCTGGGGGCGACCATCATTTATGGGCAGGTTCGACTCGGTGCCCGCGAGGCCATCGAGGGACCTCGAGTCGCCGTCCTCCAGGGCGATTACCCCCTCTCGGTTGGCCATGACCCCAACGCCCCGGGCCCCACCGAGAAGCGACGGACATATCTCGGGCTGCTCGCCGACGCCGCCCGGGACGCACCGGACCTGACCGTTCTGCCCGAGACGCCCTGGACAATGTACCTGAATCGCGAGTTGCGGGAGCTGCCGTCCAGCCCGATCATGGCCGATCTTAACCAGGACGAGCAGCGGTCATATCTCCTGCGAGCCGAGAGCAGCCGCCGCCAGCACCAGCAGTTCCGTGATCTCGCGGCGCAGTACCAGTCGTATATCGTGGTCGGAAGTCTCTCGGAGGAGAAGCAACCGAAAGGCGCCTACCCGAAGGAACGCCGGTACAACTCGGCCTTCGTGTACACGCCCGGCGCGAAGGAACCCGCACGCTACGACAAGATCCACCTGGTCCTGTTCGGCGAGTACGTACCGTTCCGCCAGAGCGAGCGACTGTTCTGGCTTTACCGACTCCTGAACGACGGCCCGTGGAATCCCTGGGGCCGGGAGGGATATGAATACTCCCTGATGGCCGGGACGGAGTTCAAGACGTTCCCGATCCAGTGCCGTTCCTTGGGCGGCGATGCTTTCAACTTCGGTATCACCATCTGCTACGAGGATGCGGTACCGCACGTGTTCCGGAAGTTCGTGGTGGACGCCGATGGCAACAAGCGAGCCGGGTTCATGCTGAACATCAGCAACGACGGTTGGTTCGGCCGGGGAAGTCAGCAGGCGCAGCATCTGGCGGCGTGCGCGTTTCGGGCGGTGGAGAACCGGGTCTGGATCGCGCGGGCGGTGAATACCGGTGTGAGCGGCTTCATCAACTCCGACGGCTCGTGGTACGGTCTGGTCGGTAACTCGAGCACGGAGCCGCGGGCGGGGGGCACTGGGTACCGCACCGCTCGCGTCATGGTCGATCCGCGGGTTACTTTCTACAGCCGCCACGGCGATGTGTTCGCGCTGGGCTGTGCGGTACTCGCGGCCGCTGCTGCCGTCGATGCCCTGTTTGCAGGTTTGCGCGAAAGGCGGCGGCGGGCCGCCGGGAAACGCAAGGCAGCGAAATGAACTGTCAACCCACCGGTATCTTCCAGGCAAGAGACCGGCGATGGCGAATGGCAGCCTCCAGCCTGCTGATCGTGGTGTGGGCAACGGGTTGCGCGGTCGCGCCGCCGGTACCGCCCGACCCTGAGTTGCGGCGGGTGGCGACCATGTATGTCGAAAGGGCCCTCCGCTATCCGGAGAACCCGGCCGTCCGGGCCCAGGCGATGGAAGCGGCGGCCAACGTCCTGGGGCCCGAAGCCAGACTCAGGATTCGCGAGGGATTGAAGGACGAGCACCCGGGCGTCCGGTTCGCCGCGTGTCTGGCCCTCGGGAAGATCCGAGACGCCAGCTCAATGGCTGCGGTGCGTGCACTGGTCACCAGCCCCGACCCGAACGTTCGCGTTGGCGCCTACTTCGCTCTGGAACGTATGGGCGATTTCTCCTGCCGCGAACTGTGGCGCGATGCGCTTCGCCGGCATGAGGATCCCGGGGTGCGGCGAAACGCTGCCCTGGCCCTCGGGTGCCTGGAGAACAAGGACGCGATGCCCGTGCTTCGGGCGGTGGCCAGTTCGGACGGCGACGAAGGGGTCCGCATCCAGGCGTTGGAAGCGTTGGCGTTGCTGGGAGATCAAGATGCGATCAGTCGTTTCATTTACGATGCCTACGGCAGCGTCGGCTACAAGCAGCCGTTCGCCCTTTTGACCCTGGGCCGGGTGGCCGATCCTCGCGCGGTCGGCGCGCTGCGCTCCCGGTTCGATAGTTCGTCTTACCCGACGACCCGGTTGGTGGCGGCCCGAGGCCTCGCCATGCACGGGTACGACGAGGGATACCAATTCGCCCTAGGGTCGTTGAGCTGGAACCAGCCCGATGAGGGGTTGCCCGACGATCCGCCGGGCAATCAGATCATGCGGGTCCGATCACTGGCGGCCCTGACCCTGGGCGAGATCGGCGACCGGCGGGCGCTGGGCTGGCTCAAGCTGCGGATGGAAGAGCCCGACGATCCGCGCGTGCAATTGGCGGCCGCAACCGCCATACTGATGATCCTAAACGCCACGCCCATCGAGGAGTCGGCGCAGCGATGACCGGCGGCCCGGGCTGCGTAGCGGACAGTTGAATGAAGTGGCTTCCATTCGGTATCCTGGCCCTCATCGCCATTGTCTGCCAGACCACGATCGTGCAGGCAACGGCTATCCGTTCCATCTGGCCGGAGTGGGTGTTCATCCTCGCCGTCCATTATGCCCTGTGGGGCCCCTGGCCGGATGCCGCCATTGCCGCTTGGCTGCTGGGCCTCATCGTCGATCTTCAAAGCGCCGACCCGGTCGGGTTGCACGCCTTCTGCTACGGGGCGGCGGCCTGGGTGATTCTGCGGGTTCGGCAGGTGGTGTTCCGCGATCATCCCGTCACCCATCTGGTGGTGACGCTGGTGTTCGCATTCGCCGTCCAATTGCTGATCGCCCTGTACTACTGGTGGAGGCTGTCCGGGGCGGCGGGGAGCGAGGCACTGTGGTCCTCGGCGTTGTGCATTGCGGTGTATACGGCCCTCTGGGCGCCCCTTCTCCATTGGCCGCTGATCCGGATTGGAAGATGGACGGGGCTTCGGACCGCCAGGCGGTTCTAGAGATGCGATAGCCCTGAACGTTTCCCGCATCCAGCGCGCATCCAGCGGCGGTCAGAGCGGGGCGGCCGCGATGAGCAGGATGATGATCGTGGCGGGCAGGCCGCCGGTCCATGCCACGGTAAGGATGTCGTCGGACAGCCGGGTGGCGTCCAGACTCTTCTCACGTTCGGACTTGTACGTGGCATGCATGTCCAGAATGGCCGCATGCTCCGGCTGGGTCTCCAACTGGCGAAGGTAATCGAACTGGGCCGGCGTCAGCGCCAGGGGGTAACCCGGCGGATTGGCGGAAACCACCGCCGGCGTGGCCAGGAGTATCATCATCACCACGGCCAGGATGAGCACATTGCGTATCATCGCGTCTCCCTCTTGAGATCGTTGCCTCGCCCGGCCGGGGGCGGCACCACAATCATCATGGCGTGGTTGCAGCGGGCCCAAACCTGCTCGAAAACCGGCGCCTCCGTCGAGTGCAGCGGCTCGACCGACGACGGGTCGAGGTAATGTACTATATCGGCCGAACCGCCCGTGGGGTTCGGAGAAATCCCGATCACCACGACGGCGTGGTTGAAGGCGGCGTCCTCGGGATCGCGGTTGATCACGCAGATTACCGGATATCCGCGCTGGTTGAGCCAATAGCCCAGTCCGGTGGGGGCTTCGTCGTTCAGTTGGCCCGTCAGCGTCACCAGGTGCAACCGCTCGTCGGTTTCGGCGAGATAATCCTTGAGGTCGCCCACCCGGGTTTCGTCCCGCCCCGCCTGCTTCAGGTCGTTGCGGATTCGGTTCTCCGTGAGACGCCGCTCGCCGAGGAGGTAGTTGCCGGCCATGGTCACGCTGGCAACCAGGCAAGTCGAGAAGGTTCCGGCCTCTTCGTAGCGGACCCGCAGGGCACCGTCGGGGTACCTGGCAACTCGGTTCGGCCCGCTACAGCCGGCCAGCCCGGCGGCAACACTCATTGCCGCCAGGAGCGATGCACGCCAGGATGCATAGAACCTCATGTCCTCGCCCTCGCTGTCTGGCGCCGTATGGCCTGCCCGCGGTGTTCGCAAGGTGGGTCACGACAGGTTACGGTTTCAGCGGTTCGAGGATGATTCTCGCGACGGTGACCCTCATCGGCCGGCCCGTGCCCGGCCGTCCAATGCCACCAGGCATCATCACGTCCCCCGCCCAGGTTCCGAGCCGCTCGGGACTCAGTTGACACGTTTGCCCATTGCCTCGTGTCATCGCCGGGATGTCCACCTTGTCGGCCAATCCTTCCCTCCTTGCGTCCTCGGAGCTCAGGGCGGCGCCAAGAAGTGGGGCAGCGTTTATGTTCAGCACCGCTTGCCCCGGGCGGCGTCCCCCGCGAGGACGGCGGCTCCTGCCAGGCATGCTGATCTCCTTGTTCTGGGCCAGAACCCGGAAGTCCCCCTCACCGGCCTGCCGGATGACGACCTTCGACGAGACCAGCGGGACATTCCGCCGGAGCGGTTTCGAGCCGCCCGGAGCCCAGCGTGAGCCGACCGTCGCCCCGCTGGATTCCAAGTCAACGTACACCATGCACGCGAATTCCCCAACCGGCTGGCTCGCCCGGTCCCGCATCATGCTTTCCAGACGCCCCAGACGGTCAGCCTCGCCTGGGCTGGATTCGAATTCGCGCGATTCCTCCGGGGTCATCATGGTGATTCGTTTCAGCAGGTTCATCGCCTGCTCTGAGACCCCTTTGTCGGCATGAAGGGTTAGTTCGACGAGCTTCTTGTCGGCATCGAGCCCCTGCTTGACGGCCAGGTTCACACGCCAGCGGTCCTGTGATCCGACCTCCTTGTCGATCGCCGCGAGCAGGACCAGCGCGAGTTGCACCGTCCTCGGGTCATCGTGGGACAGGCAGGACGCGAGGAAAATGGGCAACGCCTCGCGGGTTCGCAAGTGTTTGTCTTCGCCGAGGGCGCGCACGATGTCCTGACGGCGTGCGGAGTCGGAACACTGATTGAACTCATCCTTGAGCGCGGTCAGACGGCCGGAGGCCACCAGGGCGGTGGCCGCCGCCCGGGCAGACTCCGCGTTGACGGTGCCGTCCATCGCCAGCCTGGCCAGCAGCGGCTCAAACCCTGATGCCTCCGGCTCGGTCCCGTGTTGCTTCGAGCCGCGGATCGGTGCTTCGTAAGGGGGCTTGAACTCGCTCAGCGCGATACCCAACGCCTGCCGCCGGACCTCGGCGTGTCGGCAGTTGAGACATGCAGACAGGAGCGAGAAGAGCTTGGGCGTCGCTGATGGGGTGGCCGGGGCTGTCACGGTGTGCCGGAGAGTGCCGGCAGCCCCCCTGTCGGATCCAGGCCGGCCCGGGCTTGAGGAGTCGCTGTCTTCGACGGCCCTGGCCGACCTCAGTGATGACTCAATCTCAGCCAGGATCGCCGAAAGCACGTCGGCATCCAGTTTCTTCTGGATGAACTCCCGAGTGGCCTCGGCGAGCGGCTGATCGCCTTGGCTTTCGGTCAATCCCTTGAACGCGGTCTGCCTCACCCGCCCGCTCGCGTGTCCCATCGCCGCGAGCAGCGCTTGCTCGATTACCTCGACCGCTTCGCCGCCCTGGTCCGCACGCCCCGGGCCGGAGCCGCCCAGCGCCTCCGTCAGCCACGCTACCGCCAACTGGGCCATTGCCGCAGATGTATCCAAAGCGTAGGTGCTCACTTCTCGGGCCCTGCCCGTCGGCCCATCAGGGCGCGGTTCATTCGACCGCTTCCCGCCCTCATCGACTTGGACCAACCTGATCAGGGCCAGGTCAACCGTCTCAGGTTCCTCATTGGGAAGTGTGATCTTGAGCTTCGTTGTGTCTTGCGGGTACTCGATCAGCAGGGCCGCCCACCGGCTGGCCGACATCTTCCCCCGCCGATTCGACGGCGCCTCGCGGCTGCGTTTCGCCCCATCACTGTCTCGAGGCGGCGGGGACGAAGTGGTGTTCTGCCACTCCACGATCGGCTCACCGTCCTTCAGCTCCACCTGGATCCGTTCGTACAACACCTGATCGAACGTACCCGGCAGTTGCTGAGGAGGTCCCAGGATCGGCTTCTCATGCCCTTCTTTCTCATGGCCTTTCTGATGCCCTTTCTCCTCTCCTCTTTCATCTCTTTCCTTTCCTTCCTTGACACCCACCGGCCCGGATCGATCGGACTTGCTCAAGAGAATGCCTCTGACCCGGCAGCGCTTGCCCGCCTCGGTCTCCACCCGCGCCGAGGTGGCTCCAAACGAGTATCGCTTCTCCGCCACCGCGTAGTAGAGTGGCGCCAAGAGGAACCCGCCGCCCCGGCGTGGTTCGATCTTCACGTTGTCGTCCTGGTATTCCCCCAGCAGCACCTGGTGGTTCAGGCCATAGCGGAAGTCCAACCCGAGGCGGGGTTGGAGTTCGACCGCGAGCTGGCGTGCTTGCGGCAGGTCCCCGTCGATCTTCAGGGCGGCGGCCACCAGCTTCCGTGCTGGCCCGGTCACGCCGGCCTCGTGCAGCCAGCGGGCCAGCTCAACTCGGCCGGCCGCGTCATCCGTAGCGAGCTCCTTCTCGCGGAGACGCGAACGGTGGGCGAACCAGACAAGGTTCCATGATTTCGGGGATTGTCGCTCCCCATCGGTCAACTGCTTCGGATCGAGCGTGCAGATTCTCTCGATGCATTGGATGGCGGCGGCGTCCTGCTTCTGGGACACGAACCGCTTGCCGAGCCCGATCAGTTGGTCCACCGTCTTGGCCGATTCGATCTGGGCAAGCTGGTCCTCACTGACGCTCTCCTGCTCCCCAGCGTCCTCCTGCGCCGGGGCGGGCAAGGTCACCATCAGCAGAAACGCTGCTGCAAGCAGGCATGCTCCCTTCGGCAGGAGTCCCTCCAGGCCTGGGTTCCGTCGCTTGTTCGCCGGGATCAGCCTCGTCGGTGAGTACATCAGAAACCTCCGCCCTTTGGAGCGTACCGAGCCGGGTAAACCGGCACGCGCTTGCTCTCGTCTATTCTAGAACGCTGCCAGCCGTCGCGAAAGGGCGGGCGCCCCCAGTCCCGGCAGGGGCGTCCATGACACTTTGGGCGGCTCGTCGGAAAGCGCCGCCCCCCAGGTGTTTCCGAACCGCGACCGTAAGGAAGCGGACCCCTCTCCGCAGCGCGTCCATGAGGAGGCGGCCCTGGCGCATCCGCAGGTACTCCCCTCCCTGACGGTCGGGGTTCGGAAAAGCGAGGTGCCGCCCCGCTGCCCGCCCGAAGGTCCCCGCCGAGACTGTCATGCAGCCCCGGCAGGGATGATAGTCGCCGGCCACGGCCAGGAAGGCTATAATCCCGCCCACAGCGAGGGTGTTGTGCGGATTCTGCGCTACGGATCGTAACCCATGAGCCAGCGTCCACGTGTGATCATTATTCGCAACCCCGACAAGCCGGAAGCCGGGGCGACCCTGGACTCGCTGGCGGCCCGCCTGAGTCAGGCGGCCCATCTGTCGGGCACGGGGGTGCTCGCCGATACCGAATCCCTCGCGAGGACACATCCCGACCGGATCATCGTGCTCGGCGGCGACGGGAGCATCCTGGCGGTGGCCCGAGCCCTGGGCGCCCGGCAAGTGCCCATCGTGGGAGTCAACTTCGGCAAGCTGGGCTTCCTCGCCGAGTTCAGCTTCGAGGAACTCCAGAAGCATCTCGATGCGGTCCTGACAGACCCTGCGATCGTCAGCCGCCGGATGATGATCGAAGCGACGATCACCCACAACGCAGGCCAGGCCGCCCATTCGCTGGCCGCCAACGACTGCGTCGTGCACGCCGGCCCGCCCTACCGCATGATCGAGTTGTCTATCGCGGTGGACGGCGATCATCTCACGAACGTCAGCGGCGATGGGCTCGTGCTCGCCACGCCCTCGGGCTCGACCGCCCACAACATGTCCGTCGGCGGGCCGATCGTCCAGCCGGGAACCCGCACATTCGTGCTGTCACCCATCAGCCCCCACTCGCTGACCCACCGCCCCCTCGTGGTCGCCGGTGATGCGACCATCGAAGTCGTAGCCCGTCACGTGAACCCGGGCACCACGGCCGTGATGGACGGGCAGGTTTCATTGCCCCTGAGCGCGGGTGATCGGCTGACCGTCCGGGGGTGGTCCCATGACTTTCAGCTCATCCAGAACCCCGCTCAGCCCAAATGGCACACGCTCACCCAGAAGCTCGGATGGGGGCGGTAGGGTGATCCCCAGCAACTTCCCCCAGCCCCTCGTTGCCAGGGAACGGAACCGATCAGTAACAACCAAACCGGCTTGGCATCTGTATAAGGTCAGAGAAGCCGCGTCTCCATCCCATGACACCGTGCTGAAAGGAGGACCCCATGTTCAGCCGCCGTTTTATCGTCTTGTCTGTCTGTGGTCTGTTGACGGGTGCCCTGACGCTTGGCCTGTACGCCCAGGCCCGGAGTGGGAGCCCCCGAGCCGCGCTACCCGGCCGCCAAGCCGGCGAACCCGACGCGACGGGCCCTCAGCCCACCCGGGTGCAGGTTGACCTGTTCGAGGTGGTCTGCACGAATGACCAACTGATTCGGCTCAAGCCTGACGCGCTATACCGGCCGGCCGGCGAGGGCTGCTCCGTTGCGGATGTCGCCAAGCAGTTGGGGGAGTTCGGCAGCGCCCGGCTCCTGGTCCGCATCGACAACGTCCTGAACCTGACCGGGAGATCCAACCTGTCCAACGGCAAACAAGCGCCGACGGTGCAGGACGTCGTCGTCGGCAAAGGGGGCGTGGTCACCCCCAGCGTGTCCTACCAGGACGTCGGCTTCAAGATGGAGCTGGAGGGCCGATGGCGGGACGACGCCGCGCCCGCTCGGGCCGACATCCGCTGCGAGATCGACTGCTCAAACGTGGTCAAGAGCGGCACGGAGATCGGAAGCGGTGTCACCCTACCTGCATTCGCGAAGCTGGACATCGGGCAATACGTAACCGTAACCAGTGGCCAGCCGATCTTCATCGTCAGCAACGACTTGCCGGGACGCGACGGTGAGAAAGCGCTGATCAACGTGTCAGTCGTTCGCCTGGTCGCCACGCGATTGCCCGACTGAACAAGCATGCCGCCCGGCCCACCTTGTTTGGTCAGTCCGAGTCCGGTGTGATTGCATCCTGTCGGTCCGCCGCATCGTATAAGCCCGACGGATGAACTGCGCGCAGGCTCATTGGCCATTGAAAGGAGGTATGTCATGCGCACGTGCAAATGGGTTGTTCTCTCATCGTGCGGAGTCCTTGTGGGTGTCGTCGCCGTCGGGCTGATGTCCCGGGCGGACGCCGCCGGTGGAGAATTCATCAAGCCCGCGGTGACCCGGGCGGACCCGGTGGCTCACCTCACCCGGCTCCAGCTCGACGTTTTCGAGCTGACGTGTACGTACGCCCGGCTCGCCGATTTCAGCCTCGACAGGATCGGCGGGGGTCAGCCCCCGGCCTCGGAGGTGCTTGAGCGGCTGAGTCAGCTCGGCCACGCCCGGTTGGTGCTGCGATATGACAACGTCGTTGACCTGCCCGAGCAGACGACCGTCAGCACCGGGCAGCGGGTGCCGGCGGTCAGGGACGTCGTGATCAGCGCGGACGGGAACATCACCCCTTCCGTGGGCTACGAGCAGGTCGGTTTCGTCGCCAACATCTCCGGCGTGTGGCTGGATGAGGACGATCCGATGCAGGCGAAGGTCTCGTTCGGGATCGAGTGTTCCGATCTTCAGGACGAGAGCCTCGAGATCGCCGAGGAAGTCAGCGTGCCGGTCTTCACGCAGCGACTGCTGACCGAGGAAACGCGGGTGTTGCGGAGCCGGGAGCCGGTCTGGCTGGCCTGCAATGATCCGGATCTGTCCGGCGACGCCGACGACGAGACCAAGATGACCGTCATCCGACTGACCGCGACGCGGCTGACCGACTGAGGTCCGGTTTCAACGGACCATCAGCATCGGCCGCTTGAGCACCTGCCGAACCATCTCGGCGCCGAGAGGACGCCCGGGGGCGCCTTCCGCCGGTGCAGCCGCGGCGGTACCATGCGACCGGCCCGGTCATCTTGGGCGGGAGGATGGTTATGATGCGCGTGGGCCTGATCGGCGCTGGCTTCGTGGGCCGGAATCATTTCAACCAGTACGAGAAGCTGACCGACCGGGTGGTCGTCACCCTCTGCGACAAGGAGGCCGACCGCCGGGCCGGCGACTGGTCGAAGATCGGCGGCAACATCGCCGATGCCCGCGGCACCAGGCGCAACCTCGGCGACATCAAGACCTGCAGCGAATGGCGGGACCTCATCGCTGACGCACAAGTGGACATGGTGGACCTCCTGCCCAACGAGCGGTATACTTCGCCCCTCAAACAAGGTTTGGCTATCGTGATCAGCCGCCAGAAGTCAAGTGATTCGGCCTGCGAGTGAGCAGGACCGATTGTGCCAGTCGATAGATGACAGAAGTAATGGATGATTGCTGCCACAGAGAGCGTCCCCCATGACAACTGAACTCGCAATGATGAACAAGGAAGCAGTGGCCATTGCCGCCGACAGTGCCGCGACCGTTCAACATCCGGGGGGCCAGAAGGTCTTTCAGTCCGCCAACAAGATCTTCGCTCTTTCACGCCATCACCCCGTGGGCATAATGGTTTATGGAGGTGCGGAGTTCATGGGGATTCCTTGGGAGACCTTGATAAAGAACTACCGGAGGCAGTTGGGAACCAGGAAGTTCGCACGTCTGCGCACCTACGCCGACGGGTTCCTGAAGTTCCTCAGCACCCAGGAGTCAGCCATAGGCCCCGACGTGCAGAAGGACCACGTCGAAGCCCATGTCGACGCCATGTGCCGGCTGTTGCGGGACAACATCGTGAGACTTCTCAAGGAGGAGATCAAGGAGAAAGGTTCCATCACACAGCAGCGCGCGGGCCAACTGGTAGCCGGAGCGTTTGCTCAGCAGGCACGGCGATGGCGCACCGCCCCCTTCGTTAAGGGTTGCACCAGTTCTCGTGCGGCGGGTATGACTAAACGGTACAAGCAGAACATACAGCGCATCGTGAAGCGAGTTTTTGAGGAGGTACCGAACAAGCTGCCCTTATCCCGACGTGCGAGAACTGATCTCCTCCACATAGTGTCTTCTCTGTTCGTGAAGTTCCCGAGTTGGGTTGAGCATTCGGGCGTTTCTGGACTCGTAGTCACGGGATTCGGCGACGAGGAGGTTTTCCCTCACCTCATTTCGTTCTCGGTTGACGGCTTGGTCCAGAGGATCCTGTCCTATAGACAGGATCATTCCGTTGAGGTCGATCAGAAGAACACGGCCTGCGTCCTTGCTTTCGCCCAAAAGCAGATGGTCAGTTCCTTCATGGAGGGTGTGGATCCAGTTTACCAAGGCAAACTCGAGCAGGACATGTCTGTGTCGTTGGAGAGGTTTGCGAATCTGATCACGGATGCTATAATAAAAGGGACACCCGGGCAGCTCACTCGTTGGAGGAAGAGCATCAATCGTCAGAGGAAGGAGTTTCTTTCCGAGTACATACAACGCCTACGGGCATTTCGGCATGATGAGTACGTACGACCAGTCGTGTCCGTCCTCAGCCTTCTGCCCAAGGATGAAATGGCTGCAATGGCCGAGTCGCTGGTTAATCTTACTTCCATGAAACATCGCATGTCGATGGAGACTGAAACGGTTGCTGGCCCGATCGACGTGGCGGTGATTTCCAAGGCTGACGGTTTCGTATGGATCAAGCGGAAGCACTACTTCCGTCCGGAACTGAATCCCGCGTTTATTGCAGGCCACTATAACAGGCCAGGCTAGGAGAGGTCGCATGGCGAAGCGAACGCGCAAGACCAAGGTGTTTCGAAGCATTGACGAGTTCAAACGTGAGATGTTCCCCAATTGGACGAAGGAGGCGGATGAGAAGCCCAGGGTGGCTGGCACGGGACTCGCCACGGAGATCTTTCAGCGTATGAGAGAGCAACTCGGAAAGAAGAAACCAAGCAGCCGCTAGTCGCAACGGATCTCAGCGCAGGCGTGCCCTACCTTCAAAGGGCGGCCGGGGCGTATCGGCGTTGCAGCACCGACCGGATGAGCCCAGCTTCTGAGTTTCCCCCTACGCTTGGTGCCCAAGTCCGGCGATGATGGCAAGGTGACCAGGGGTGCCGTGGGCATGATGGCAAGGCGTGTGCCGCAGATGACTAACGGATGACCATTCCCGGACATGAGCGCGGGGAATTCTTGCTTTAGCGAGCGGGTTAGCTGGACTTGATGGAGTCACGCCTTCCGCCGGTGCAGCCGCGGCGGTACCATGCGACCGGCCCGGTCATCTTGGGCGGGAGGATGGTTATGATGCGCGTGGGCCTGATCGGCGCTGGCTTCGTGGGCCGGAATCATTTCAACCAGTACGAGAAGCTGACCGACCGGGTGGTCGTCACCCTCTGCGACAAGGAGGCCGACCGCCGGGCCGGCGACTGGTCGAAGATCGGCGGCAACATCGCCGATGCCCGCGGCACCAGGCGCAACCTCGGCGACATCAAGACCTGCAGCGAATGGCGGGACCTCATCGCTGACGCACAAGTGGACATGGTGGACATCTGCGTGCCGACTCACCTCCACCGGGAGATCGCCGTCGAGGCCCTCAAGGCCGGCAAGCACGTGCTGTGCGAGAAGCCGATGGCTCTGAGCGTCGAGGACTGCGACGCCATGCTGGCCGCTGCCGCCGACGCCAGGGGCAAGTTCATGATCGCCCAGTGTATCCGCTTCTGGCCGGAGTACGTCTATCTCAAGCGGGTTTTCGACGAGGGGCGATTCGGCGCACTCAAGGCGTTGCACCTCAGACGTCAAGCCGCCACGCCCGACTACACGCTCAACAACTGGGCCGTCAATCCGGAGCTGTCCGGGGGGGCGATCCTCGACCTTCACGTGCACGACGTCGATTCTGCGATTCATCTGCTCGGCAAGCCCCGGTCGGTTCACGCTCAAGGGTGTCAGCGCACGAGCGGCGCGGTCGATCGCGTCCATGCCCTGTGGCGCTACGTCCCGGACCAGGTCGTGCACCTCGAGTGTTTCTGGGACATGCCCCCCGCGTTCGGCTTCAATATGGGCTTCACCGCCGTCTTCGAGACGGGCGCGCTCGTCTGGGACATGAATAGCGGCAAACCGTTAACCCTGTACACGCCCGACGGCGATCCGGAAACACCCGAGTTGAGCGGCGACGAGGCGTACTTTGCCGAGATCGAGTACTTCATCGGCTGCATCGAGCGCGGCGAGGAGCCCAGGATCACCACGCCCGCTGAGAGCCGCGACGCCGTCGCCATCGCCCTGGCCGAGAAGCACAGCACACAATCAGGAGAACTTGTCCATATCGAGTAAGCTACTCATCTGGTAGGTTCGGAAGGCCCACCTTCTGGAGAGAAGGCGCCCGATATCAAAAATGCTGGAGCTGTTGACACATTCCGCCGATTGTGGTAAACACGGGGAATCAGACCCTTGCAGCCCTTCGTCGCGGGTGTCGCCGCCGGTGACAGGTGTGCTCGGCGGGCCTGAGGAGAGCCGAGGCTAACCATGAGCGAGCACTTTCCGGGAAACACGCATGGTGATGCCCCACCGCGGTCGCGATCCAGAGCAGGATTCACTTTGATCGAGCTGCTGGTCGTGATGGCCATCATTGCCCTGCTGGTCGCCATCCTGCTCCCCAGCCTGGCCGGGGCCCGGCGGCAGGCGCGCGTCATGACCTGTGCGTCGAACCTCCGAGTGTGCGGCCACGGGATCAGCTTTTATCTGCAAGCCAATAAAGACGTCTACTGCGGCTCGAACTGGGGTTCACTGATCCATAAGTACGTCCAGAGGTTCACCAAGGGGAAAAGGACCTCTTCCTTTCAGACAAGCAGCAACGCCGCCCACGTCGAGTTTTACCTGTGTCCGGATGACGAGATTTACCACGGCTCTTCCTCGGTGGCGGTTCACGACCACGGGCGATGCGCACGAGTCATTTACGCTCTCAGTTACGGGGTCAACAATTCCCTGCTCTATGAGCCCAAGCCGGGTATGCTGGACGATATCCTGAGTACGGATGTGCCTGGTGTGCCTGATGGGGCATGGGGATACTACAACATCGACAATATCAGTGCGCCCGCTTGTGATGGTGGAATAAACGTCATTCAGGCCGGGATGCGAAAGTCGTCCGCGGTCAAGCGCCCCAGCGAGGTGGTCATGCTCATGGACGCCGGGGACGACGATTTCGGGACGGCCGTCTGGTACTTCGACCCGGATCGCCACGACGAGGGCGGACTCCAGGTGCATCATAAGAACGGTAACAACTTCCTCTACGCCGATTACCATGTCGGGTTCCAGAAAGTCTTGCCGGAGGCGTATCAGCAAAATGTGCCGCCATGGCCCTGGGCCTGGATACCGCTCAATGGCTGGACGATCAATAAACAGACCAACAAGTACAATCCCTACGGCCAGGACTACAGTCAGTTCTAGCCCGACGGCCGGAGTGACAAAGGCGCCGGCCCGGGGCTTCACACTGATAGAGCTCCTGGTCGTCGTGGTGATCATCGCGCTTCTGCTGGCCATCATGCTGCCCTCGTTGAAGAAGGCCCGCCACCAGGCCAAGGCCGTTACCTGCAAGGCAAACCTCCACGACTTCGGCCTGGCCATCAAGCAGTACGCCCACGACCACGATCCGTATTATCCGCTCGTCTGTTACATCGGGGCGAGCATCTGGTATGACAACCCGCCCGCCGACGACAATCTCTTCGTCCTCTGGTGGCACAGGTACACGCGCAACGTGGCGACGCATACCTGCCCGGCCACCAGGCATAAGGTCCGCACGCCGGAGCGAATCGAGAAGGTGCCCGTTGCCGGAGGGTGTAGCAAAACCCTATGGCGCCCTGCCATTTTGGCAGGTACACTACGGGACA
>CAZOIA010000042.1:0-31882 GCA_964579675.1 uncultured Planctomycetales bacterium | reverse complement strand
CGGTTCCGACACGATCAGAGCCGGCCTCTGTGAGGCCGGTGTTTCCTCGGACGGGTAGACTTCACGCCGCGAAGGCGCACCGGGCTCGCAGAGCCCCGCTCGGAGCCGTTGCCCACGGTAAACACGTACGAGGCCCGCGCCTCCCCGTCTGCGTTTGCGCCCGAGGGGGCTGTCATGCTGGCATTTGCCCTGACGATCCGGTAAAGAAAACGGAGTCGGACGCCTTAGCCGAACGGAACGACGGCCATGGACCGGAGCCAACTGAAGATCAGGCCGATCATCGGGCTCGAGGTTCACGTGCAACTGGCCACGCGAAGCAAGATGTTCTGCCCCTGTCCCGTCGAGTTCGGGGCCGAGCCCAACAGCAACGTCTGCCCGGTGTGCCTGGGGATGCCCGGCGTGCTGCCGGTGATGAACCAAAGGGCATTGGAATACGCGATTCGAACCGCCATTGCCCTGAACTGCCAGATCGCCCGGTTCACGAAGTGGGACCGGAAGAGTTACTACTACCCCGACTTGCCGAAGAACTACCAGATCAGTCAGTACGACCTTCCGCTCAGCTTCAAGGGGGTCTTCGATGTGCCCATGGGCGAGGACGGCGAGACGCGCCCGGTGCGGATCATCCGGGCCCACCTGGAAGAGGACGCGGGCAAGAACCTGCACGACCACCCGTCAATCACCCAGGTCGATCTGAACCGCACGGGCACGCCGCTGCTGGAGATCGTGACGGAGCCGGATCTGACGTCGGCCGACGAAGCGTACGCCTTCTGCACGGAACTCCAGCGGCTGGTGGTTTACCTCGGGGTGAGCGAGGGCAGTATGCAGAAGGGGCAGATGCGGTTTGAGCCGAACGTCAACGTGGCGATAGAGTATGACGGCCGGGAATACCGCACGCCGATCAGCGAAGTCAAGAACCTCAACAGTTTCCGCGCGGTGCGGGGTGCGATCGCGTACGAGATCGAGCGGCAAGTCAACGACTGGATCGCCGACCGCGATTACGTCATCGGCGAGCGGCCCAAGGAGAACCGGGGCTGGGACGACGAGCGCGGTGTGACCGAATATCAGCGGGGCAAGGAAGAAGCGCATGACTATCGCTACTTCCCGGATCCGGATCTGGTGCCGGTCCAGGTGGACGACGCCTGGCTGGAGGAAATCAAGGCGACGGTGAGTGAGCTGCCGCTGCAGCGTCAGGCCCGGATGCAGAAAGCCTATGGCCTGTCGGCGGCGGATGCGGCGACGATTCTGAACGACCGGGCCACGGCCGATCTGTTCGAGGCGGCGGCAGCCGAGGGCGACGCCACCACGCTCGGCAAGCAGTTCATCAGCTTCTGGTCCGCCAAGGCCAATGAGCGCAAGTGTACCATCGCCCAGCTCGGGATCGACGCTGAGCGGCTTGGGGAGTTGTCAAGGATCACCGCCGAGGGCATGGTCAACGCTACCGCCGCCGCTGCCATTGCCGATAGGATGCTGGATTCCTCCGAGACGCCAGGTACGATTGCCGAGCGGGAAGGTCTCCTGCAGGTCCGCGACGAGAACCAGACGCAGGCGTGGGTGGACTGGGCGTTCGCCGCCAACGAACACGCCGTCAAGGACGCCTTGGCCAACCCCAGGAAGCAGAAGAAGGCCCGCGGTTTCCTGACCGGCCGGGTGATGCAGATTTCCGGCGGCAAGGCGGACCCCAAGATCGTCGGTGAACTCATCGGGAAAAAGCTCGCAAGTATGAGCGCGACCAAGGCGGGAGCGCGAAACGGGAGCGCGAATGAGCACGTCAAGCCAACTACAGCTTGATATGAGAACCGGAGTCTTGCCGCATGAGTGATCCTCGCCAGCAGTTGAAGTCGTTCTCGCCGTCGCGCTCGTTCTTTGTCGGCATCGACTCGGACGGGTGCGTATTCGACACGATGGAGATCAAGCACAAGGAGTGCTTCACCCCGAACATCATCAAGCACTGGGGTCTCCAGTGCGTGTCGAAATACGCGCGGCAAGCGTCGGAGTTCGTCAATCTGTATTCGAAGGACCGGGGGATCAACCGGTGGCCGGCCCTGGTCAGGGTGTTCGACCTGCTTGGCGAGAGGCCGGAGGTGCGGGCGCGAAATGCCAGCATTCCCGAGGCCAGGCCGATCCGGGACTTCATCGCGTCCGGCGTTCCGCTGGACAACAAGAATATCCAGGCCCTGGCCGAGAAGACCGGCGACCCCATATTGAAACAAGCCTTGAACTGGAGCCTGGCCGTCAACCAGACGATCGCCGACATGGTTGAGAACGTCCCGCCGTTCCCGTACGTCCGCGAGTCACTGGCCAAGCTGGAGGGTCAGGTGGACATGATCGTCGTCAGCCAGACCCCGACCGAGGCTCTTCTGCGCGAATGGCGCGAGCATTCGATCGACAAGTACGCCAGGCTGATTTGCGGACAGGAGTTCGGCACGAAGGCCGAACACATCCAGTCGGCCACCCAGGGCCGATACGAGGCCGAACGGATCCTGATGATCGGCGACGCCCCCGGCGATCTCAAAGCGGCCAGGGCCAACAAGGCGAAGTTCTACCCCATCAACCCGGGTGAGGAGGAGGTAAGTTGGAAACGCTTCTATGAGGAAGCGATCGACAAGTTCCTCACCGGTGCGTACACCACCGATTACGAACAGGCACTGATCGACGAGTTCCAGGCCCACCTGCCGGAGCTCCCGCCCTGGAAGCGGTAAACGTCACCGCTGAGGAAGTCTTACCCCGTCAGCCAGGCGGTGAGGAGGTTGACCGCAGCCTCGAGGTCCTTCTTGTGGACCGCCTCGGTGACGGTGTGGATGTACCGGGTGGGGATCGAGATGGTGATGGTTTTGCGCCCCGCACGCGCCTGCTGGATGCTGGAGGCATCGGTCCGGCCCAGGGGCAGCACCTCCAGTTGGTAGGGGATCTTTTTCTTTTCCGCCACGCCGATGAACGCGTCGAGCAGGCCCCGGTGGCTGATTGTCCCGGCGTCCATCACCTTGAGGGCAACGCCTTTGCCGAGTGAGGTGATCGATTCGTTTTTCTCGACGCCGGGCGTGTCGCAGCAAAGCGTGGTATCCAGGGCGATCCCGATCTCCGGGTCGATGCCGAAGGTGGTGGGTCCGGCCCCTCGCAGCCCCACCTCCTCCTGAACCGTGGCGGCATAGTATATGTCATACGGGCTTTTCCGGCCGACCTTGCGGATCGCATTGATCGCTACCCACGTGCCCACCCGATTGTCCAGGCACTTGCCGCTGTAGACCTCGCCGATCTCTTCCAACGGCTGAACCAGCGTCACCGGGTCGCCGACGCGGACCAGCTTGTCCACCTGCTTTTTGGGGAGAAACAGATCGACGAAGAACTCGCCCACCTTGTAGACCTTCTTCTTCTCCTCCTCGGTGGCCAGGTGGATCGGGCGGCCGGCCGGGTTCAGGACACCGGTAAGGTCCTTCTTGCCCTGGACCAGCACGCGGCGGGCGAAGAGGTTGCGGGTATCGAACCCGCCGGCGTTGTGCAGACGAAGCCAGCCGTCATCATCCATGTGGCTGACGTAGAAACCGATCTCGTCGATGTGACAGGCGATCAGGACCTTGGTCGGCGCTTTCCGCGTGGTGGGCCGGCCCGGTTTCTTTCGGCAAATCAGGTTGCCCATGGCATCGACGCGGGACTCGTCGAAAAGCCCCTTGGTTTCCTTCTGAATGAGGGCCCGGACCTGTTCTTCCCGGCCCGACACGCCGGGCGTCTCCGTCAGCTTCTTGAGGAATTCCATGGGCAGTCCTTGTGTGAAGTTCAACCGCCTTGCTTGACCAGTTCCCTGAAATCGGCAATCAACTGTTTGGTGACCGGGCCGGGTTTGCCGTCACCTACCGGCCGCCCGTCGATCCTGGTCACCGGGATCACTTCGGCCGCGGTGCCCGTCAGAAAGCATTCGTCCGCCACGTAGAGGTCGTGGCGGGTCAGCTCCATCTCCCGCAGCGGAAGCTTCCGCCGGTGGATCAGCTCGATGACGGCGTTGCGGGTGATGCCCTCGAGGCCCCCGGCCGTGATGGGCGGCGTCTGCAGAAGCCCGTCCCGAAGGAGAAACATGTTGTCCCCGGTGCATTCGGCAACGTAGCCCAGGTGGTTGTACATGACCGCTTCGTAGACGCCGGCGTCCAGGGCCTCGATCTTGGCCAGGATGTTGTTGAGGTAATTGCAGCTCTTGATCCGGGGGGAGAGAGCGTTGGGGTGGTTGCGGATCACGCTGGAGCTCACCACCGCCATCCCCTGCTCGTACAATTCCTTGGGATACAGCTCGATCTGGTCGGCGATGATGAAGACCGACGGATTGGCGGTCCGGGTCGGGTTCAGGCCGAGTGTCCCCACGCCACGGGTGACCACCATCCGGATGTAGCCGTCCGTGATGTTGTTGGCCTTCATGGTGTCGTAGGTGGCGCCGGTGAGCTCCTGGCGGGTCATCGGTATCTGCAGCCGGATCGCCCGGGCTGAATCCTCCAGACGCTTGAGGTGCTGATCGAGCCGGAACACCCGACCCCCGTAACTGCGAAGCCCCTCGAAGACCCCGTCGCCATAGAGCAGGCAGCGGTCGAAGATGCTGATCTTCGCCTCGGCCACCGGGAGCAGCTTGCCGTTGAGGAAGATCTGCAGGTTCTGGTTGGGAGCGAACTGATTAAGCTGGCCAAAGTTCATGCGTACCGCACTCCGTCCACGTGCAGACAGACTATCCACTGGGGGGGCTTACGGACCCTTTCGCGCGGCTATCCTGCCGTCAACCAGAGAGACGATCCGATGGGCCGAAGCCGCCACCTGCGGGTCGTGGGTGACCATGACGATGGTCTGGCCCTGCTGGTTGAGCGCCCGGAGGACGCCCAGGATCTCCCGACCGGTGGCGTCATCCAGATTACCCGTTGGCTCATCGGCAAGCAAGACTTGGGGCGAATTGGCCAGAGCCCGGGCGATGGCCACCCGCTGGCGTTCGCCGCCGGACAGCTCGTTGGGCCGATGCCGAAGCCGCCCGCTCAGGCCCATCCGATCCAGCACGTCGGTCGCGTGCCGGCGCAACCGGCCCCGCTCACCCAGCCAACCGGGGACGGAGTGACCGACCATGCACGGAACCAGCACGTTCTCCAGCACGTTGAGTTCCGGCAACAGGTGGTAGAACTGGAAGACGAAGCCGAAGGTGGCGTTTCGGAGCCGATCGCGTTGAGCAGCCGACACGGCAAAGACGTCTCGTCCCTCGAACCGGACCGTGCCGCGGTCCGGCAGGTCCAATGCCCCGAGCAGGTGCAGCAGCGTGCTTTTGCCGCTGCCGGAGCTGCCCATGACCGCCACGAACTCCCCCCGGGTGATCGAGATCGAAGCGCCCTTGAGCACCTTGAGCGTGCTTTTCCCCAGTCGATATGACTTATGGACCCCGGCCGCCTGAAGGATGGTGTCACTCATGCCGAGGTACCTTCGCAAGGATAGCACCAAGAAGTCGGCCCGGTCCCGGACCGCGGGGTGGTATCACTCATAGCGCAGCGCCTCCACCGGCCAGACCCGTGCCGCCCGTACTGCCGCGATCAGCGATCCGAGCATCGAGGCCACGATCGCGATCGCGTAGATGACCAGCGCGTCCAGGGGGTTCACCCGGTTCGGGATCCTATCGAACGTGTAGACCTCGGGATTCCAGATCAACGCACTCGGGTGGATCCTGACCAGCAGACCCTGGAGTTCGTTGATGTACCGGACGAACAGCGTTCCGATCCCCGTTCCCAGCGCTCCACCTACCACCCCCACCGCCGCCCCGTACGCGACGAAGATGTTCGCCACCCCCACCGACGTTGCCCCCACGCTCTTGACGATTCCGATGTCCCGGGTCTTCTCCTGCACGATCATGTAGAAGATGCACCCGACCAGAAAGACCGCCACCACGCTGATGATCCCGAACAGGATCGTCACCAGGTACTTCTCCTTCTCCACGGCGTCCGTGAACCTCGCCTGCTTCTCCTTCCAGGTCTTCACGCCCACGTCGAGCAGGAGGCTCGGGGCCCGCACCTGATCGAGCCGCGGGGTCATGAACTCCTTCCATTTCGATTCGATCAGCTCCCGCGTCTTGAGCGGATCGACATCGGCATTGAGTTTGATCTGGACCTGGGTGGCCCGGGCGGGGATGGTACCAGTCCCATCTTCCAGCTTCTGCTCGCCCATCTCCAGGACGTTCTGGAGCATGTCGAAGTCCACGTAGACGCTCATGGAATCGATATCGTAGACGCCGGTTCGGCAATCGTCGGTGTAGCGGAAAAGCCGGGAAGGCATTCCGGTGCCGGTCCGCATCTTGCCCGTGTCGGTCATGGGGACCATGGTGAGCTGGACCTTCTCCCCGCGCCAGTGGAAGCGGAGGTATTCGCCGCTGCGCTGCCGTTTGGCGCAGATGTCGGTGCCGAGAATGATCCCGTGGAGTTCCTGGCCGAACCACACGGGCTGGATGGAGCCCCCCGCGGCCAACTGCTCTTCGATCGGGATCGGGCGATAGTAACCGGGCCGCTTGTAGGCAAGCTCCTCCTCGAAGGGCACTTCCGCCCGCTCCTCGGGGGTTGCCGCCGCCCACCACTTCTGCCAGGCGGCCTCGAGGTCCGGGGGCAAGACATCCCGGCCGCTGGCATCCCGGCCGAACGCCGGCTCTTTCTGCTTGCCCAGTCTCGTCGTGCCTGGATAGTATTTCTCGTAGAAGAGGCCCTTCTTGAATTCGTTCACCTCGTAGGTCTCGTCCAGACGAATGCCCACGATCTGGGCCGGCTTGGTGATCTGATTCCTGGGGAATCTAAGCACGCCGTAGCTGATGATCACCGGGGTTGCCTGGTGAATTCGGTTGCCCAGGTCGGGATCACGGGTGATCTCGCCAATGAACTCCTGGTAGAAGGGGAATCCCTGGAGGGCTCCGTTCTCCATGATCAGATCGCCGAGCATCCCCCGGGAGCGCTCCGTCACCATCTGGAGGAACCCGTCCATCACGCTGAAGACGATGAGCACCATCGCCACGCACAGACAGACGGCGGCAACCGCAAAGAAGGCGATGCGACGCCGGCGAAGGTATCTCAGGCACAGGAACAGCTTGTACATTCAGGTAGTCGGAGCTATCAGCAATCAGCGAGCCGGGCCGTCCTCGGCCCGGTGGTCATCCAACCAGCGAGCCGGGCCGTCCTCGGCCCAATGGTCATCCACCGAGCGAGCCGGGCCGTCCTCGGCCCGGTCATTCCTCGGTTCCAGTACCCCATATCCTCCGCCCAGATGCACAACGGGTTTCGTTCAACCCCGTCGCACGCGACACCGTTAAACAAAGCGCCGCCCCCCCACCCCCGTTGTCACCCCGGGTTCCCATTTCTTTCACACAAAGGGGAGTAAAAACAACCCCGCGTACACATCTCTCTCTATCTCTCCGTCTCTTCGTCTCTCCGTCTCTTCGTCTCTCCATCTCTGGGTTGGTCCCCCTCTCCCCCTCTCTCCCTCTCCCTGTCTTCCTCGTCCTCCTGTGATGCCGCCGCCGGCTTGGGCCGCTGCAGCGGGAACAGGATCACGTCGCGGATACTCATCGAGTTCGTCAGCATCATGACCAGGCGGTCGATGCCCACCCCGAGCCCCCCGGCCGGCGGCATGCCGTACTCCAGCGCCAGCACGAAGTCCTCGTCGAGCACCGCCATTGTCTCGTCGCGCTTCTCGCCGGCCAGCGTCCGCCTGAAATTCGCCTCCTGGATCGCCGGATCATTCAGCTCGGTGTAGGCGTTCCCCAGCTCGGTGCCCGCCACGAACGCCTCGAACCGCAGGGCGACGTTCGGATCATCGGGCTTGCGGCGGGTCAGGGGGCAGAGCGGCGCGGGGTAATCCAGCACGAACATCGGCTGGACGAGCCTCGGTTCGACCGCTCGGTCGAAGACCTCGTTGACGACGACCGCGTCGTCCATCCCGGCGTGCTCGATCTCAAGTGCAGCCGCCTTGTCACGGACGGCGGCGACGTCCGTCAACCTCACCCCCGCGTGTTCTTCCAGCAGGTCGGCATAAGCTCGGCGGGGCCAGGGCGGCGTGAAGTCGAGCTCCAGATCCCCGAACTGCCGCTCGTACCCGCCGCCGATCCGCTCGATCGCCGCCCCTACCAGCGCCTCGGTGATCTCCATCATGTCGTGGTAGTCGCCGTAGGCCTGGTAAACCTCCAGCAGCGTAAACTCCGGGTTGTGCTGCGTGTCGATCCCCTCGTTGCGGAAGACCCGCGAGAACTCGAACACCCGCTCGATACCCCCCACGAGCAGACGCTTGAGGTACAGCTCCGGGCTGATCCGCAGGTAGAGCTGCATGTCGAGCGTGTTGTGATGCGTGGTGAACGGTCGGGCCGCCGCCCCGCCGTACATCGGTTGGAGCACCGGCGTCTCCACCTCAAAGAAACCACGGTCCACCAGGCACCGGCGGATCGCGTCGATAATCAGGCTCCGCTGCTTGAACGTCTCCCGCACCGCGGGGTTGGTGAACAGATCGAGGTACCGCCGGCGGTATCGCAGGTCCACGTCCCTCAGCCCGTGCCACTTGCCGGGCGGCGGCTGAAGCGCCTTGCTCAGCACGGTCAACGACGTCGCCCACACCGTGAGTTCGCCGGTCTTGGTCCGGCCCACGCCGCCGTCCACGCCGATGATGTCTCCGAGGTTCAGCAGCTTCTTGGCGATCGTGAACGTCTCGTCGCTGACCGCCGCCTTGCTCACCGCGATCTGCATGTCGCCGCTGCCGTCGCGGATGGTCATGAAGATCAGCTTGCCCGCCCCCCGGTACAGCGTGACCCGGCCCGCAACGCGGACGGTCACGCCTTCAGCGTGCTCACCGGGCCCAAGACCGCTGGCCTCGCCCGCCCGCCGAACCTCGACCAGCGCCTGGACGTTCTCGAAACGGTGCCCGTACGGGTCGATCCCCAGCTCACGCAAGCCGGCCAGCTTGGCCCGCCGATCCTCTGCTTGTTGAACTCCGCTCATGCCGGGACGGATCGTACGCGGGCACGCAACGAGATTCAACGATGACCGGGTGGTGCCCCCAATGGCTGCGTTCTCCCCGATGGGAGCGCCCGAACCAGACCCCCGTCCACCCAGTCGAACCGATCCTGCACGTCGCCGTTGGCACCTGCCGTGACGATGAGCTCCAGACGCCGGGCACCGGTGACGTCCACATCAATCGCGCCCCGCTCGTCCCCTCGCCGAACGTGCTCCGCGCTGAACCGTGTCCGGCCATCCACCTCGACTCGAACGTCCACGTCCGCCCACTCACCGCTGTCATCGTCGATGCCGAACTGGCTCACGAAGCGCTCGTATGCCCCGTCGAGCGCGTAAGTGAGCCCGCAGCTCGCGTGGACGCCTACCCCCCGTTCGCAGGTGCGCCCGTTGACGGAGAGCGCCCCTCCCAGAACGTTGCGACCACGCAGGGGCGGGAAGTCCAGGCCAAACATCGACCCCGAGGTGATCTCGACCGGACACACCTCCGAGAGCCATTCCCACCTGCCGCCCCTCACCGCAATCCGCGTCACCCGATCAGCCGCCACGGCAACCCTCCAGCGGATCGTCCCTTCCCCGGCCGGGCAACAGAACGTGCCGTCCCCCGCGCGGTACCGGATGTCGGCCCCGATCAGCCGTGAACCGTCACCCAACTCCAGGACCGTCTCGGTTGTCCACCGACCAGACCCGGCCGGCCGCGTCGTGCTTGCCGATCCCCCGCAGCCGCGAGCCCCGGATTGCGTCTCCATCGCCGCCGCCGCACCGAACGCGATCCGAGCCACCTTGTCCCAGGCAACCTTCAGCTCACGGGCCCGATCGTCTATCAGAACATGCTCCGCTCCCAGCCCGACGATCCGCCCCCGGACCACGTCGCCGTTCAACAGCGCGACGCAGTCGGATGGCCCCGGCCGACCCGTGTCGGCATCCAACTGCCCGCCCGCTGTCTTCTCGGCCTCTTGGCATTCCCGCAGCAGCCGGGTTCGGCCCGCACCACCGCCCGGCCGTCCGATCCACGCCAGCCCCTCCACCCGGACTCGCACCCGCCCAAGCTGCGGGTGATAGATCGTGACCTGCTCTGCGTCAGCATCGACAATCGTGCCGACGACCCGCTGGCCGTCGTGCATGGCAAAGACCCTGGGCCACCCCGCGGGCGAACGTTCCCGGCCCCCCGCGTCGGGCCCGCCGGGCGAACTCGTCGGCCGGGCTTCGATCAGTTCACCCAGCGGGACGACGATCCTCTCCCCCGTGTCGTCCCGGATCACCATCCCCTCGTTCGCTGACAGTGCCAGCAGCTCCCCCACCAGGTCCGCCCGATCGACCGTCCGCAGCGCCAGCCGAGGCGGATCAGCCGCCCCCGACGCTGCCGCCAGAATCACAATCAACATGTCCCACACACGTTGCATCGCCCACCTGCACTGCCCCCCCACTCTATCCTTTTACGATGGTTTGCCGCCGCTTCAAGCCCTGTTTACCCGCGACCCGGAGGGGAGCACGTAACGATCGACCGCGATTCCCCGTTTACCCGCGACCCGAAGGGGAGCGCGTAACGATCGACCGCGATCCCCCGTTTAGCCGCGACCCGAAGGGGAGCGCGTAACGATCGACCGCGATTCCCTGTTTACCCGCGACCCGAAGGGGAGCGCCCGGATCATCCCCCGCGACCCGAACCCTTGACATTGCACACCCGCGAATGGCTCGACCGGGCCTCGTGCCCATCGGGGCGCCCCGCTGGGCAACGGTGAACGCACCGACTACAATAAAGCCTGGCCAAGAGTCTGTTGATCCGACCAAGGGCAACGCGATGGCCATCACGTTCTTCGAGCAGTGCGCGAAGTACGAACTGGACGAGGGGGTGTGCTTTCGCGACCTGCAGACCGGGCAGACCGGCACCAGCGTGCTCAGCGTCGGGACCGCCACCTTCGAACCCGCCCGATACCTGCCCTGCCACCGGCACAACTGCGAAGAGGTCATCGTGATCCTTGAGGGCGACGCGCTCGTGGACCTGGCCGGAAAACGAACGCCCATGAAGCCCTACGACAGCTCCCACGTGCCCCAGGGCGTCCCCCACCGTTTCGTCAACGCCTCCAGGAACCGCCAGCTCATGATTCTGTGGATTTACTCGGTGGTGGACGTGGATCGCCTCGTGACCCACTACACCGAATGCATGGGCGACTTCCCACCCGAGCCCGGCGAGGACGGATACATCCCGGTTAAGCCACACCCGCCGGCCGGGACCCAGAAGGAACAACTCGTCTCCCAGATCACCGCCCAGGTCATGGCCGCCCTCCGATCGCCCGGACGATGAGCAACTCGAATCGCCGGCCGCATACGAACAACACTTCGAATCGACAATCGAGGCCTGACGGTTGCAAGAGTTATCCCCCTGCCGCCCGGATCATCAACGAGTGTCATACCCGTGCTCAAGTCTCGATTCGCGACGCCCACTTTCCCCACGATGAGAAGGATCGAAGTCCCAGCCTCCAGGTGAGTACGTATTTAGCGTCTCCTGGGGCGGGATGGCACAGAAACCCGTCGCTGGCGCTCTGGGCTCTGACCAGGACGAACGCGCTGGCGAGTCAGAGCCCCGAGCGCAAGCGAGTGGGGCCAATCGGGACGCTGAACACGCACGGCCTCTATGAGGCCGGTGCTGTCGGGAGCTGAGCGGCGTCTCCCTGCTGCAAATGACACCGGGCTCACAGAGCGGTGATGAGTCGATCCACGCGGCCATTAAGACGGAAGGTCGTCAGAAACGGTGGCGCGGATATCGGGCGTTGCCCGGTCCGACCATCCTGCGCCAGATCGACGGATAGGCATTGCCTGCCGTGGAGACGCAACATCTAGTGCGAACAGACGCCGACTAAAAAAGATTTGAGATTCGGCCTGCAATCTCCCAAAAACCGCTTGCCCGCGGTGGATGAATGTGGTATGTATTGGTGCGAAAGACCCTCAAAAGACCACGAAGTGGGGGGCGAATCGCCTCCGGGTCGCAGATCGAATGATATTCAGCGGCACGTACGAGTTGACTGTGGACCCGAAGAATCGGCTGTCCATTCCCGCGGGGATCCGGTCGGCAATGGATCCGGAAAGGGACGGCACGGGGTTTTACCTTGTGCCGGGAGGTCGGAAGGGCACATTGGCCTTGTATGCAGATCAGTACTTTGAGCGGTACGCTGAGCAGTGCCATTCATCACTCCAAGCCACCGACGAGAAAGACGATTTCGAGCAGATATTCTACTCGATGGCCACACCCATGGATCTCGACCGGCAGGGACGGGTGGTATTACCCCAGCGGATCGTGAAGTACGCGGGGATCGGCAGGAAAGTGACACTCGCGGGCCGGCGCGACCATCTGGTGATCTGGAACCGGGAGGACTTCGAGAGGTTCATGGACGAGAACTGGTATCGGTATCCGGATCTGCTGCGCCAGGCGCGGCTAAAGACGGAACTAAGCAGACAGAACGGCGGCCAGGGTTGAGGAGGCGTCGCAAGACGCTTGAGACGGCAGTGAGAGCGAGGGAGCGGCCTGGGAAGCGGCGCTCGATGTTAGTCGCTCGAGTCCCTTCCCGGGCCGGCTCAACGGCGAGAGGCCGGCGCTGAGGAGCAACGGACGCGCAGGCTGGACGCAGAGCGTCCGGTCAGAATGTGTCGCAGCAAGTGGGAGTTGATTTGGAGGAGCGAGGCAAGGGTCTTTGGCTTCGGGTGACCGGCGTGGAAACCCGATGGCCGGGGCCGAGCCCGAGCGAACTAGCAGTGGAAGCGAAGGGAGTCGCCGGGCTGCTTACTTCCTGGCATTCGGGCGAGGAAAGGTTTCAGAAATGGCGGCCAGCAGCGCTGAGCACGTAGTCCGCAGTCTTCTGCTCGAAGCTGTCTCTGCTCGACCCTGTGACGCGGACGGGTCGCGGACAGCCTCCGGGGCGGGACTGTCCCGGCGCGCCTTGGTCATGGTGAGCCGAGGCGACCATTGAGGTGCGGGGGCTACCTGCTGTTCAAGTGTTGCGGCGTTCCTTGCCGGTTAGCCGGGGAGCCGGGGGCTGACGTCGCCACGGATGTGTGACGGGCCCCGTTTTTGCGTCGCGGCGGAGGCAGAGGGATGCGACGTAGCGGGCTTGGACCGGGAACGGCCGGCTGCAGCCCGCGTCCCCGTCTGGTGGGATTGGGTTGCCACACGTCGTGCGGGCGAGGCTGTGAGTCGAGATGAGATCGAGCATGAGCCGGTGCTGTGTGGCCCGCTGATGTCGATCGTTGGCCCGCAGCCGGGCGGCGTCGTGGTGGATGTGACGGTGGGCCATGGCGGCCATTCCCGGTTGATGGCGGAGGCGATTGGCCAGACTGGTCGGCTGATCGGACTGGATGTGGACGAGCGCAATCTGTCGCGGGCGCGGGGGCGGTTCGAGGAGGCGGGGTTGGTTTGCCGAGGCCCACACATCGCTTTGATCCGGGCGAATTTCCGGGAGTTGGCCGATACCCTCGACTCGCTGGGCGTTGGGAGGGTGGATGTGATCCTCGCCGATCTGGGCGTCAGTACGGACCAACTGCTCGACCCGAATCTGGGGTTGACGTTCGCCGAGGACGGCCCTTTGGACATGCGGCTGGACAACCGCCTGACCGCGACGGCGGCGGACCTGGTCAATTCGCTGAGCGAGAACGAACTGGCGGATCTGATTTTCTCCAACAGTCAAGAGCGGTTCAGCCGGCGGATCGCCAAGCGTATTTGCCGGGCCCGCCGGGCGGGGCGAATTCGCAGGACGGCGCAGTTGACCCGCATTGTATGCTCGGCGCTGGGGGTGTCGGCGCAGTCTCATCGCGGGAAACGGCATCCGGCCACGCGCACTTTCCTGGCGCTTCGGATGGCGGTGAACCGGGAGGTCGAGAACCTCGAGGCGTTGTTGTCGGCGGCGCCGGAGCGGCTGTTGCCCGGGGGACGGATTGCGGTGATCAGTTTTCACAGCGGTGAGGACCGGCTGGTCAAGCGCGATTTCCTCCAGCGACGACGGACGGGCGTGTACGAGGTAAACACGCCCAGTCCCATTCGTCCTTCGAGCGAGGAAGTTCGCCTGAATCCCCGGTCGCGCAGCGCCCGGCTTCGGGTGGCCACGCGGACGGCGGGCGTGCGAGACGCGGCATGACATGGACACGGAGGTTTTGATGACTCGCGAAACGAAGATCGGGTTGCTGGTTGGCCTGGGGTTCATCGTTGTGTTTGCGGTGCTGCTGTCGCACACCCATCCGGTTCTCCCGGCCGGTGACGATCTGGATCTGGTGATTGCCGAGCGTGGGGAGCCTGCCGGTGGGCTGCTGGACGGAACGGTGGGTTCGAGCACCGTGTTCCCGGATGGGGTCGTCGATCACGGTGCCGGCCCGGTGGGCTCGTCGTCGCCTGACGGGACCGACGCCCGGTCGGGATCCGAGGAAGTCTGGCACCAGCCGTTGCCGAGACCCGGCGCCCTTGATCCCCGGCCTGGCGACGGTGATTTCTCTTCCGCCGGGGCCGATGCCACCAGGCTGACGAAAACCTCTCCGACGGAAGGGGATCCAGGCCGGATTGTTGAGATCTTCCGTCGGGTGGCGCCCCCGCGGATGGGATCGGTGGATACGCCCGAGCCGATGGCGAGGCCCGGGCTTCCTGAGCAATCTCGGGAGCCTGAGCCGGCGGCCGATCCCGGCCCGACCGCTCCGCCGGTGCAAGTTGTGACGCCGAAGGAATATGTCGTGCAGAAGGGGGACAGCCTGGGCAAGATCGCCAAGGCGCATTATGACACTGCCGCGGCGCGAGTGGTGGATTTCCTTGCCCGGTCGAACAAGGGGCGGATCAAGAACAAGGACCTGGTGATCGAGGGGCAGAAGCTGCTCATCCCCGCTTTGCCTGCGGAAATGGTCGAACCGGTGGGTGACTTCGGCCCGGCGAAGGTCAACGCGGTGGTTCGTCTGGTGCGGGGCGACGAGCTGATTCGCAAGGACGAGTCGGACAAGCGGGGAGAGGAACGTCGGGCCCCGAAGCCGGCCCTTCAGCTCACGGCCGGCGGCGACAGGGCGGACCCTGGCACAGACCGTTCGGGCGACGCGTTCCACTGGTACGTGGTCAGGCCGAAGGACACGCTGATTTCGATTGCCAGGAAGCAGCTTGGATCGTCGGAACGCTGGCACGAGATCCAGTCGCTCAACAGGCAAGTCAAGCCGACGAAGATGAAGCCGGGGGACAGGATCAGGCTGCCCAGCCGCCGGCCGCTGTCAGAGGTGACGGAGTCGGGACGGGCGTCAGCATGACGATACCGCGGACAGTGGGACTGCTGATCGGGCTAACGGGGATCGGTATTGCTGTGGTAGCGATGCGTGCCGAGCAGGCCCAGCACTTGCGGCGGATTCAGGAGTTCCAGTTTCGACAGACCGAGTTGCGACAGCAGATCTGGAGTCAGGAGATGGAGTTGGCGCGTCTGCGCTCGCCGCAGATGATTCGTGAGCGTGCCGAGCGGTTCGGGCTGGATGCCGGCTTCCGAGAGGTGCAAGAGGCATTGCCAAATCGACGTTGAGAAAGGGGGTTGCGGTTAGATGAGGCCAGCGGATCAGCGCACATGGGTTGCTCAGGCGTTGATCGGGTCTATATGTGTGATGCTGGTCGGTCTGATCGGCTGGCTGGTCCGGATCCACGCCGTGCAGCGGCCGAGGTTGCTGGCGTGGTCCTACCGTCGGCAGGCCAACACGCTCCCGTTACGGGGCCGCCGGGGCGCCGTTCTGGATCGTCGGCATCGCGTATTGGCCGGCAGCCAGGACCTTCCCACGATTTATGCCGACCCCCGAGCGATCGAGGATCATGGGGAGGCTGCGCGACGATTGGCAAGGGCGCTGGCCCTTCCGGCGGGGGCGATCAAGCAGGCGCTCGATTATCCCAGTTCTCGGGGATACGTGGTGATCCAGCGCGGCGCGGGGCCGTCGGAAGTTGAGGGCGTCAAGTTGCTCAAGATCCGGGGGATCGGAGTCCACAGCGAGCCGTCGCGAATGTATCCCATGGGATCGCTGGCGGCGCATGTCGTGGGTTTTGTGGGCAGCGAGGGCAAAGGGCTCGAGGGGATCGAGCTGGCGTTTGAGACGTACCTGGGAGCGCGGCCCGGGCGGCGGGTCGTATTCCGGGACTTTCGCCGGCGGGCAATGTTTCAGGAGAAGGATTCGTACGTGCCGCCCCGCGACGGTCTGCACGTGGTGTTGACCCTCGATGCGGTCATCCAGGAGGTCGTCGAACGCGAGGTGCGCAAGCAGGTCGAGCATTTCGGGGCCCAGAGCGGGCTCGGGATTCTGATGAATCCCAAGACGGGTGAAGTGCTGGCGATGACGAGCTACCCGACGTTCGACCCGAGCCGGGCTCGCAGCGTTCCCGCGGACGTGAGACGCAACCGGGTCCTGACGGATCCGGTGGAGCCGGGAAGCATCTTCAAGCCTTACATTATGGCCGCCGCGCTGGCGGCGGGGCTGGCAAGGCCGGAGGAGACCATCTTCTGCCACAACGGGTTATACGTAACGGGCAAACGGTTCCTGCATGACCACCATGCCTACGGGAACCTGACCGTGGCGGAAGTGCTGGCCAAGTCGAGCAACGTCGGCATGGCCATCCTGGGCCAACGGCTGGGCAACACCCGGATGTACACGTCGCTGAAAGCGTTCGGTTTCGGAGAGGCAGCGGGGATTGATCTGCCGGGCGAGGGTAACGGTCTGCTGATGCCGCTGGCGAAGTGGAACTCCTACTCGACGACGTCGGTGCCGATGGGGCAGGAGCTGGCGGTGACGCCGATTCAGATCGCCACCGCCTTCTCGTCACTGGTCAACGGCGGACGGCTGCTGCGACCTCGGGTGGTCCGTGCGGTCATCGACAAGTACGGGGGCGTGGTCGAGGATCACCGGGCTGTGATCGGCCGTGGGGAGGCGCTTGCTCCGGCCACGGCGGCTACGATGAGCGAGCTTCTGGTCAAGGTCGTGAACGAAGGGACGGGCAGGAAGTGCAACCTTGACAAGTGGCAGGTCATGGGCAAGACGGGGACGGCCCAGGTGCCGAGGCGGGGCCGGCGGGGCTACGAGCCGGATGCCTACCTGGCTTCGTTTATTGCTGCGGCACCGGCGAGCGATCCCTCGGTGGTCGTGCTCGTGATGGTTCGCAAGCCGAACCGCCGGATCGGCTACTACGGCTCGGTGGTGGCCCTGCCCGCAGTGCGGGCGATTCTCGAGGAGGTGTTGCCTTATCTGGGTATCCCGCCGGACAAGCCCGTTGACGGGAGCACGCGTCTGGTGTGGGATAGTCGGAATAATTGAGAATGGAGAGTTGAGAGTTGAGAATCAGGAGGGGCGAACTGACAAGTGAGAAGGGATGTTTAGCCGCGACCCGCAGGGGAGCGCTTGGGACAGAACGTTTAGCCGCGACCCGAAGGGGAGCGCTTGGGACAAAACGTTTAGCCGCGACCCGAAGGGGAGCGCTTGGGACAGAACGTTTAGCCGCGACCCGCAGGGGAGCGCGTCCATTTCGCGAAGTTGCAAGCGGCGGTCGTCCTTCCAGTTGTCGGCTCTCAATTCGCCGTTCTCAATGTGGCGTTGGTGAGGTAATTGCGTTGCCCTGCACGATGACGTAAGGACCGCCCGCGGATGGCGAACGAAGGGATGAGGTGGTCTCGGCTGGTTACCCGGGCGGGGCTCTGCTCGTGCTGGGAGGGGTTGGTGGATCCGGTGATCACCTCGGTGGTGGAGGACTCGCGTCAGGCCGGGCCCGGCTCCTGTTTCGTGGCGATGCGGGGGCTGCAGGCCGACGGGCATGCCTTCGTTGATAGCGCGGTGCAAGCGGGGGCCTGTGCGGTGATCACTGAAGGCCCGGTTCCGCTGCCGGCTTCCGTGCCCTCGTTGCGTGTTGACAGCGCTCGCGGCGTAGCCGGCCGGCTGGCGGCCGTGCTCTACGGGCTGGACGAGCTGCAGCAGGATGGGCGGCTCAAGCTCGTCGGCGTTACCGGGACCAACGGGAAGAGCACGTCCTGCTACCTGCTCCGGGCAATCCTGAACGCGGCACAGTGCCCGACCGCGATGTTGGGCACGATTCAATATGACTTGTCGTGCCGCAGGATCGAAGCATTCATGACGACACCGCCAGCCGCCACGCTCGTGGGCTACCTGGCCGAGGCGGTTGAGGCGGGGGTCACGCACGCGATCATGGAGGTGTCAAGCCACGCACTCGATCAGGGCCGCTGCGATGGGCTCCGCTTCGCCGTCGCCGTATTCACGAACCTCTCCGGCGATCATCTGGACTACCACCATGACATGCCGTCGTACCTGCGGGCCAAGAGGCGGCTCTTCGATGGATTGGACCGCGATGCGATGGCCGTCGTGAACCAGGAGGACAAGGCCTGGAGAGAGATGATCGGCAAGTGCCAGGCCCGGGTGATCCGGTACGGAATATGCGATAGAGAGACGCAGGGACCCAGAGACGGAGGGACGGAGAGACAGAGAGGGGAAGAGGGCGAGAGGGGGAGAGTGGGGAAGACGTCCGGTCGCGCGGCGTTTAGCCGCGACCCGCAGGGGAGCGTGCGGGATGTTGCGTCCGACGACTCGTTTAGCCGCGACCCGCAGGGGAGCGCGTTTCCTCGTGGGCCGGGCGGTTTCGGACGCGGTCAGATTCCTGGTCACGAGTCGCCGTTTGCAGATGGGCAGGTTTCCGTGCCCGCAGGCGGGGCGGTCACGGATTCGTGTGGTCCTGACGTGTGCGCTCGCGTGCATGAGATGAGCGAGGCGGGGACGCGGTTTGAACTCATCGTCCGGCGTGCGGTAAGGCAAGCGGGTGCTGCGGGGTTCGAGTCGTGCGAGGTTGTCTCGCCGCTGATCGGCGAGCACAATGTCCAGAATTGCCTGGCAGCAGCGGCAGCGGCGGCGGTGTTGGGCATCCCGCTCGAGACGGTTGCGTCGGGCCTGGCCTCGGTGCGATGTATTCCCGGGCGGCTGCAGCGGGTCGAACCGGCCGGTGCAGGGAGTCAACATGCCCGAGATCCGGGTTTGACCGTTCTTGTCGATTACGCCCACACGGACGACGCGCTCAAGAACGTGCTATCGGCGCTGGGGCCACTGACGAGGGACAAAGGACGGCGACTGATCGTGATGTTCGGCTGCGGTGGCGATCGGGACCGCACCAAGCGGGCCCGCATGGCGCGGGTGGCGGCACGAGGGGCGGACCGGATCATCGTCACCAGCGACAACCCCCGAACGGAAGATCCCCAGGGGATCATCGAGGACATCATGGCCGGCTTTGAGCCCGAGCAACTACAGAGGGTGCACATCGAGCCCGATCGTCGCCGCGCCATTGCCAGCGCGATTGCAACGGCTGAGCGCGGCGATGTGGTGCTGCTGGCGGGCAAGGGACACGAGAATTATCAGGAGATCGGTCGCCAGCGTAGGCCATTCGATGACTCGGCGGTGGCGGCGGAGGTGCTGGCGGCGATGATGAACGATGAATTGAGGATTGGGAACTGATAGCTGATAGCTGATAGCGGATAGCTGAGAGCTTTGACTATGAAGCCTTTGACGTTGGAAGAAGTGATCGAGGCCGTCGAGGGCACGTGCGACCGGCCGATGCCGCCCGGCAGTGTCACGCGAGTGGTGACGGATTCTCGCGCTGTCGAAAGAGGGGATCTGTTTGTCGCGGTTCGCGGGGCGCGGTTTGACGGGCACGATTTCGCAGGAGAGGCGTTCGCCCGGGGGGCGATGGCAGCGGTCGTTCGCAGCAGCTTCGAGGTGCCGGCGCCGGTGCGCCAGCGACTCAGGCGGCGTGGCGTGCCGCCCGATGCGCTCCTGATCCGAGTGGACGACCCGGTCCAGGCGATGGGTCGGTTGGCGCGGTACTATCGCCGGTCGGTTATGGGCAGATCGGTGGCCGTAGTGGCGGTTACCGGGAGCAACGGCAAGACGACGACCAAGGCGATGATCGCCCACGTGCTCGAGGGGCGGTGGCAGGGTAAGGCGGCGGCCAAGAGCTTCAACAACGAGATCGGGGTTCCGCTGACGCTGCTGTCGGTAGGGCCGTCGGATGCGTTTGTCGTCTGCGAGGTGGGGACGAACGCCCCGGGCGAAATCGCGGCCCTGGCGGGACTCGTTGAGCCGGAGGTCGCTGTCATCACCGGCGTGTCGGAAGCACACCTTGAAGGGCTCGGCACGCTGGAGAAGATCGCGGTGGAGAAGCTGTCGTTGCTTCACCATCTCCGGCCCGATGGCCGCGTCGTGCTGAACGCCGATTGTGAGGTCCTCCGTTCGGGGCTGGAGCGGGACCGCGAGTTGGCCGGGGTCACGCGCGTGACGTTCGGTGAGTGGCCGGAGGCGGACTTTCGGCTGACGGACCTGCGGCTCGTGTCCACGGGCGGGCCGGAGGGGGCAGAGGAAGAGAACGAGAGAGGGAGAGTGGGCGAGTGGGAGACGGATAGCCGGAGCGACGGAGAGAGACGTGCACCGGGGGACGAGAGATGGGAGGAGAGAGGCGGGCCGCGCGAATGGGTCCCCGCCCACATGGAGTTCACGGTGAACGGTCGCTTCAGGTACAGCCTGCGGGTACCGGGTCGGCACAACGTGTTCAATGCGTTGGCGGCGATCGGCGTGGCCCGGCGATTTAGCATGGACCACGAGGAGATCGCCGGGCGGCTGGCCACGTTTACGCTTCCGCCGATGCGGCTGGGGTTCGAGCGGGTGGGCCCGCTGGTGCTTATCAACGATGCCTACAACGCGAATCCCGCTTCACTCACGGCGGCAGTCGAGGTGTTGCTCGAGACGCCGGCGAACGGTCGGCGGGTGCTGATCCTCGGCGACATGCGGGAGTTGGGACCGGCCTCGGAGCGGTTGCATCGCGAGGCGGCCGAGCGGATCGGCTCCAGCGGCGTGGACCTGGTCATAGCGATCGGCGAAAACGCGAAACTGGTGAGCAAGACGATCGAGACGGTCAGCGAGGGCTCCATCGAGACCCATGCGTACGCGTCGGTCGCCCTGGCCCGGCGTCGGCTGGTGTCTTATCTGAGGGATGGCGACACGATTCTGATCAAGGGCTCGCGGGTCCTGGCTCTGGAGAAGCTGGTGACGGTGATCCGCGGTGGGGCGGGATCACTTCCGCGGCGGCCATCGCCGAGAAGGAGGTCGCCGTCGCCTGCCCGGTTAACGGTGTGATCTCCAGCAGGATGAGCGTGGTTCGGAGAGGCGGACGTGCGCATGGTCCCGGGTCATCCGAAGTGGGCGTAATCAGGCGTGTTGTATCATCTCATCGATTACTGGTACGGGTTGCGACCGGGCCCGTACGCCTATCGGGATGTGTTGTTCCGCGGGACTTGTGCGATTCTGCTGGGCTTCGGAGTCGTCTGGCTTCTGGGGCCGCGGGTCATCAGGGAACTCAAGCGCCGCAAGATCGGCGATCAGCCCGAGTTTGATCATAAGCTTCTGAATGAGGACACGCGGGACAAGACCAACACGCCGACCATGGGCGGGCTGCTGATCGTGGCGGCCATCTTCGTTTGTGTGATCCTGCTCGCGGACCTCACCAACTTCTACATCATCATGAGCCTGTTCTGCATGTTGTGGCTCACAGCATTGGGCGGCATCGACGACTGGCTGAAGCTGAGGGTGGGGACGCGAAGCGGCTCTCGCGACGGGCTCAAGATGTACGAGAAGCTGTTGTTCCAGATCGGGCTGGGGGTTTTGCTGGGCATCTTCATCTACCAGCACGGAGAAGGAAACCTCGCCGCCCTGGCCACGCTCCAGGACGGGGAGACGTTGGAGGCGTTTCGCATTCTGAACGTGCCCTTCTACAAGACTGGGATCGAGCTGGGCAAGGCGCTGTTCCTGGTCATAGCCGTCATGGTGATCGCGGGCACGTCGAACGCGGTGAACCTGACGGACGGGATGGACGGACTGGCGGCGGGGTGCATGGCGTTGTGCAGCTTCGTGTTCATGGTGCTTTCGTTTCTGGGCGGTGATCCGGAGCGGGCCAACAGTCTGTTGTTCCCCCACATTCCCCTCACCGCTGAGCTGGCGGTGCTGTGCGGGGCGATGATGGGATCGTGTCTGGGGTTCCTGTGGTACAACTGCCATCCGGCGCAGGTGTTCATGGGTGATACCGGCTCACTGCCGCTGGGCGGGTTGATCGGGTACGTGGCCATCTGCACCCGCCAGGAGCTTATGCTGTTCATCGTCGGCGGGGTGTTCGTGATCGAGGCGGTGTCGGTCATCATGCAGGTCGGCTACTTCAAGATGACGGGTGGAAGAAGGATCTTCCGGGTCGCACCGATCCATCATCACTTTCGCTTGGGAGGCTGGACGGAGACGCAAACGGTGACGCGGTTCTGGCTGGTGGCGGCGATCTTCGCCGGGGTCGCGCTCGCGACGGTGAAACTGAGATGAACAGGAAGGGACGATGAATGCGGGACTATGAACGATGAGCGGAATGGTACCGGCAGAGATTAGATCGGCTGGCTTGTCCGCGGATCTCCGGGATCGCGGATTGAGCGAGGGCGGGCGCGGGCGGCTGGCGTCTACGTCAATTGTGGCGATCGCGGCGGGGCTGATGGGGATCGGGGCGGTGATTACCTTCTCGGTCAGCGTTTCGGCGGGTCAACCGGTGGTGCCGGTGGCTCAGTGGGGCTCAGCCTCGATTCGGCAGTTCGTGCTCGTGGTTGCCGGCTTGGCGGCCATGCTGATGATGACCCGCATTCCGTATCACGTCTGGTTCGCCTGGAGGGGATGGTTCGCGCTGGTTCCGCTGGCGCTCGCGGCGGTCATGCTGGCGCTGGTGTTTGTGCCGGGCGTGGGAGTGGAGGTGAACGGCGCGCGGCGCTGGGTGCAACTGCCGGGTTCGAGCTTGCGGTTCCAGCCGTCGGAGCTGCTGAAAGCGGCGCTGCCGATCTTCCTGGCGGGTTGGATGGCGTACCGGGTGAATATTGGTGCGTTCTGGCGGGGGCTAATGCCGGCGGTGGGTGTGATCGGGGTCTGTGTTGCCGTTGTCGGGATCGAGGATTTCGGGACGGCGGCGTTGTTGGCGGCGGTGGCCGGTGGGATGCTGCTTATGGGCGGGGCGAAATGGCGGCACCTGTTTTTGCTGGTTCTGCCCGCGGTGGCGGCGTTCGGTTATTTGCTTCGGAGCAGGCCTCACCGGATCGAGAGGCTCGTGACTTTCATCGATCCCTGGAAGGACCCCGAAGGCAAGGGCTACCAGGTGATCCAATCCCTGTGCACGATCGCCAGCGGCGGCTGGTGGGGACGGGGATTGGGAGGCGGGTTCGGCAAGGGATACCTGCCTCAGGCGCACAACGACTTTGTCTTTGCCGTCATCTGCGAAGAGCTGGGCATGATCGGAGCGGTGACGGTGATCGCGTTGCTGGTTGCGTTGATGTGGCATGGCCGCGGCGTGATCAGGCGGTGTGTCGATCCCGCCGGCCGCCTGCTGGCGCTCGGGATCACCCTGGTGATCGGTTTCCAGGCAGCCATGAACATCGCCGTGGTGACCTCGGCCGCGCCGACCAAGGGGATCTCGCTGCCGCTCGTTTCGGCGGGTGGATCGGGAACGATTGTCCTCGGGGCACTAGTGGGCGTGCTGGCCAGTATCGCGCGGTGCAGCAGAGGGAAGCCGGAACTGGGAGCGAAGCAACCACTCAGAAGCTAAAAGGGGTATTGAGGAGTATTCAGAACCCTACCTTGTTCGACAGGGTTACCGGGCCGGCCGGGAAAGGTCCACCACTCGGGTGTCGGGCAGGGACGTGGTGACGGCCTCCCGGGCGAGGTTGAACCAGCGGTCGCAGCGGTCGAGGATGACGCTGTCGGCGGTGGCAACGATGTCGTCGGCCTCGGACAGGATCGCGTCGGGGTTCTGAGCCAGCTCCACCTGCCAATCCCCCCCACGTTCGTCGGCCAGCTCCAGGATCATCTGTTTCAACCGGCCGCTGTTGGAGACCGGGCGGTCGAGATACCAGACGCATCGGCTGACCGCCAGCGCGGCCAGCAGTTCGCTTAGCAGCGTGATCGCCGGCACCGTCTCTGAGACTTTGCGGAAGGTGCCGTGCATGCTGGCCAGGTCCCGGTAGCATCCGTCGCGGCCCTCGATGATCACGCCGCCGGCCAGCGCAGCCTCGATCGTCGTCAAGGCGTTGTATCCGTCCAGGGACAGAGGCTGACCGCGAAGCTCGCCGCTGGTTACCTGGTGTTTCTGGCGGCGGGCCAGGGCGAAATCCGAGGCGGCGCAGCGCATCACCGCCATCCTCTGTCGCTCGGTCAAGGCAAAGCGGTCCCCCACGAGCTTGAGCGCGGACTTGTCGGCGTAGCCCCGACTGAGCAGCCAGGAGAAGTCAGCAACTGCCTCGCGGAGCCGGGGCCAGGCCGACGGGGCAAACAGATCGGCGTCCTCGGGGTGGGGGCCGCGGTGGGTCCGCTTGTCCGGCAAGGGTCACCTCTGATAAGTCCCTACCAGCTCGCCCTGGGCCAGGATGTGACCTTGCATTGCCTTGAGCAGGGCTTCTTTGGTCGCTCCGGGTTCAAGATTCAGCTCCAGGTCGAGGGCGTAGAGCTTGAAGTGGTAGTGATGCACGCCGTGGCCCCGAGGTGGAGCCGGCCCGCCGTAACCGAGGTTGCCGAAGGAGTTCTTGCCTTGCAGCGCGCCGGCCGGGGACGAAACGCGGGCGGAGGTCGGGACGCCTTCCGGCAGACTCCTGGCATCGGCGGGGATCCCGTAGAGAACCCAGTGCACCCACGGCTCGGGCCTGGGGGCATCCGGGTCGTCCATGATCAAGGCCAGCTCTTTCGTGCCTTCCGGCAAATCCGACCAGGTAAGCGGCGGCGAGATGTCATCCCCGTCATCGGTGTGCTTGCGGGGAACGGTCTGGTTCTGCGAGAATGCCTCGCTCTGTAGAATCAGTTTCACCATGGTCGCACCTTCTTCCTGGGACGTATCCTGAGGCGTCCTCTGAGTCCGATCGCAGCCGATCGCCAAGGCGACAAGCAGCGCCCCGAGGGCCGCGACCCACGATAACCGTCGAAATGCCCTGACCATTGGACTGCCTCCTCGCGACGTGACTAACGGTGGGTTATAACATCTCGTTGCCCTGTCCGTCCAGTGACGCGGCCGCTCGCGTCCCGGGCGGGGTGCATGACAGTCCCGGCGGGGACCTTCGGGCGGAGAACGGGGCGGCACCTCGCTTTTCCGAACCCCGACCGTCAGGGAGGGGAGTATTTGCGGATGCGCCAGGGCCGCTTCCTTAAGGGCTCGCTGCGGAGAGGGGGTCCGCTTCCTTACGGTCGCGGTTCGGAAACACCCGGGGGCGGCGCCTTCCAACAAGCCGCCCAAAGTGTTACGCACCCTCCCGGGTGCTTCGGGGCCGGGGATGGGGACGTGTGTCCAGCGGTGGGGAGGGTGGTCAGCAGGAAGCAGCCACGTGCGGATGTGTGGATGTGCGAATGTGGGAGCGTGCAAACGGGGGCGATTCTGGGGCTACAACGTTCAGGCAGGATGTAGGTGGATGCGTAATCGCGCACTGATACGACTCGTGCTGGCGGCGGTCCTGACGCCCGCGGCGTGTGGAGCCGGGCCGCAAGAACAGGTGACGTTCCTGCGGACGCTTGCCCCGCCGGAGGCCGGTATCGAAGGGTTGGAAACGGCATTCGTCCCGGTCACCGTGGACGCCGGCCAGCCGATCGGCCCCATGCCGCCCATCCAGGGTGACCTGTCCCAGGGGGCGGAGACCGGCGACCCCCTGTTCTTCGAGGAAATGGAGCATCTTCTGGCCGAGCTTCACCCGCAGCTTGTCCGGGTCGAGCCCTTTGCCGCGATTGGCTCGGCGCTTTCTCTCGATGCGGACGGTGCGCTGAGCATCGACTTCTCCCGGGCGGACCGGATCGTCAGCAGCCTGCGGCGCACCGGAGCCCGCATCTGCTGGAACTGCTCATGCTGGCCCAAGCAGTGGAGCGAGGGGCACAACCGGTTTCCCAGGGACCTGGCAGTGTGGGAGTCCTTCATCCGGCAAGTGGTGGAACACTACAACGGCCGGGGCGAGCGCCGGATCGAGTACATTGAGTTCTGGAACGAGCCGAGCAGCTTCGGCGCCCGCCACTACGACGTGCTGGCCCGGACCGCGACCAAGGTGGATCCCGGCGTGAAGGTCGGGGCCCCCGCCGTGATGGACCTCAACTTGAGAGTGATCGAGCAGGCGGTGAAACACTGCCACGAAAGCGGGACGCCGCTGGACTTCATCTCTTTCCACCTCTACTACAAACCGCCCTGGGAGTGGCCGGAGCTCATCGCCAAAGCCCAGGCGGTGCTCGATAAGTACCCGGGCATGGAAGCGCTCGAGATGCTGGTCACCGAATGGGGCATCGACGCGGGCGAGTCCGGGACGTGCGACACGCGATTCAACGCCGCCTACTACTCGTCGGTCCTGGAAAGGGTGATTCCCTATTGGCCGCGGGTCCGCCCCACCCACTTCGAGCTTCGAGAGGGTTGGGACTGGAAAGGCCCGAGCCGCGACCTCTTCGGCCGATGGGGAATGCTCACCTACAGTAACCTGTTGCCGAAACCGGTCTTTCAGGCCGCCCGGATGTGGGCCCGAATGGCCGGGACTCGCGTCCAGTGCCACAGTGGCGACGACCGCATCCGGGTGATCGCCGCGGTCGCACCGGAGAAGCTCACTATTCTGCTCTGGAGCTACCCGCGCGAGTACCAGCGACTGCAGGCAGTGGCCCCGGAGCACGGCCCATCGGTGCTGGATATCCCCGTGCAGCTCGACGTGGTCGGTATTGCGTTTGGCTCGCCCGGGCTGAGCTACGAGCGGTATGCCCTGGACCATCTGCACAGCAACGTTGCGACGGACTACGGCCGCTCGGCGTTGGAGAAGGTGCAGGCGGTCGTGCTTGCCCGTCACGGGGCGGACGACGCCTTTCGGGTGCAGACCGTGATGCCGCTCCACGGCGTGAGCCTGATCGTGCTCCGTCCGGCCGAGCGGGCACCGGCAGACGTGGAGGCCACGGCAGACCGTTATCAGATCTGGGCCGGTCAGAGTGCGGAAGTCACCATCCGGCCGAAGTTCGGTGAGGACTTCCCATTGGAGCTGTTGGCGGCCCGCGGCTCACCGGACTCCTGGCGTATCGAGGTGCTGTCCGCGAACCCGCTGCGGCTGCGAGCTGCGCCTGCCCGCCCGGAGGTTCGCGGCCAGCAGTTCTTCACCGCGTGGGTCAAGCGCAGCGACTGGCGGGCCATTGGCCGGGCGCTCGTCGAGTTCCGGACCGACCTGCCGATCGTCACGGAGCGGCCGTCCTGGCGGATCGATCTGGCGAGCCGGACGAGGTCGGGGGACGTTCGGATTCCGCTTCGCAGCCGGGCCCACACCGGGGTTTCCGTGCGGGCCCGGTGGTCCGCCCAAGCCCCTTTGAACGTCGATCCGAGTATCAGCGAAGTGAGCGTACCGGCCCTCGGTTCCGCGGTCGCGAGCGCGACGGCGTCACTGCCGCCCGATGCCGCCCCGGGCAAATACACGCTCTCAACGATCCTCAACACGGGTGTAGACCTGGAACCGCTGGAGACCACGGTCTACCTGCCCATGCCCTCGTACTGCTCGGCAACACCACCGACGCTCGACGGCAAGCTCGACGAGTGGCGGGACCTGCCGCCGCTGATCATTACCGGCAAAGGCAACTGGGGCGGGCATCACGCCAGCCGGTGGGACGGGCCGGCGGATCTGTCCGGCAAGGCCTGGAGCCGGTGGAACTCGCACAATCTCTACTTCGCCTTCGAGGTCACCGATGACGTCCATTACGCCCCCGTCGCCAGCCAGGACATGCGCAAGTACGATTGTGTCCACATCGGCTTTGACCTGCGCCGCGATGCCCTCGACAGGCGTGAGTTCTTCATCGAGGATGATTGCCATTACGGGATCACGCTAACGGATCGCGGAGTGGCGTACCGGTTCTGGGGAGCGAAAAGGCGGGAAGAGACGCCCAAGGAGGTCATCGTCGCCGCCACGCGGTCGGGCACGCTGACCACTTACGAGGTGGCCTTTCCCTGGACGGCTGAGTTCGAACCCTACGCCGGGCCCGATACGGGCCGGGTCATCGGCCTGACCATTCTCTTTCGCGATATCGATCCGGACGAGGAGCAGGGGTTCCTCCATTGGGGCGGGGGCCTCCCATGGCACGAGATACGCCCCGCACTGTTCTACAGCATGGAGCTGGTGAAACCATGAAGGCAATGGTGCTCGGCGAGATTGCCCCGATCGGCAGCTCGCCGCTTGAGCTGTTGGAGTGGCCCGACCCCCGGCCGGGTCCGGGCGAAGTCCGTCTCGAGGTTCGCTGCTGTGCGATTTGCCGGACGGATCTGCACGTGATCGAGGGCGAATTGCCGCAAGAGAGGCTGCCGATCATCCCCGGTCATCAGATCATCGGCGTGGTGGACGAAGTGGGGGCGGGCTGCCGGCGGCTGAAGCGCGGCCAGCGGGTCGGCGTGGCGTGGCTGCGGCACACGTGCGGCACCTGCTCGTTCTGCAGAAGCGGGCGGGAGAACCTCTGCGAGTCATCGCGTTTCACCGGCTACCACGCCGACGGCGGCTATGCCCAGCGGGCCGTCGTCCCCGAGGATTTCGCTTACGAAGTGCCCGACGCCTTTGACGACGTGTCCGCCACGCCGCTCCTGTGTGCGGGGATCATCGGGTACCGGGCGCTGAAACGAAGCAACCTGCCCGACGGCGGCAAGCTGGGCATCTACGGTTTCGGCTCGTCGGCCCACGTGGTGCTCCAGATCGCCCATCATCGCGGCTGCGAGGTCTACGTCGTTACCCGCGGCGAGAAGCACCGGGAACTGGCCCGCCAAATGGGGGCGGCGTGGGTCGGTGAGGCGGCGGCGGACATGCCGATCAAGGTGGACAGCGCGATTGTCTTCGCCCCCGCGGGGGAGCTGGTCCCGCCGGCGCTGGCCGCTCTCGAAAAGGGCGGTACCCTGGCCCTGGCCGGCATCTACATGACGCCGATCCCGGAGATGGGCTACGAGAAGTACGTCTTCTACGAGCGGAACATCCACTCGGTGACCGCCAACACCCGCGAGGACGGGCGCCAGCTCCTCACCGAGGCGGCACGGGTACCGGTCCGCCCGCACACGACCACGTATCCCCTCTCCGAGGCCAACCGCGCCCTGCAGGACCTCGCCCGCGACCGGATCAACGGCACCGGCGTTCTCGTGATGTAGTCACCCGCTCGGCCGCGACCCGAGGACTGAGCCCGCCGCACGCCCCGGCACGTACTCGTACATGACTTTGCCGTGCACGTCGTGGAAGCGAAATGCGATCGTGCTGCGGTCGCCCTGCCCGCGGACGTTGACCGAGAGGAACCCCCCTTTGACTCGGTGGAAACGGTGATAGTCGGGGTTTTCGCCCGGGGTGCCGCCGGCGTGTTGATCGCTGGCCGGGCCGCAGGAGAACTCGTGCACGCCCGTGGCCGGATCGACCGAGTGATACTGCCAGTGCCGGTCACCACAGGCGATGAAGAGGTTATCGGGGAGGTTCTTCTGCACCCACCGGCGAAACTCGCCTCCCTCGCGGGCGAACGCGGCATTGGTGTGGTTGTCCGCCTTGCTCGGGCGATCGGGCCCGACGATGGGCGTGGGGCTGATCAGCACCTTCCAATCCGCATCGCTGGCCAGAAGCGTCCCCTTGAGCCACTGCTTCTGCTGGGCGCCCCAGATGGTCTTGTCCGGGCCGTCCTTCATGCGATTGGACGACCGGAAGTCGCGGCCCTCGACCAGCCAGATCTGAAGCCCCCTGCCCCAGCGATACGTGCGGTACGTCCGGGCGCCCATCGGGACCTGCTCGCGGAAGATTCGCAGGCCGTCCTCGAAGGTCATGGGCAGCATTGGGGCCGGCTTCATCGTGGGCCAGCAATCGTTGTAAAGGGCGTCGTGGTCGTCCTTCTCCCAATAGCCCGGCACGTTGAGGTGGAACTCGACGAGTCGGGGCAGACTGTACATCCGGTGCCAGTGGTAGCGGGCCGCCGCGGGCGTCGTGGCGCGTGGGGTCTCATTGTCATAGTACACGGTGTCACCGGTGGGCACGATGAACTTCGGCTTCAGCCTGGCCATCGCCGGGTAGATGTGGAAACCGTCGGGGTGATCGAGATCGTTGTACATCTGGCCGGTCACCACGGTGAATGTGACGTCCGCGGAGGCGTCCGCCTTGGGAGCGGTCTCGAACCGGCCGCGGAGTGCTCCGTGCTCCGGCTGGCCTCCGGGCCCCGCGGTTTCGGCGGCGAATTCATACTCGGTCCCCGGCTTGAGGCCGGTCAGTCGAAACTGATGGGTGAAGTCAGTATCAGGCCCGACGCTCGCCCAGTCGGTCGCTGTCATGTCGGTCAGCACTCCCGCCTCGACGTAGCGGACGCGGACCCGGCCCGGCGCACCGGGAGCGGCTCCATGCAGGTCGTCCACCTTCACGTCCGCCGGCAACACCTCCGCTGGCCGCCCCTTGTAAACGGCCCCCTGAGCGTTGCGGCTCGGTCGGGCGGTCAGACGCACCCACACGATGGCTTCGGTCTGGGAGACCTCGCCCACCTTCACCCCTGTCGCCTGACGAGGTTCCTGACCGGCCCCGACTTGAACACCCAGAACAGCGAACAGCACTGTGCTGATGGTCCGCACGTTACACCGCCTTTCGCCTTAAGAGCCGATTGAGTTCAGCGATGCGGAGATCGAACGGCGGGTGTGAGGAGAAGTAGCCGGCCAGTTCCGAGTCGCCGAGCGCATCGCCCTTTTCCTTGAGTTTCCTGAACACGCCAGCGGCCGCGCGGGGATCGAAGCCTGCACTCCTGGCCAGCCTGACCCCGAAGGCGTCGGCCTCCAGCTCCTGGTCCTGCGAATACGCATTGTGCAGCAAGCGAAGCCCGAGTTCGACGATGCGATGGCGCATCACGTTGGCGGCGACACCCGTGCGGGAGGCGATGGTCACGACGGTGCTGTTCATGATGCGGTTCATCGCGTGCCCGCGGACGACGTGAGCCATCTCGTGGGCGAGAATACACGCCACTTCGTTGCGGTCGCCGCCGCAGAGGTCCAACAGGGCCCGCGTCACGAAGACGAACCCGCCGGGCAGCGCGAACGCGTTGATTTCGGGCGATAGGATCGCCCGGAAGCTGAACTCCCGCTGCCGGTTGGTCAGCCGGCCCGCGAGCTGGCCCCCCACCTCAGCCAACAGTTGCCCGGTCGCGGGGGACGAATCGATCTCCACCTCCTGCGCCAAGGCGTGGGCCATGTCCCGGCCAACCTCGAACTCGGCCCGGATCACGTCGGCTTCACTTCCGGTCAGCGATTGGAGGACCCACTTGCCCTTGCGGAGCACGGGGCCGGTTATCCGGCCGAGGCTGTGAAACAGTCCGCCCATGTCATCGACCGATGCCCGCCTCGGGCATCACGTAGCAATAGGCTTTGTACTCGTACTCGCTCCACGCCTGCTCCATCATCGGCCAGCCGGGGAAAAGGCGGATGTCTCGCGGCACGAACTCGATCTTCACCCGGATCGACGGACGTCCTTCCGTGGTGCGGCGAGGCAGGAGGAATTCGTCTTCCCGCCATCTGCGGTTCGAGGTCTGAACGACGTGAAGGGCCTTGCCTTTTTCCGCCCGCGGATTGCTGTAGACGACCGTGTTGGCGCCGGCGGTGTACCAGATGCCGGCCCCCTGCCACGGGGCGCCCTCCTGATCGCCAGCTACGTGGACCCTGGCGCATTGATTCGGCCAGGCGTAGTCGAGCTTGCGGCGGAGCATTACGCCGATGTTCTTCGGATCGAGCTTCATGGTGAACGTTGACGTTCCCTTCATGTAGCGGCCGACGTCGGTGCTTGCGGGGAAGATCTCCTTGCCGTCCAGGTGATCGACGCCCCACTCGTAGCGGGAAC
>CAZOIA010000041.1:0-32595 GCA_964579675.1 uncultured Planctomycetales bacterium | reverse complement strand
TTCCAGATATTTCCGGGCTTCGTCCTCCCTGCCCGCCAGGTACAGGGAGACGATGGCCGCCTCGAGGTTGTTGACGTGCCCGGACCGCAGGATGTCGCTCGTCGTGTTCTCCACCGTCTCGTCAGGCTCCGCGTGTTTCTTCCCGAGTTCGAGGTACTTGTTGTGCATCGCCTCGATGTAGCGGAAGTCCGGTCCGGTATTGAGGAACGAAGCCATCGGTTCGTCCAGGTTGATGCGGAACAGATATCGGCCGGACTTGGCCAAGGCGGGCAGCGAGTACAGCAGGACCCGATCGGCGCTGAGAACGTCGAACTCCTTCAGGTTCTTGATCTGGCGTCCCTTTTCGACGCCGTACATGGCCCAGTAGATGGCCTGCGACCAGGGCGTCCGCCAGTCGATCGGTATCGGCTCGGCGGTCTCGAGTCGCCCGGTTATCTCGAGCATGTAGGCCGGATCCATCTTGTACTGCTCGCGAAGCACCTTGGCCCGCAGATACGCGAGCAAAGCCCGGAAATCCTCTTTCGAGGCATTGGCAGCGAAGAACTCGGCCAGCTTGCGCTGCTCATCGGTCGGCTCGGGCGATTTGGCACGCAAGGCGGTCAGGTTCTTCTCGTTGAGCCAGGCGGTGTAGGGGCGGAAGAACCGCTCCTCCAGCGGATGAAAAACCCGTTGATTGCTCGTGTCGGCTTCGACGTCAACGCCCAGTTTGTCGAGCGAGTTGACGAGTTCTTCTGCGCCGGGCCGGTCTTCGATAAGCTCGTCCAGCCTGCGGGGTGCCTCGGCCACACGACGGAACCAGTCGATCGTCTCGGCATCGCTCACCCCAACCGGGGGCTTGCCGAGCAGCGTCTCCATCGTCGCCGCCCACATCCGCTTGTAGTAGTTGTGGAAGTCGTCCATCCGGTCCCCGACCTTGTGGAACCAGGTCCAGGCCAACTGCTGATAGAGCGGGATCACGCGCTCGTTGTTGGGAATTCCCTCGTCGCGAAGCAGGCGGATGCCGTTGTAGACCCATTGCCAGCGCTCCTGGGGAGTGTGGGTGGCGACCGAGATGTTGTAGGACATGTTCCACGCCTGGAAGCTCCAGACCTGGGCGAAACGGGGTTGAAGCGTGCAGATCCACTTGGCCAGTTGGTGCGATTCGTAATACTTCCCCTCTTCCTTAAGCCTCTCGGCCCGCATCCAGAGCAAGTCCACTGCGAGGCCGCGAAATGCTCCGCCGAAGGCACTGACCCAGGCATATTCGGGCGGGAGCTCCTCGTAGATGTCGGATTGCATGACCAGTTGGAGCTCTTTGCGCTGCTCGTTGATCGGCGCCTGGAGCCGGGCCGCCAGGGCAATACACAGGCCGGCACCCAGCAGGGCCGCACCCTGAATCAACGTGGCCGACCGCTGGGCCTCCACACGCTCGATCACGTATTGTCCGCTGTCCGGTCTTGACGACACTACGCCACCACCTCGGCCAGTTCCCGTTTCGTCAATACTACGCAGCCCACGACGCCCAGAACCAGTCCCTTGAGCAGAATCAGTACCGCCAGGGATTGCAGAACCCACATCAGCGGCACCAGGCGTCCCCCCACGACGTTGGCGACGGCGTCGAACTTCGAGAAGTCCGGCACCAGCCAGACGAATCCCTGAGCGAGCGGGCGGAGGACCGGCCCCAGCACCCAGAGCGGGTCGCCCCGAGCCGAGTCCGGACCAACCCATTTGATGGCCTCGCTCAACCATCCGGCACTCGATGCCACCGCCAGCACCAGGAAGCAACTCATGCACGCCACCGGAAACGACAGGAAGGTCGATGCCAGCAGACCCATCACGGCCAGAAACGCGAGCCGACACCAGATGATCGTCAGCGCCCGAACCAGGTTCCAATGAAACGTGCCGATCCCGTAGAGCAACTCGAGACTGTCAGCTCCCTCGAAAACGATCGTATCACGGACATCCCGGTTGCCGAGCATGACGTAAAGAGTGTCGTCGGCGTTTACGGCGTAAGTCGGGATGGGGATGGTGTGGAAGCGGTCGACGATGAAATCGCCCTCGTTCTCCCGGGTCAGGGTATTGAGGTCGCGGCGGTCGCCGGATACCCACCACGCCTTGAACTGGACGTCGCTCGCGCCGGTCGGGTGGGTTGGCTTGAAGTGCAAATGGACGTAGCCCTCCTTGCGATCCACCAGCAGATTGCTGAACTTGAACTCCTTGATTTCACCCGGAGCAAGCCGCCGCCACTGTCTCTTGAGTTCGTCGCGGATCTGCCGGCGGCGGGCGTTCTCGGCGTCCGGGCCCACGTCCTCCCACCGGTTCTGCTCCCGCAACAGGCGGATCCGGTCCTCCACCAGAAGGTCCCAATCGGGCTCTTCAAGCCTGAAACCGTGGCGGACGGTGAGCAGCTCGTGGTTGAGCGCTTCGCGATCGCCGGGCACGGTGGTCGGCTGCCGGGCCAGATACCACGTGAAGCCGAGCACCGTGATCGCCGTCACCACCAGCAACCCGGCATTGAGCACACAGATCCCCAGCCACTTGCCGACGAAGAACTGCCAGCGGGGGATCGGCTTACTCACAATCATGGTGATGTGCTTCTGGCGGATCTCGCCAGCGAGTGACCCGCACGACAGGAACACGGTGAGCATGCTTAGCAGGAAGCCCACCGCACTGAGCGAGTAAGCGAGGAAGCTCTGGACGCGGCTCTTGAGGGTCAAACCGTCGCCCGCGACGACGAAGGGGGTCACGGTGAGCAGAATGACAATGATCGCGACAAACAGCAGGGCGACCTTCGTCCGGACGCTCTCGGCAATCATGTGACGGGCGACGGCCCAGATGCGCGACATGCCGCGTCACTCCTTCGGGTCTTTGTGCTCAGAATCGGCGCGTTGAATGAGATCGTCGATGACGTGGCGATCCATATCCCTGGCTTGCGGTGGCGGCGTGGGGGTCTCCGGCTCGGGGGCGGGCTCAGTGGCGGCGGTCCCGGCCGCGGCTACGAGATCTTCGAGCACGTCGGCGGCCGGTTCTTGAGGCGTCGGCGGCGAGACCGGCTGGGCCGGGGTGGTCGGCGTCGGCTCGGCCGCTGCCATCAGCGAGTGAACGACGGCCTCGCCTTCGTCAGCGGCGGCCAGGAACTCGGCAATCTGCCCGCCGCTGGTTGCCCCCGAGGTCACCTGCCGGGCCTGCTGGGCCTGGTGCACGATCCGCAGGAAGAAGGTCTCCAGCTTGTCCGACGGCGCGGTCACGCTGACGACCTGCTTGTGGTCTTCGCCGTCCACCAGATCGCGAATACGCTCGATGGTCTCCTTGCTGAGCCGCTCCGTCGTGATCTGGGTGAAATCCCGCTGGCTGAGCAGCTCGTGGATGTCGCCGACGGCCTGCTGCCGGCCGCCATAGAGCACCGTCACCCGCTGGCAGACGTCCTCGACGTCGGCGAGCAGATGGCTGCAGAGCAGAACGGTCTTGCGTTTCTCACGGTTGAGAAAGGCAATCACGTCCTTGATCTCGCGGGTGCCGACGGGATCGAGACCCGTGGTGGGCTCGTCGAGGATCAGCAGGTCGGGATCGTTGATCAGGGCTTGAGCCAGACCGATTCGCCGGGCCATGCCTTTGGAGTATTCCCCCACCCGCCGCCGGGCTTCGCGGGTCAGGCCGGTCATCTCCAGAAGCTGCTCGACTCGGCGCCGGCGGTCCCGGCGGGGGATCTGGAAGAGCCGGCCGTAGTAGTCCAACGTCTCCCGCGCGTTGAGGAACCGGTAGAGATACGACTCCTCAGGCAGGTACCCGATCCGCATCTTGATGGCCACGTCCGTCGGGGCCCGGCCCAGTACGCGGATCCGCCCCCGGGTCGGGTAGAGCAGCCCGAGCAGCATCTTGATCGTCGTGGTTTTGCCCGAACCGTTGGGCCCGAGCAGACCGAACACCTCGCCGCTGTGAATGTCGAGATCGAGCCGGTCCACCGCGACGATCCGCTGCCGGTGCCAGAAGTCCCTGAAAACCTTGGTCAGACCGGCCGTCTGGACAACCGATGTGTCTTGGCTGGGCATGGTTATTCCGTGGCAGAAGGTGCAGGGACTACTTGCGCTTGCCTTTGGCCTTTTCCCGCATCCGTTCTTCCTGAGCCTGCTTGATCTCCTTGGGATCCCGGTTGAGCCAGAGGACTATCTGCTTTAGCCCGGGCGGCAGGATCCATTTCGTCACGCCGGGTTGGGCGTAGAGTTCCCGGAGCATGTCTTTCAACTCGCGCTGGCGGAAGAGTCGCGGGCTCAGTCGGTACTCGTGCAGCAGGACCTGGAACTCGTTGACCCGGGCCTGGGTATCCTCCACGATCCGCTCGAGCTGGAGCTCGGCGCCTTTGATCTTCTCCCCCGCCTCGCCGGCCGCCTCGCTCACCAGGATGTCCCCGATCGTGGCGAACACCTGTTGTCGCTCCGGGCCGTCGGTCAACTGGTCAAGCTTCTCGATCTCGTCGCGGAGCTTCTGCCAGGCCTGGCCCGCCGCCTGGTTCAGCGTCTTCTCCTGCTGGGTCTTGGCCTTCTGGATGGCCTCGCGCTGCTGTTGCTCCGCCTGGGAGACGTTGAGGACCGCATCCTTGACCTGGAGCGGGAAGTAGGACTTGTCGGCGGCGACGTTCTCCAGCGTGATGCCCGTTCCCATCATGTCCAGGACGGCCTGGGCGCGGGATCGGATCGGACCGACCACTCTCTCCGGGTCTTTCCACAGCACGTCCGCGGTGGTCCGGGCTGCGCCGGCAACCGCCGCATTCTGAAGCACCGGGCGAAGCAGGCCGGCTTCATCCTTGTCCGGGCTTGCCAAGACGTTTCGTACGAAAAGCTCCGGGTCCGTGATGCGGTACTGAACCTGAAGGAGCAGGTGCATGATGCCCCGATCGCCGGTCAACAGGGCGCCGTCCACGGCGGGGTCGAGACCGCTGCCCCGGGGCATCAGTTCGCTGAGGTTTTTGCCCTTGTCCTGGTCCCTGATGTTCAGCCAGAAGGCATCGACGGCCAACGTCTTGGGGGCGGTCGGGATCCGGACCACTTCATCGACGGGGTAAGGCCAGGCCCAGTGCAGGTCCTTCGTGTACACCCCCGTCTCTTTGCCGAACCTCAGCAGCACCACCGCTTCCTTCTGCTCGTCCACAATGAACAGACCGCTGCCCAGGAACAGGAGCACCACAAGGATCATGACGCCCTTGAGGATCCGGAAGCTGGCCCGCAGGGCGTCGGCCAGCGACTGACTGGCGGGATCGAGGGGTTCCTCGCGAACCGGCAGCGAGTCGTCGCCGAGGCCGTCGGGGCGCTGGTCAGGATGAGGTTTCTGGTCAGCCAATGCTGATCGCTCCCTGCCGGTCGGTGCCGGCCAATCTTACCCTGCTATTTCGGGGCCACGATCTCCGGCAGCGGCACATCGACCACGTCGGGTCCGCCCCCAGCCGCCGGCGTCTGGGGCGCCGGCTGGGTCGCCGACCGAGCCCCTGCCTCCGTTTCTCCAAGGAGGTCAAACGGGGGCTTCGGGTCCAGGATGATCGTCGCCCGGTCTTTCAGAATCTCCTTGAGGTAGTCGATCTCGAGCAGGAAGATCGCGAGTTCCTCGTCCTCGCTGAAGATTCGGTTGTACTCGGCGGCGCGGCGCTTGCCCTCGGCCACGATCTCGTTGGCCTTGCGATCGGCGAAGGCCAGGATCGTGCCGGCGATGTTCTCGGCATCGGCCTTGATCTGGGCCGCTTCCGACTCGCCGGCACTGGTGTAGCGGGCGGCCTGGGCGTTCCGCTCCTCCTTCATCGCGCTGAAGACGTTCTGCGTGATCCGCTTGGGCAGGGCCAGCCTGGCGATCCCCACGTACTCCACCCGGATCCCGTACAGCTCCTTGGCGCTTTGAACCACCGCGGCATGAATCTCCTGCTCGATCCGGTCGTATTGCAGTTCGCCCGTGTCGGTGGACACGAAGTTGACGAAATCGTAGTTCGCGATCACGGTCTTCTGGTCGTTCCTCACGCGGGTCTTGAGCTTCTCCTCTGCATCTTTGATGTCACGGTTGCGAATGCTGAACGTGTAGGGATCGTCGATTCGCCACCCGATGGCGGTGGTCACGATCACGTTCTTGGCGTCATGGGTAGGGGTCTCCTCGCCCGTGGTCTCGGTCATCTGGAGGCGGTTGTCGAGAATCGTCCTCCGCTGAATCGGCCAAGGCCACTTCCAGTAGAGCCCGGGTTTGGTCTTCACGTCCCTGGTTGCAAGCGCAGAGACGTTCAAATCCTCTTGCGCCCGCACCTTCTCAATGACGTACCGCGCGAGGTTGTCGGTCACCTCCCAACGATGCTCGACGCTTGGATCGGCTTGTTCGTCTACCCGTTGCGTCCAGATCTCAGCGTTGTCGGAAAGCGGGATGCCGTGCCTGTTGAATTCCTCGCGGAGAGCGGCGGGAATGTTGCGATCGTCCAGCTCGTCCGGCAATTCACACGCCGCCGCAAAAAGGAACCCGGGCTGCGGCGGGGCGATCTTGCCGAACGTCCGGACCACCGCCACCTCGTTGAGCCGCACCTGGTAAGCGACCATGTAGAGCCCGAGAATGATGACCAGTCCCGCACCGGCGATGATCGAGGGCAGGCTGCGTTTCATCTGCTTGGCGCCTCCGTCAAATCAGGCATCCGCGCGTGCGAGGAAGGGGTTCCCGGCACACACGACTGTTGCAGGGTTTCGCGCCCCGGTTTCCCATCCGTGGGCAGGGCCGTCCGGCTCGCTGCATGAGATCTCATTCAATCCTCCTGCTCCTCCAGGATCACGTCGAACGGGATGTCCCTGGGGTCCTGGAGGTTCAGATGAAAAGTCTGGACGGCCTGCCGGGCCTCGGCGGCCATTACATACTTGCGAATGCCTCGCGTCGCTTCCGCGAGCGCATCCAGATACCTGTACATGCGATAGGTTCGCGGGGCGGCGTCCCTGGTCGTAATCTCCGCGTCAAAGGCCGCCGCCTTGCCGTGGGCCTTGTTCTCCAGCTCCCAGCGCTTCTCCCGGGCCTGCATGATCCTCTCGGACGCCCGGCCGCCTGCGGGCCGGACGTTCTGATCCGCGTAGCCGAAGAACAGCCTGTCCACCCGCTTGCGTGCCGCCCGGAGCCCGGCCTCCGGCACGTTCGGGTCAGCCTCGAACTCGTTTACCCTGCGGATTGCCAGGGCCAGTTGCTCGGCCCGTTCAATGTTGCCTGCCACCTCGGACAAGACCTTGTTGCGATCGGCCCGGGCGCTCCGGACGGTGGCGGTCCGCTTGGACTCGGCCCCGATGACGTCCTGGAAGGCCTCGGCCGTCTCCGCCGGCGGATGCACCCCCTGAAGGCCAAGGAACACAACGTCCACCCCCAACTGCCGGTCTTCCGCCGATGCCTGGATCGAATCCCCCAGGGCCCGCTCGATCGGCCCGCGCTCGCCGCCCAGCAGGCCGGCCACGTCCACCCCGGCGCAGTAACGCATGATCTCGCGCTTGGCGATCGCCTCGAACATCGCCTCCGGGTCCTTGTAGGTTCTCAGCCAACTGTAGGCATCGCGAATCTGGTACTGAAGGGAAACCGAGACCCGCAACTGGCTGACCGGCACCGCCTCGCCCTGTTCCGGCGCGCCTTCGGCGGGGCGGGTCGCGCCTCGGTCCCGCTCAGGGGACGTTTCGCCCTGGTCCTTCGATTGGCCCACGTTGAGGAACCGGGCCAACTTCGGCGTGGCTACCAGCACTTCCAGGTGCGGCTCCCGGGAGTGCTTGTTGGTCCAGAGAATCAGTTCCTCTTGCGGCGCCTTTTCATCCTTGATCCCGATCTTCAGCTCGTGAACCTGGGCCGTCGCCACCTTGTACGCGGTCTCGATCGGCCAGGGCCATTTCGCGTGCAGCCCGGGCAGGAGGTCCTCTTCCAGGCGCCGCCCGAACCGCTCGATCACCGCATGTTCGTCCGCCCCGACGAACACGAGACCGCTGGCGGCGAACATTAAGGCCACCGCGAATCCGATCAGCGGCACGACGGACCGCTGGAGGAGCTTGTAGAACCAGGTGGAGGAGACCTCGAAGCCGAACTGATAGTTGATGGCCTCGGCGATGGAGCGGGCGATCCCGCCGGGCTCGGTGAACAGGCCGAGGAGCCGGCTGTCGAAGGCCGGGCGGGGCTCTTCGTCGGGAGCCCGCGGCCGGTAGAAGTCGAGAACGAAGTTCACCGTGGTCTCGCCCGCGAGCACGAGCAGGAGGAGACGCAGGGCATAGGCTACCATGCGTTCGGGGACGGGCGTTTTGAAGAAATGCAAAGCCCCGAGGGCGGCCACCAGGGCCGCCGCGGCCAGCGTCACGCCCATCAGGTAGGCGGCCCCAGCATGGAGCATCCGCCACTCCGGCTGCCGGGCCATCCCCGTCGAATAACGCGAGAACAGGAAGCTCAGAAACGCCGCTCCGCCCACGAACCAGATGAGCAGACCGGTATTGCGGGCTTGAGCCCACTGCTCAGCCCTCAGCGACTGCCCCAGCGGCCACGACCAGTAGGCCAGCCCCGCCCCCACCAGAAGGGCAATGAAAACAATGGTGAACGCCCCGAGGAGCCAGCGGTACATCCAGCGAAGTCGCCGGCGGGCCAGGAGCAGTTGCTCGTCGGCCACGTCGAAGATCGCATCGGTGCCGGTAGCCCCTTCGCGCCCGCGACGAAGCCGCTCGGTCTCGAAAGCCTCCTCCCGGACCAGCACCCGCTGGTGGTAGACCAGCACGAGGAAGAGCCAGGCGACGTTCCCGATCGCCGTCAACAGGGTTAGGGCCCGCATTGCCTCCGACTTGCTCCAGACCGTCAAGACGGCAAAGAACGCTGCCAGACCGATCTGGAATACGAGCCCCGCGAGGGCTACGCCGCGGGCTCTGCGTTCGGGCCTTTGGGTAGTCATAGTCCCGGTGTTCTCTGATGAACCTTCATCCAGGTCGGTGACTCAGGCTGGTGTTGTCCTGCGGGATCCGCCCGGAATTCCGCCGACCTGTGGACGGCTGAGCCGCGTAATCTACAATAAGCCCGCCCGGCTGCCAAGTGCGCAGGCGGTTGACGCTGGTCGCTGGAGGCGACGGGGCCGTCGTCCGATAACGGATTGCCGGCCACGATACTGCTGCCCGGATAACTCATGTTCACCAAGCTCTGGGGCATTGTTGCAAACAGCTTCACGGAGACGATCCGCCAGCCCATCTACGGCGTCCTCCTGCTCCTGACCGCCGGGTTGCTCGCCCTGAACGTCGGCCTGGCCGGCTACACGTTAGATGACGACAACAAGCTCCTCAAGGATCTTGGTCTTTCTACGATGCTTCTGGCCGGTTTGTTTCTCTCGGCGTTCAGTGCCGCCGGTGTCCTGTCCCGGGAGATCGAGAACAAAACGGTCCTGACCGTCATAAGCAAGCCGGTCGGCCGGCCGCTGTTCATCCTGGGTAAGTTTGCCGGCCTGAGCGGGGCCCTGGTCGTCGCCTTCTATCTGTGCGGGATCGTCTTTTTGCTGACCATGCGGCACAAGGTTCTGGAGCGGGCCAGCCAGGACTTCGACCTGCCCGTGATCCTCTTCGGGACCTCGGCGATGCTCCTCGCCGTCGCCGTTGCCGCTTTTTGTAACTACTTGTACGACATGCAGTTCGCGTCCACGTCGGTCGCGCTGGCGGTCCCGCTGATGACCGTCGCGCTGGCTCTGGTGGCCCTGATCGGCCCGGAGTGGGAGATCCAGTCGTTCGGTAAGGATTTCATTGACGGGCAGCTTATCGGGGCGCTCACCCTCGTGTTGGCCATGGTCATGGTGGCCACTGCGGTGGCGGTAGCGGCCTCCACCCGATTCGGGCAGGTGGCAACGCTGGCCATCTGCGCGGTAGTCATGCTGGTCGGCCTGGGGTCGGACGTCTTCTTCGGGCAGTACCGCGATACCCACCTGTTGGCCCGGGTCGCCTATTGGGTTTCGCCGAACTTTGCCTTCCTGTGGGTCACGGACGCCCTGACCCGGGATATCCAGATCACGGCGGGCTATGTGGGGCTGGCCTTCGGCTACGCGATGCTGATCGCGCTGTCCTGGCTCCTGATCGGCATCGCCCTGTTCCAGAAGCGTGAGGTCGGCTGACCCGCCGGGCGGCGGGAAAACGGAGAGGTGGTCAAAAGGCGAAGAGCACTTACAATCGGCCGCCAATGAGCCAGACCATGCGCGAATCGAAGCCCTACGCGGTCACGTCCGTGAGTTCGCGGGGGCGTGAGCATTCCGAGCACTTTCCCAGGAACGTCGATCCCTACGCGATTGACCGCCAGCGGGTGCTGCACTCGGCCGCCTTTCGCCGGCTGGAGTACAAAACGCAGGTGTTCGTGATCAGCGAGCACGATCATTTCCGCACGCGGATGACGCATACGCTGGAGGTGGCGAGCGTGGCCCGGCGGTTGTGCGTCGCCCTGCAGGTCAACGGGGCGGTGGGGGAGCTGATCGCCCTGACGCACGACCTCGGGCATCCACCGTTCGGGCACGCGGGCGAGGTGACGCTGGCCGAACTGATGGTCCACCACGGCGGGTTCGAGCACAACGCCCAGTCGCTCCGCGTCGTCGAGTACCTGGAACATCCGTACCCGGCATTCCGGGGGCTGAACATGACCCATGAGGTCCGCGAATCACTGGCCAAGCATTGCACGCTGTACGACAGCCCGGGCTCCCACCCGCTGGCCGACGGCACCCAGGCTCCCATCGAGGGACAGATAGCCAACCTGGCCGACCGCATCGCCTACGATTGCCACGATCTGGAGGACGCGATCGGGGCCGGCCTGCTTGAAGAAGCCGACCTGTGCGAGGTTGATTTGTGGACGAATGCCGCGGAGCCGGTCCGCAAAGCGCACGCCCACCTCTCCCTGGCCGCCGTCCGCCGGCCGATCCTCGATCGACTCGAAGCGAAGCTGCTGGGGGACGTCGTGGCCGAGGCGCGGCGCCGAATCGCCGCCGTCAAGGTGGCTTCGATCGACGACGTGCGCAATTGCGGGCAGCCGGTCGTGGCGTTTTCGCCCGACATGGAGCCGCGGATCGCCGGGTTGGAATCCTTTCTGCTTGAGCGGGTTTACCGCCACCACCGTCTGATCCGCATGGACGACAAGGCTCGCCGGTTCATCACCGAACTCTTCAACGCCTACGTGGTCGAGCGGGGAATGCTGCCCCCGCGCTTCCACCGTCGCATCGACGATCAGGGCCTCCACCGCGTCATCTGTGACTACATCGCCGGCATGACCGACCGCTTCTGCCAGGACGAATACAAGCGGCTGTTCGAGCCCTTCGAGCGGATGTGAGACCGCCCCGGCGGGACGACCGGGAACGGCCCTAATCCGCGGTGACCAGACGGAACGGGCAGTGAGTGGGAATGTACTCGACGCGGACGTCGGGGAACGTCCGGTGCAGGTGGGAGGCGAGGTTGATCACGCCCGGCTCTTCGCTGACGGTGTGGTCAACGACGAGGAGCGGGATGCCCGTATCGCGGGCCCACCGGGCATCACGCCACCATATCAGCTCGGTCACGATACCGACGTTTGCACCCATGCGATGGTACTCGCGGGCACTGGTGATGGCGCCGGTGCCGATCCCGACCCGCGACACAACCTGCGAGAAGTCGCCGATGAGATGGACCGCCTCCTGCCCGAAGCGCTTGATCCGCCGGGCCACGTCCCGGGCGAGCGCGCCCGCGCTGGTCGGCTCGATCGGGACCACGCGCATGAAGGGCCCCTCCGCCGTCGCTTCCGCCGTCAACCCTAGCTGGGCCGCCCAGCTATCCAGGATCCCCTCGCCGGGATACCGATCCCACACGTCGTGGCAGCGATAGACGACGATCCGCGTGTCGTCGAGAAAGGCGCGCTTCTCCCGGGTGCATGCGTCCTGATTGAAGGAGGGATCATCATCCATATGTGAATAGAACGTCGGCTCGTGCGTGACGAAGAGGTTGCAGCGACGGGCGTGTGCCTCCTGCAGGGCCGCGGTTGTACTCATCCACGATACGGCAATACCTTCGACGATCGTATCGGGATCGCCGCACTTGAACGTGTCGCAGGTGGCCGAGAAATCAACATACGACCCGATACCACGCATGTGCCGATCTATATCGCGTGCCCTCAAACTCACGATAGCCCTCACTTGTGCTTTGCCCGATCAAAGATTCGTTTCGTGGCCGCCGACATTTCCAGGAGATCCTTGGGGTTGCCGGTGGTGATCGTGGGCAGCGCGCCCATCCGCTCATAGAGCTCGATTCCCAGCTCGAATCCTTCCTGCCCCGGTCTGAGGTGGTAGTAGCCGATCAGCTTCGTGTGTCCCGCCCACAGGAATGAACAGATCGAATGGGCGGCCCCCACGTGCTTGGGTTCCAGCTTTCCCCAGCCGTCGTGGATGTGGGCCTGGGCGAAGCATTGCCGCTGGAATGAGATCTCGTTCAGCCCCTCGCCGGCCAGCATCAGGTCGGGGCGGACCGCGGCGAACTCCTCCTGGAGCAGGTGCATCCCTTCGATCGTGTTCATGCCCTCGACCAGACCGTTGTCCGTGTTCCACGTGCAGAGCGTCTGGTCGATAAAGGCCGCGTCGGTGCCCATCTTACTGCACGCGTCGAGGACGACGTCGATCAACTTGTTTCGCCAGACGCCCAGCCCGGGGTGGATGTAGCCCATCCGCGTGTAATCGTGCGTCTCGGGAGGCCAGTGCCAGCCCTCGGGTTCATTCCTGCCCACCGAACGGATCTGGAAGTCGCGCACCTCCTGATAGAACGGATGTTCGTAGTACACCGCAAAGTAGTTGAAATGCGGCATCACGTGGAAACCCGCCCCGCGGGCCTTGGCCATAAACTTGAGATCCTTCTCGCTGGGCGTGTAGTCGGGATAGTTCACGTCGTATTTCTCGGTCCGCCAGCCGGACAGGTGGATGAGGGTTTCCTCGGGTGGGTGGACTGCGGCCAGCGCATCGAGCAGCTCCTCGCTGGCCGGAGACCAGCAGGCGGCCAGGGTGATTTTCTCGACCCACGCCGGCCGGCTCCGGCGCTTATTTGCCAGATCATAGGCGTCGGCCATCCAGTCGCGGTAGCGCGTAGCCGGCACCTTCCAGTCGCCACGATATACGTTGATTCGCCATTCAATCCCGCCCGCGGTGCGGTTCTGCCATAGCGGTCCGGGCGGCTCGCTCTCAAAACAGAGTTCCGTCCGGTCCCCCTCCCGCGCCACTCGAAGGGCCTTGAATTGAAACGCCCGGTCCTGGCAGTGGATCATCATGCACGATCCGCTCCGCTGGGCGATTGCGAGTTGGGCCTCCCACTTGAAGGGCCAGGGGAACCGGCCGCCGGGTGGATGTGGCCTGTCGGATGCTATTTGCATGCCGTTGACGACGGGGAGGATCACCGTTGCCTCGGGGTGGATGGGCATTCTCCAGCCGACCGCCTGCAGACCCCGGCGGTTGCTGATGCCGTCGGGCGTCACGCGGATATCACCGGTCTCCGTGTCGATCGCCACCAGCAGCGAGCGTTGCGAGTCCGCCCCGTGGACCACGATCCGGGCCGCCGCTGACGACAGCTTGCGCACGCTGACCGTCTGATGCTTGTCCTGCCCGAGGGTGTTGCCGTTGAGATAGAACAGGTCGATCGCGTGGGCCGACGCCTTGGAGTGGATGAACTCGATGGGATTGCCGATCCCCCGGAGGCTGACGATTGCCGGTCCGTCGAAAACGGCCTCAACGCTCGTCGTGCGAACGGTCATTCTCTGCCCGTCGATCGAGATTCCCTGCTCCGGCGCCGCCGGCGCCGTTGCCGCCGCCAAGGTCAACAGAGCGATCATCCAATACATCGTGCACCTGCCTTTCGCCGGTTTGAGCCTGCGATCGTTTCCCTCCCCTTGCTGCTCGGAGACACCCGGCCGGGAGGGTATTATTAGCGGGCCCCGCTCAGGCGCCAACCGACCCCGTCCCGTCGGCCTGGTCAACCCCGCACCGGGTTGACTCAAGTCAGACCCCGCACTCCGGCGGTCCGTCCGTGCGACCGGGGGGATTGGCCGGTGTATAAGCGGAGAGGGTACACGGGGTGTTCGGTCACGGTCTTTTTCGCACTGCCACGCGGTTCCGGATGCGGGGGCTACTTGCGAATTTCCTGCGGTGAGGTTAGAAGCAGAGGTGTCGAGAACCGGCCCTGCGGGTCGGCCCGTCGAGGCGAGGGAACCTTCGGCGAATGAAGTGGCTGGTCAAAGAACGGGTGAGCAGACGACGCTCGAAACCGTCGAGATGCGGGGTGTGCGGTGAGAGGGTGCGGCCGGTTGTCCTTGTGGTTCTGGCCGCTGCGCTGAATCTGCCCGCCCGGGATGCAGCGGCGACTGCGGCATCGGCGGCAACCGCTCCCGCGAGCGCCCCTGCCAGCGCACCGGCGGGGCCGTCCCCCGCTCAGTTGGTGGTCAAGATCATCAGCGAGAGCGACGCCAAGGCGCGGCTCCAGGCCGCGGTGGCGATTCTCAGAATCGGTTCCGCCGAGGGCGTCGAGACGCTCCTCTCCATCTTCAACACCGCCAACAACGAGCCGGCCAAGCTCGCCGTCTGCGGGGCGATTGCCGAGGTCGGCTCGAACGAACCCGCTTTCAGGACACCCCTGCTCGCTCTGCTGGAGCACAAGAACGGGCCTCTGCGCGAAGCGGCGGTGGCGGCTCTGGCCGGCTATCGCGGGAATCCCGAGGTGGACCAGAGGCTCAAGGACCTTGAGCGTCAGATGCTCATCAAGGACTTCATCGCCCAGACCAGAGAGCTCTATGACCTGCTGCCCGGCGATGCCGAGCGCGCCGAACGCCTGCTGCGCTGGCTCAGTTCACCCCGCCCATTCCTCCGGGAAACCGCGCTGGACATCATCTACCAGCCTCTGAAGAAGAAGGGAGTCGTGCCGTCCAACGGGGTTCTGCAGAAAGTCCGGACCATGCTCGACGACCCGGATGAATCGGTCCGCAAGAACCTGGTGGAGGTTCTGCGAGAGCTCCAGCAGCTCGAAGACGCGCGTCTCCTGGAGGCCAGGCTTGAGCAGGAGAAATCGCCAGCCGTCCGGGAACTCATCTACCACGCCCTGGGGTACATCCGCGATCCCAAGTCCATCCCCGTTTGCGTGCGGGGCTTGACGGACCCGGTGGACAGCGTGGCGGCCAGGGCCGCCAGCGCCCTGGGCGACCTGGCGGAGTTCATCAAACCCGCCTCCGCACCACAGGCCCTGGAGTCCGCTGTCGATGGGCTGCTCGAACGGGCATCGGGAGGTATCGGCGACGATGAACTCCGGGAAAGGGTCATCGACGCCATGGCCAGTATCGCCGACAAGAAGTTCCTGGCCGTGCTGGCCAAACATGCAGGCCCCGATGAATCGCAGCCGGCGATCCGGCAGGCCGCCCTGCGGGGGATTGGCCGGATCGGTGACCCGGCCCAGGCGGATCTGGTCATCAAACGATTAGCCGCCGAGCAGGACCCCGGTCTTCGCGAAGCGGCGGTTGAGGCATTGGGCAAGCTCGGGTCCAAGCTCGAGCACCTTGAACCGCTTCGCGAGAGGCTCGATGCCAAGGTGGAGCCCTCGGCCGCGGTTCACCAGAAAGCGTGGGAAGCATATCGACTCGTCTTTATGAAGCTTACACCGGCGGATCAGCAACGGGTGATTGCCTCCTGGCCGGATGAAGTGATCCGGCTGATGGTCGAAGCCCAGTTGCCCCAGGAAAGCCGGCAGGATATTGCCGGCCGGCTTCTCGACTTCGCCCGCGGCACCGGCAAGCGGGACCCCCAGGCAGCCCTGAGCTTCCTGGACAAGCTCACGCAGGCCATTCCTCCGGAGCAAGCCGGCGCCTCGTGGGCAAAGCAACTGGCGGCGGTCCGAAAGGAGCTCCAGGCCGCCACCCGGCCCGCGGCAACTCGCTCCGGCGGCTGACCAGGGCCCGCGCGGGTTTCCCCCAGCCGTCCCCGGCACCACCGCGTTTCGGACCGCACCCGCAATATCCCGCCCCGCAGAACGTTTGGCGCTGAAGTCAGATGAATCCGTTCGGAACTGCTGCAGGCCGCCGGGCGGATCGGTGCGGGTAACGGATTTCGGAAACACAGGTTAGCGGGTCAATCCCTTTTTGCAGGAGGTGTTCAGATGGCGCGCCAATGGGTACAAGCGGCAGCTTTGGCAGTATTGATCGGCACGGCACTGGCGGTGAGTTCGCCCGTGGTTGCCGGCGAGGATGAAGCGATCCCGAGCGAGAAGCAGGCCAAGTGGCTTGCCCGGTATCCGGAGATGGACGCCGACGGCGACGGGACGTTGACCAGGGAGGAGGTTCGGCAATTCCGCCGGTCCCGAGGCGCCCGAGACCGCAAGGAAGCCGCCGGGGGCGAAGCCGCGGCGGGCAAAGGTAAAGCCGGTGCCGAGGGGCGATTCCGCCCCGGCGACTCGGCCAAAATCCTGGCACAGCATCCGGAGGCCGACACCGACGGCGACGGGACCCTCAGCCCCCAGGAACGCCGGGCCTTCCTCCGATCCCAGGCCGGCGAATGGAAGAGCCGACTGCTGGCCGAGCATCCTGAACTCGACACGAACCAGGACGGCACCCTGAGCGACGAGGAGTTGAAGGCGGGCAAGGTCACGATAGACCAGCTCCGGCTCCAGCGCATGGGCGACCGCATTCTCCAGGAGCACCCGGAAGCGGACACCGACGGGGATGGCAAGGTCAGTAAGGAAGAATTCGCGGCTTTCCGCGCGACGCGCGGCGGTTTCGGCATGGCCCCGCCGCACCAACCGGTGCTCTTGCTTGATTGGCTCGTCGGCCACTTCGAGGAGGCCGACCTCGACGGCAGCGGGGAACTGAGCAAAGATGAACTCCTCAGGCTCAAGGAGAAGTACGCCGGCCCGGGCGTGGGTGCTTTCCCGCCGAGGGCGGGTCGCGGCGCGTCCGCTCCGGATCGCCAGGGCTTGCTCCAACGGTTCCCGGGTGCGGACGCCAATGGCGACGGGCAACTCAGCGACGAGGAGCTGAGAGCACTCAAAGCGCAGCGCCGGGACAACAAAGGCCCGGGGCCCAAAGGAAAAGGGCGAACGCCCACGAGTAAGCCATCGTGACGGCAAGAGGCGAATGGTCCGCTTTCCGCCCCCTGCCGATCAGGGTGCCACCTCCACCGTGACGATCTGCTTTGGCTTGACGGCAAAGCGCAGGCCGTCGGCGCCTGGTGAGAGTCTGCCGGTCGGCTTACCCTCCAGGTCGGTCAACTGGGCCGGTCCGGAGGTATCCTCCATCATCAGCGTGACCTCGATGCGCTGCTGCGTGGGGTTGAACATACGGATGGTTGCGGCTTCGTCGTCGGTGCGGCGGTGGATGGCGGTCACAACCGCGTCCGGGGATTCGAGCTTGAGGAAGGCATGGGTGGGCGGCAACGCGCGGGCGGCGGGCCGCCCGTCGGGCTCGTCGCTGGTCAAGTCCCGCTGCTCCAACTGCACCGCACGCACGCCGGCGGCGAGTTGCTGACCCATCCGCGTGAGCCGGGCCACGTCCGGCGGACCTTGCAGCGGTACGATCCAGTACCGGAACTCATGTTTGCCCTGGATCTGGCCGCCCTCGTTCCCACTGGTCATCACCGCACGGATGAACGAGCGCAGGAGCGTGAGGGCGATCGGGCGGTCGGGCAGATCACGCACCGCCGACTCGGGCAAACCGGTAGAAACGACGCTGAGGCCGCGGCGGTCATCGTACACCGCCGTCCAGGTCTGCTGCGGCTTGGTTTCCACCTCCAGTTCCCGGTACCGGGCGTTGTCCGCTCTCAGCGCGATGGGCCGCTGAACCACGTCAAACGCCTGATCCGCCAGGTAAGTCGTCGCATCGGCACCGCTGGGAAACAGCACCCGGAGCCGATGGTCGCGGATCGTATTGTCCACCTCCGTCCGCACCTCGACTGCCTCGCTGCCCTTTCGGAGCGTCACGTGATGGGCCACGACGAGCGGGGCCAGTTGCCCGCTGCGGACCATCCGGTCGAACATGAAGCGCTCGGGCACCTGCATCGCGACGCGGATGGTCAGCGTGGCCTTGGCGATCCCGTCGGCGGTGATCGCGACCTGGGCGGAAGATGCCACCGATGAGAAGATTTGCTCGTTGACCGCGGTCCCGTGATACCAGCCGTCGCCGATGTCGGCACGGTCCTCCAGCGTCAACAGACCGTCATAGGACTCGCCCGTGCGCTTGTCGGTCAGCGTCAACGTCCCGTTGGAGTTTGCCGCCACCCGCAGGTGTTCGTTCTCGATGGTGTGGTCGTTGGCAGCCATCGCGCCGAGGTGTCGGGTCGGCTCCTTAACGCACCGGCACAGGATCGTCGTGTAGCCGTACGCCGGCACCTGGATCGGCACGGTCACGTCCACCTCGTGCCGGGATTCAACGGCGGGGAGCTTCCGCAACGGCCGGCGGAAGCCATGCCGGTTCCGCCGCTGATTGACGTACTGGTAAGGCAACTCGTTTCCCGCCGCATCATGGAGCCTGAAGCCGATCTTCTCCTCGAAGCCGAACCACTCGTGGTAGACCGCGTCGATGTCACGAGGGAAACGCAGCGTCAAATCCACGGGTGAGTCGATCGGTTCGCACGACGGGTTGAATACGACCAGGGCCAGGTCCTTTTCGCCCAGTTCCGGGACCTGAACCTGATCCGCAATGTACCGCAGCGCGTCCCGCGTCAGGTGCGATGCAATCGCGTGCGACTGGTCGAATCGGTATTCCATGTCCTTGTGCACCTGATCGATGCTGCACCCGCAGATCGAATCGTGCGGATGGTTCTGGATCAGGTATCGCCAGGCAAGTTGAAGGTAGCTCTTCGGGTAAGACCGCCCGAGTTGGGCGGCGAACGTGCTGAACGGCTCAGCCCAGAAGCACAGCTCGTTCTCGCACCGGGCATTGACCTGCTTGAGGTGGATCCGGCTGCTCAGCACGCCGGGGATTAGCCACTGTTCGTCGCCCGGCTCTGCGGGCTCCCGGAGCTCTCCGGTGAATGCCTTGCCGATGCGGTCGCGCTCCTCCCGCAGATCCTCGACGAAGCCATCCAGATGTGAGTGAACCAGTTCGACGTCCTCGAGCCGCTGGTTCGCCTTCCGGAGGATTTCACTGGTCCGCGGCTCGATCTCCAGGTGATCAGCCCCGTCGAAGACCAGGAACGACGAGGTCGGGCACCGCTGGGTCTCGAACTCGACCAGCTCGCGCAGGCCTTTAAGCGCCTCTTGGATATCCACTGTCTCATCGGGGCACGGGGCCTTGCGGACCTTGAATGCATAGGAGCAGTAGCCGGCCCGGGGGCTGAAGCGGTAGGTGATTACCTCGCTCCCTTCGGGAGCTTGCCAGCGGAACATCGCCCCGTGGGTCGATTCGTTGGTCCCCCGCCACAGCAGGGCGCTGTCGATGCCGAAGCCGCGGAGGATCTGCGGCATCTGTGAAGCGTGCCCGAACATGTCGCACAGAAAGCCTGTCCGCGACGACGGCCCGAACCGCTCCGCCACCTCGAGCCCCATCCGGAGGTTGCGCACGAGCGACTCGCCACTTACCAGGAACTCGTCCGGCAGCACGTACCACGGGCCGAGCCGCAACCGACCGGCCTTGGCCAACTCCCGAACATCCGCCTCGCGCTCCGGCCTGATCTCCAGGTAGTCCTCGACCGGGATCGACTGGCCGTCCATCTGGAAGTAGCGAAAATCGCTGTCACGCCGCATAACGTCCAGAACTTCGTCCAGCAGGTTCACCAGACGGAAACGGTAGTCCTGGAACGACTCGTACCATTCGCGGTCCCAGTGGGTGCTGACCACGTAATGACCGGTGCGCTTGGGACCCGACACAATTGACCTCCTCTTGCGGGAATTATGAATGATGAACGATGAGCGATGAACTGAGGACATCGCTGGCCGCGGCGTCTTTTATTCACCGTTCATCATTCCTCATTCATCCTTTCTTGCTCGTCCACTTCCAGTCGGCGGCGTAGGCGTGGTAGTGCTCGTTAACGTTACCCGCCCTGGCGTTGCCGCGGTGAACCCACATGCGGTAGCGCAGCCGCAGCGGCCTGTCCCTGGGGATCTCGAGCATGTCCAACCCCGGGTAGGACACGTTGATTGGGCCGTACCTGCGAGTGATCCACTCCGGCGGGCAATCCGGATGCGTGGGATGGACAATAAGAGCAGCCCCGCTGCGATGGGGCAGCGGTCGGCCGTCCGGGCCCGCGAACACCCCGGTCCAGTCCACCCACCGGGCCCGCAGGTGGTTCAGGGTGTCTTTGGCGATGACCCGCCGGTCGCACTCGATCCGGACGTCCGTTGCCTTGCCGAAGCGGACGGTCAGCCCGCCGTATCCCTTGTCCTTGTAGAGTTGCCCGCCGATACGCACGCCGTCGTCCAGCGCGGTCAGGGTCAGGTCGATGTCGATTGCCCGACCCTCGCCGGTGGTGTTGAAGATGCGGCACACGACCTGTTCCTCGACGAAGCGCTCTGCCTTGTCGGCCCCGGCGGGCTGATGCACCCAGAAGTGTTGGGCAACAAACCGGGTGAAGACCGGCCCGTCGGCGAACCGGATGGTGCCCGGCTCGACGTGGATGTTCTTGGGAATCCACCAATCGCCGATTGGCTCGCCCTTGCGATCGTTGCGGACCCAGGCCCAGAAGATGCCGCGGTGATGATGGTGGTCATCCGGCGAGCGGTCGGTCAGGGTTTCGCCGTCCAACCCGAAGACCGGATGAATGAAGTCGTTCAGCGGATACCGCAGTCCGGGGGCCGGTGCCCCGTGCCAGTATGACAGGATCGGCTTGTCGTCCGGCGTGGCGACGTGCAGCATAGGATCGTCGTGACGAGACCGATAGATGCCATTCTGCAGATCAGCCTTCCCGTATTCGGGAGGGCCGGAGCGAATGAGACTAACGGCAACGTCTTTGCCGCGATCTGCCTCGTTGGCCGAAAAGAAGAACCACACCCGCGCCGGCGTCCCACCGATTGGATCGGCGGGCTCATATTGGGCGGGAATGAGGCTCGGCTCGGTCTGGCGGCCGACCGTCAGACGGGCCATGAATCGCCGGTCGTCCTGTTGGTCCGCCGCCACCGGCACCACCACGGGGGCAGTGATCCCCGCCGGCCAATCCTCCGGCACAACGCCTGTCGTCACCGTGGCGGCACACCCGCACGCCATCACCAGCAGAACGACGCCACCCCAGGCGAGTATGCCGGCCCACACCCGATAATCACCTGCCCGCGTAACCATTTGTCCAATCGCTCCCGGAAGTCAGAAGGGCAGCATGATAGCCGATGCTGCTGTCGGGTGACAGTCACCCGGGCCCTCCGTATAGCGAGCCGGGCGGTCCTCCGCCCGGGTAAGAACGCGAAACACACCAACAGTGCCGGCCAAGGGCAAACCTCACTGTGATCCGGTCTTCAGCGTGGGGATCATGCAATGTTACTCAGGGTGGGCTCCTGATCAGCGTTACTCCCGACTCGTCCTCGAACACCGGCCGCAGCCCACACGCCTCCAGCAGTTGTTGATCCGCGCTGCCGCGGTCCACGCACACGTAACGGATTCCCAGCCGCGCCAGGGCACTGCCGATCGCCTCCGCGGAGGGCGGGGCACCACGCCGATCCGGAGGCTGAAAGAACCACCCGAGCCCCGGCATCTCTGCGTAGCGGCGTCTGAGCTTCTCAGGAATGCGGGCGATATAACCGCCGACCAGTTCGCGTTGATGACGGGTCTGGAAGTACAGGCTCCGGGCATTTCCGAGCCGGGGATCCATGACCCGGCCTGGCCCGGGAGGGATGGCGCACTCGGGCACGTCAACCATCACCGGGTGGTACGCATAGTCCACGCAGGTCAGGCCCGCGGCCAGCACGGCCCCTGCGATCGCCGCCGTGGAACCCCATCGCCGCCGGATACCGGAGATCAGCCCCGCCACCCCAACCGCCATGGCCATGTAGCCGATCACCAGGTATCGTCCGGATTGGCCGACCGCTCCCAGCACCGGTACATACCGGTACAACCCCATCGGAAGGTAAGCCGTCACCCCTGCCGGCCGGACGACTTGGCGGTGCCACTGAAGCTTGTGCCCTGGCGCCAAAGCCAGAGCGCAGATGAACACAATGGCCAGGAACTTTCCCATCGGGCGTTCTCGCAGGCACCAGAACCCCGCCACCGCCATCGGCAAGACCAGCCAACCCAGGTAAACCGATAATTCGAGGTTGGTGAGCTGCCAGCCGACGTCCCCCGGCAACATAACCCAGGTTCGCCAAAGGGAGTTCGGATGCAGGGGCAAGAGGAAGTTGAGCGGCTCCGGGCACCAGACCAGGTCGCGGAATGGCTTGGGGTGCAACTGGTATCTGACGGTGTAGTAAAGCAGGACAGCGCCCCAGGCGGCGGCGATCACAGCCGACGGCTTCAGGAGGTGCCAGAACCGCTGAAGCTCGCTACGCCACTGCTTGCTGTGCAGGCCCCGGTAAATCAGATACCACGCCGTCACGTTGGCTGAGAAAACGGTGGTATGGAGGTTGCTGAACAAGATCAGCGCGAACACCGCCGTGAGCCGCCACTTCCACGGCCGCGGCCCTTCCTGCAGCCCGCCCAGCAGACACAACGTGTACAGCGGGAGCAGCGCCGCACACTCCAGGTTCAGGTGGCCGAGCACTTTGCTCGTCATGAACGGGCAGATCATGTAGACCAGTCCACCCGCAATCGCCCCGGCCACGTCCCTCGTGACGTGCCGCGCCAGCGCAAAGGCACACAAGCCGGCTAACGGGTAGAGCCCCGCCGCCACCAGATTGTAGGCCAGCGGCATCGAGACAAGTTCCGTCAGCCCGGCGATGATCAGCGAGGGAATCAGGGCCAGGGTGTGAAAGACCAACGGCACACCAAAAGGTACGAATTGGAGGTCGCAGAAGTACGGGTTGCGCCCAGCCGGCAGCGTCTGCGAAGCCCACCAGGCATTCCAGACGAATTGAAAGTTGTCGAAACCGTCGCCGACGAATCGGCTACCGAACTCTGCCAGGGCGTGCCGCCAGAAGAACAACGTGATGGCAACGTACAGTGCGGCAACGCCGCCCCAGAGCCCGCCCCGTCGCCACGGGGCGAGGCGAGCACCGGCCTGACTTGCTGCGGCCGAGAACAAGGTTGACGCGCTCCTCGTTTCGGGTGCCTGTCTCAGCGGAATCGCCGCATCCGCGCGGCGAATCACTTTAGTGGATAACCCGGGCCGGGTCGCCTGCGGCAATGAATTGCCGCGGTCCTTGAGGTTGCTGAGCGACCGCCGTCCTTGAGCGTAGATCTGTCCCCGTAGGAGGAGCCGGCCAGTTTCATCGTAGTTCGTACAGTGAGACGGGAGATACGCATATCTTCCGGCCGTCCTTGCGCAGGCTGCGGGGGGGGCGGCAGGAAATCCTGGATTTCTCGCAACTTCTCGCCCGACGGCGGTTATAAGTAGTCGTCTGAGGGGTGGAGAACGTGCGCTTGCGGTGCGCAGGGAGCGGCTGCACCGGGCGTTGTGAGCCCCCCTTTGACGGGCAAGAGATGTCAGGTTCGTGATCCGGCGACAGGGAACTGACTCGTGAGCGTTGGGGAGATACTCTTAGAGCGAGGCAAAATCACCCCGGAACACCTCCAGGCCGCCCTTGCTGCGCGGAGAAGCCCACACGACCGCATCGACCGCATCCTGGTGCGGATGGGGTTCGTGGACGAGCGGGACGTGCTGGAGGTCCTCGGCGAGCAGATGAGCGTCCCGGTGGTGGACCTTGCCCAGATCACCATCGACGAGGCCCTGCTTAAGGAGATGCCGTCCCGACTCGTGCACCGGCGGGGGCTGATCCCCATCGAGAAAACCGCCGACACCCTCCGCGTCGCCACCGCCGACCCGTACGACATCACGGCCATTGACGAGTTGCGGATGCTGACCGGGCTCAAGGTCAAGCCCGTGCTTGCCAGCGAGGCGGAGATTCAGCGACTCATCCGGCAGTACTTCGGGGTCGGCGGCTCCACCATCGACGAGATGATCGAGGAGGAGGCCGAGGAGGAGGACGTCGAGCTCCTCGGCGAGTCGGTGGATGAGAACGGCGATTTGGTCGAGATGGCCCAGGAGGCCACCGTCGTCAAGCTCGTCAACGAGATCCTCACCGAAGCGATCCGGGACAAGGCGAGTGACATCCACATCGAACCCTACGAAAACGACCTGAAGATCCGCTACCGCATCGACGGGGTGCTGCAGAACACGAGCCTGCCCCCGCAGATCCGGCGATTCCAGGCGGCGATCATCAGCCGCATCAAGATCATGTCCAACTTGAACATCGCCGAGAAGCGGCTGCCTCAGGACGGGGGTTTCAAGGCCCGCATCCATGGTCGCGAGATCGACTTCAGGATCTCGGTCATGCCGACCGGCTACGGCGAGGGGGTGGTCCTGCGTATTCTCGACCGGCAGGCGATCAACCTGTCGTTGCAGCAGTTGGGTATGAGTAACGAGATCCTCGAGAACTTCGAGTCGCTGATCACCCGGCCGCATGGCATCATCCTGGTCACCGGCCCGACCGGCAGCGGCAAGACCACCACGCTCTATGCCGCCCTGCACACGATCGTTTCCGACAAGATCAAGATCCTCACCATCGAGGATCCGATCGAGTACTACCTGGACGGCGTCAACCAGGTTCAGACCAGCGAGAAGATCGGCCTGGATTTCTCCCGGGCCCTTCGGTCGTTCCTGCGTCACGACCCGGACGTGATTCTCGTCGGTGAGATTCGGGATCGGGAGACGGCGGAGGTGGCGATCAACGCCTCACTCACCGGGCATCTGGTCTTCAGCACCCTGCACACGAACGACGCGGCGGGGGCCAATACGCGCTTGCTCGACATGGGCGTCGAGCCGTTCCTGGTCTCCAGTTCCATCGAGGGTATCCTGGCCCAGCGACTGGTCCGTACGATCTGCCCGCACTGCAAGGAATCTTACGAGCCCGACCGGGCCGGGCTGCCCGCCGATCTGGATCTCGAGCCCGGTCAACAGCTTCACCGCGGACACGGGTGCCGCGAGTGCCGGTACGTCGGCTACAAGGGCCGGATCGGGATCTTCGAACTGCTCATGCTGAACGAGGAGCTGCGCGAACTCGTGGTCCAACGCGCCTCCGCCAGCCGGATCCAGCAGGCAGCGCTGACCAACGGCCTGAGACTCCTCCGCGAGGACGGATGGGACAAGGTCCGCGCCGGCCACACCACCCCCGAAGAAGTCCTCCGCGTCACCAAGGCGTAGCCTTTGGCTGAAACCTCTTGTCAGAGGTGCCACGGGGCCCGCATCGGCCTGGCCAGCATCCGGTTGGCCTCGGCGTCGTTGGTGATCTGCTCGGTTTTCGGATCCCATTTCAGCTTCCGTCCGGTCTGCATGGCGATATTGACCAGATGGCAGATCGAGGCGGTTCGATGCCCGATCTCCGCGGATGCGACCGGTTGCCGGCGGCTCCTTATCGAGTCGATGAAGTTCTGACGGTGCCCGGGACTGCGTCCCAGGTCTATTTCGTCCGGGCCGATCTTCTCTTTCAGCAGCGACGCGGGCTCCGCTTCCAGGCGGGCGCCGTGGATGTGGATGAAGATCCAGCCCTTGTCGCCCTCGAACTTCAGGCCTCGCGGGCCGCCGTCCCGCCCGATCATCCGCACGCCGTCGGCATACCTGCACTCGAACTGGTATTTGAAGAACGTGTCATAGAGGCCGGTCTTGGAAGCTTCGCCTTTCCCCTCGATTTCGACCGGGCCTGAGTCGTCGGTGCCGTTGCCCAGTTGCGCCAGGTCGATGACGTGGGCGCCCCGGTCGGTCATTTCCCCGCCGCCGTAGTTCAGGATGAACCGCCACCAGAAATGGCAGCGGCGCTCGGTGTAAGGCACCATCGGCGTGTGGCCGAGCCACATGTCGTAATTGAACCCTTCGGGCACAGGCATGGGCGGTTGCCGCTTCTTGTTCTGTTCGAGGGCCTGCTTGTGATGATCGTCGCTGCAGGGCAGGTTGATCCGGATGGTGTGCAGCTTTCCGAGTCGGCCGTTACGCACCAGTCCACATGCGAGGCGAGCCCGGTCGCCGGACCGCTCCTGGCTGCCCGTCTGCAGCACGCGCTTGTTCTGTTTGACCGCCTCACATATCGCCCGTCCCTCAGCGATCGTGTTGGCCAGGGGTTTTTCGCAATAGATGTCCTTGCCCGATTTCGCCGCCGCGATTGCAGTCAGCGCGTGCCAGTGGTCGGGCGTGCACACCGTCACCGCGTCGATGTCCTTGCGCGCCACCAGGTCGCGGAAATCATCGTAGGCAGCGCAATCCTTGTTGCCGTAGTTCTTGTTGACCACGTCGCGGGCCCGGTTTCGATGGTTGGTGTCCACGTCGCAGACGGCAACCACCTGGAGCCCCTTGCCCATGAAGTTGTTCATGTTGCCCGTACCCTGGCCGCCCGTCCCGATGCAGCCCATTACGATCCGCTTGCTCGGGGCGACCGTCCCTGCCTTGCCCAGGGCCGACGACGGCACAATGTACGGAAAGCTCAGCGCCCCGACGGAAGCGTTCGTGGCTTGCCTGAGGAATTGTCTTCGGGTGGCTTTCTTCTGTCGCATCGGGATTCTCCTTCCACGTATCCCCAAACCTGTCGGCCCGGCCACATCGCCGGGCATACGGGCCGTCAGGATACTCGGATTTACAGGCTGACGCCACGATTCCGTCAACGAATTCCGGAAGCGGTCGCAGCAGCCGATGGGGAGAAGGGACGTTCCATTCTTTCAAGCCGACAGCGGATGTGCTTATGGGGCGCGCGGGTGTTCCGATTGGCAAAGGGCGACCGGTTGCGACGGGTGCGAGATGTTCGGCAGAGGTCCGGCGCGTACCCACCCCGGCTCAACGGCAGGTGCACCGCGCGGTGGGAGTTGCCCCGGCTCCGGTCACGTGTTCGACGAATCCTGGTCCTCCTGGTCGCGGGGGAGGGCTGGGGAGACCTCGGCGGCCAGGGCTTCCTCTGGCTGGTAATCGTAGTAGGTGCGCATCTGCTCGCGGAAGTACCCGCCTCGCCTGACCTGGGCGGCGTTGAGCACGGCCCCAAAGACGTGCCCGTTGACCCGCTCCAGTTGTTCGTGGGCCCGCATGACCGTACCCCGGGAACTGGTCTTCGCCCGGCACACCAGGATCACGCCATCCACACTGCCCGTCATCACGAGCACGTCACTGACCAGCAGCACCGGCGGGCCGTCAAAGATGATCTGATCGTAACGAGTCGTCGCCTGATTGATCATGTCCCGCAGGTACGAGCCGGCCAGGAGCTCCGTGGGGTTCGGTGGGATCGGGCCGCTCGTCAGAACATCGAGATTAGGCAAGTCGGTCGCCGAGGCCAGTTTCTCTACAGGCGATTGGCCGATCAGCACGTTGCTCAGCCCTTCGCGCCGGGCCTTCGGGAAGAACTGGTGCAGGGTGGGCCGGTGGAAATTCGCATCCACCAGCAGGACCCGCCGGCCGCTTTGCGCGATCGAGATCGCCAGGTTCGCCGCCACCGCCGTTTTGCCCTCCTCCGGCTTGGCGCTGGTCACCAGTACACTGCGCTGCCGCTCGGCCGGTGCGCTCAACAGCAGGTTCGTTCGGATCGTCCGGAACCCCTCGGCGACCATCGAACGGGGCGCAGTGTGAGAGGCCAACTCGACCTGGTCGATGTCCACTTCCTCGTCGTCCAGGTCGGGGACGGTTCCCAGAATCGGGACATGCACGTGCCGGACGATGTCCCGGCTCGTCTTGACCGAGGTATCCACCACCTCCAGCAGCATCGCCAGGCCCACGCCCATCAGCAGACCAAGCATGAAACCGGCGGGCATGTTATACTCCCACCGGGGGAAGTGGCGTTCATCCGGCTCAAATGCCTGCCCGACCTTCCGCACCCGGACCATGCCGCGGGCTTTGACGATCATCCGCAACTGGCTGATGTAGTCACGAATCCGAGTGAGCTGATCCTCGAGCAGCAACTGGTCCTCCTCCAGGCCCCGGTAGTGGGCGAGTCCGCGGTCAAGATCCCGCTGTTTGGCCTCGGATTCGAGCACGCGCTCCCGAAGCTGAAGCTCGGCCTGCGTCGCGTTCAGATACATGGTCTGGGCTGAGTTGAGCTGATAGTCACGGACCTCCTTCTCTTTGGCCGCTCTTACCTGAACCAGTTGTTGATCAATCACGTCGAGCTGCGAGTCGAGGTCCCGGATCTCCCGGTGGTTCTCCCCCAACCCCTGCTGCGTGCGAAGCAGTCGGCTCTGCTCGAGCACGAGCTTGTTGTTACGCAGCGCGGCCACCTCGGGGTCCTGCTCGATCATCAGCCGCATCTGCGGACTGATTGCAATCTGCGTCGGATCCACGCCGATAAGGTTCTCGTAGGCCGCTTTGTACTGCAGTTTCTCCGCCTCCAGCCGTGTCACCTCCGCCGCCAGGGTGCGCCACGTTTCCCCGACCACGTTCAGCCCCTCCGTGACCCCCGGGACCCCGATCTGCGACGAGATGAACGTCAGCTTGTCACTCCGGATCCGCTGGAGCCTCTCTTCCAGTTGGCTTTCCGTCTTCTCGTAGTCCTCCAACTCCGCCCCGTACTGGGCGCGCGACATGCTCTCGACCTTCGCCAAGTACCGGTCGATCACCGTGTTGACGATGGTCGCCGCGTCCTTCGGTATCCTGGTGGCAAACGAGACCAGCAGGTAGCTGGTATCGGGAATCTGGACGACCGCCAAGTCGTTTTTGAACGCCGCCAGTGCCTCAACCGGGCTCGGCTGAGACCGGAACCACTCCGTCGCCTGAATGGCCGCGTCCCCCAAGCCTTCCCTCAGTACCGCCTCGTCTTTGAGCAGCACCGCCTGGTCGGCCACGAAACGGTCCATCAATTCCACCTGAACCATACGCTCGCCCAATTCCAGCGGCGTTTTGGGAAAGGGCGACTCGACAAAGACCGCTGCTCTGGCCTGGTACGACGGGTGTTCTCTCACCAGATAAAGCGTCAGGCCCGCCGTCGCCCCCGTGACCACTATCCACACGAACAGAATCAGGAAGATCCGCTGCTTGAGAATGCGGATCGCGTCGCCGACCGACAGCCCGGCACCGCCGACGCCGGGCCGACCGGCGGCGTCGAGGGGCATCGGGATCTGTTCCTGGATCGTTACCGGCATCGTGGTCATTCCGTCACACCTCCTGTTACCACCTTATGCCTCCCCTCCTCAGGTCCGCCCTCGACGAAAAGGTGGCTGAGAACATACGAGATCCCCCCGTACAGCGAAAACGCAATGGCCAGCATCCCCAACCCCAACAACGTGTGCCAAACACCCCGAGCCAGGTCCCCTCTCCCGAACACCACGAAGAAACCCGTCGTCGTCACCCGGATGATGTTGCAGAAAAGCGCGATCGGAACGCACGACAGGATCATCACCAGACGTTGCCACATCGGGCGCTCGTTCACAAACGCCATCGCCACGCCCAATGCGCTCATGGTCATCATCAATCGCATCCCGCTACAGGCGCGCTCGATATCCAGGGTGCCGGATCGGCCCTGATAGATGTACTCGACCACCGTTCCTTGGGCCTCCGCCAGCATGTCCGGCAGGGTGGACAGGATGGCCCCGGACACCATGGCGGCAATCTCACGCAGAGGCATCGTCATCTGCTGATAGAGCCGCACCGGCAACGGCATCGCGAAGACCAGAAAGGCCACTGCGAACCAACTCCACCTGGCCACCGGCCAACCGCACACCATCAGCACCGCACCCATGACGCTCACTACCAGGGCGATGGTCTTGGGATACTCCATCCGCACGAGCATGCTGCCGACGTAGAGGACAAACGCAGCCAGCAGCAGCGTGGCCCCCGCGAGCCGGGACGTCACCTCGTGGTCCCGAAGGCCCCGGGGAAGACGGTCCCGCTGGATGTAGAGGTAGTATAAGCTAAAAAGAGGAATAATGAATCCGTGAGACCAGTCCCCGTTACTGCTCCAGATCGCCACCAGCCGGTCGATCACGTGCCGATAGTGCACCCCCAGGATCGCCGCCAGGACCACCGCCTGGAGCGTCATCGCCGGGGTCCACCACGGACGCTCGCAAGATCCCCGGGCATAGCCCAGGGCGCCGGGTTGTTCATCTGACTCGGCCATGCCTCAACCCTGAGCCCCAGCCAACCCCTCCCCCGAAGACCTGCCCGGGGCGGTGCTGCGATAACCCCGACCGCTTCCCGTCGTGCGGGAACCCTCGCTCAGCTCACCAACGCCCTCCCACCGTTACAGGCCCGGGAATCGAGCGGCCTGTTCCTGCCGACGGCGATACCTCGGGTTCGGTTGCCCATAGGTGGTGTCGATGTCCGCGAAGTTGCGGTCATACACGAACCCAAACCCCCAGGTCATCCGGAACGAGTTCCGGATTTGGGCCAGTATCGGGGCGATAGCGTGCGTGCCGACGTTGATCACGTCGTTCCGCTTGATGAACAGATCGGGATCCTTCCCCTCGATGATCCGGGCCAGGTCCCACTGGGTAATCTCTTCACGGTCGTGGTCGATTCGGCGTCTGATCTCGCACCGGGTCGGCCACGCATACGGATCCAATCCGCCGGCGGCAAAAACCACCTGGGTCAGCGTGATCTCCTCGCCCGTGAGGGCGAACGGACCCGGTCGCACGACGTGTCCCCCCACGTAATAGACGCCGACCGGCCCCGGATCCAGGCGAATCCAGTCCTGGTGCCGAATCACGATATTATAGTCGCTGTCCCCGTTTCGCAATCGCTCGGCCGGTATCCGGATGATCCGCTGTTGGCCTTCCGATGCCAACCCCTGCCAATCCACCGGCTCGGCAGGGGGTTGGACCTGCTCAGGCGTCGCCGGGGGCGCCGGCATGGTTTCCTGCGCCGCCGGCATCGGCGTCTCGATGAACCGGTCGTTCTCATAATTCCAGAAGATGGTGGGGGGCATGTCGGGCGACACTTGCAGGCCGGTGTCTCCCGGAACGGTCGCCGGTTGCCCCTGCCGGCTGCCCGGCCCCTCGACGCCTGTCTCCGGCGCGAGCGCGTCGATTAAATCCCGGTCCACCTCCTCTGCGGGCAGAGCCAAGCCACCGTGGTCTTTCCCGGTACGGGTCGTGGGCTGAGGTACCCCGCCTGCCTCATCGGCGGCCGGGACCGGCCCGCCCATCACCGCCGAGCCCTCGCCCGGCGTCACCGGCGGGGCCGGCGCCTCCTGACCCTCCGGCAGACTCCGGGTACGGTAGGGCTCCCCACGGTCACGAACCTGCTTCTCTCTCTTCGCGCCGCGGAACACGTAGATGGTCTTCACCGCCTCATCGAGACCACCGGCCAAGTTGATGGCCTCGCGAAGCCTGAAGTCGGGGCGGGCAATCCGATAAACCCCCGGCGCCGCGACCGTGCCCGAGGCGTTAAACAAGCGATGCTGTTGCGCTAGAAATGTGACTGTAACCGTCGGCTCGACGTCCTCACGATAGATGCCCGCGTCCTGTGCCCCATGCACGAGCTCGGCTCGAAGCTCCAGGGACGACAGGCCCTCAGCGCGGATCGAGCCTAGCTGGGGCACGTCGATGAAACCCAGCTCGTCCACCGTTAACACGAACTCGCTCTCGGCGTCGCGGGCGAGGAAATCCAGCATCCTGATCTGGACCACATCGCCTGGGCCGATTTCGTACTCTTCCACCACCGCGACCAGATCGTCGGGGGTCGGATCCACTGCGTTGGGGATACCGGAGGGTTTGTCCCTAAAGCTGATCGTCTGCTGGATCTCGTTGACAACGTTTTCCCGGAAGTTGCCCAGCTGGGTCGGGTCGATGAAGGCGTTCCACCACGCCGACACACAACCCGCGCATAGCAGCGGTATCGCCGCAATCAAGCCCCTCGTGCGTTTTCCTGGCATCCGCATGTCGGTTAGTTATCGGCATTCATCTGGAGTGCGGTTGAGATTCGAGCAGCGTAGATCGACTGAAAACGCCCCTCCAGCACGGTTCTTCCACACTGTGGTATCGTTCCAACGAGCCGGGAGTTCTCCCGGGCCGGGCGGTTCTGGGATTCTCCCGTTCCCTCGCGACGCAAAGGGCCGCTGGCCCCGCCCGCTCCGCCTGACAGGCATCGCCCGAAAGCCCCGAGCCTCACACCACCGATAACCAACTGAACATCAATGAGTTAGGTCGATTCCCATCCGAGAGGTGAGCCCGGAGCAGGTTCCCCGCCCTGTGGGGCAGACCACCCTTGGAGGCCAAGCGCAAAAAAAAGCGACGAACATGGGCTGCCGCCCAGGTTCGTCACCACGCCTCCGGAGAACAAAGGTCGGCACGGCCACTTCCGGAGGCGATTCCTGGTCACCCCGGCCAATCCCCCGGGGCTCCTCCTCCTGCTCGCTCGCCGCAGGCTGATCCGGGCAACGGGCACATCATGTGGGCGGCGGACCTTCAATCCGATGCCCACCGGCCGTAACTCTTGCAATCAAACGACTTATGAATCTTCAGAAAACCACTCGGCGTCTGACTCGGCGCTTTGCGCGCAGAATGAGCCTGATTTGGCCGTTGTGACGGCCGCCTGGCCGGGGCTCCCCGAGTCGGCCCGGGCGGCGATCCTGGCCATCGTCCACGGGGCGGGAAAGGGACACGGGAGCTGAACATGAATCGCGAAACTGT
>CAZOIA010000040.1:12092-32679 GCA_964579675.1 uncultured Planctomycetales bacterium | reverse complement strand
ACGGGCTACCGCGGCCGGGTGGGGATCTTCGAGATGATTCGCGTGACGGACGCCGTGCGCGAACAGATCATGAACCGGCCCTCCAGCAGCCAGATCCGACAAGCCGTCGGCCCCGGATTTGTGAGTATGAGGCAGGAAGGGTATCGTAAGGTGCTCGCAGGCGTCACCTCGCTGGAAGAGGTCTGGCGGGTCACGCAGGACACCCAGGAGAACGGCTCCCCCCTGGCGTCGAAGACCTAAACCTGCATGCCGAGCTTCACCTACAAAGCGCTCAACCTGAGCGGCCAGGACGTCACCGGCGAACTGGACGCGGACAACCGGGCGGACATTGTGCGCGAGCTGGTTTCCCGCGGCCTGTGCGTTACGGACATCTGTCAAAGCGCGTCAAGAATCAGCCGATCGTTCGGACAGAAGGCAAGGGGGCGCCGGCTCCGGGTCAGGCCCAAGCAGCTCTCGGCTTTGACGCGACAACTGGCCACCGCGCTTGAGGCGGGATTGCCGCTGATGTCCGCCCTGGATGTGATGCGCGAGGAGCTGGACCACACCGCCTCGCGGGAGTTGCTGAAGCAGCTCCGCCACCGCGTCCAAGAAGGGGTGAGTTTCTCCGAAGCCCTGGCCGAGCATCCCCGGGTCTTCAGCCCCATGTACGTCCGTCTCGTGAAGGTCGGCGAAACCGGCGGCATGCTGGATACCGTTCTGGCCCAACTGGCCGATAGCCTGGAGGGCCAGACCGAACTGCGCGACCGGGTAAAGACCGCATCCATTTACCCCTCCATCGTCCTGCTGCTGGGCATCGTGTCGGTGGTCATCATTGTGAGCGTCATCGTTCCGCGGATCATTGATACGATCGGAGTGGAGACGTTCATGTTGCCCTGGCCGACCCGGGTGCTGCTGCGGGTGAGTGGTTTCTTCAGCCGCTACTGGTGGTTGCTGATCGGGCTGATTGCCGCGGCGGCGTTCGGCTGGCGGCAGGTGTTTCTTCGCGGCGCGGGCCGGCCGATGTGGGATGCGGCAAAGCTGCGGATACCTATTCTCGGCCGGCTGACTCGCCAGCTCGAGGCGTCCCGGTTCGCGAGAAGCCTGGGCATGCTCACCCACGGGGGCGTGTCGATCACCGAGGCGTTGGCCGTTGCCCGGGACACCATTCAGAACGTGGTGATGCGAGCGGCGGCGGACGAGCTGGCCGAGTCGATCCAGGCGGGTGAGTCGATCGCCCGGCCGCTGCAGCGCTGCGGGCTGTTCCCGCCTCTGCTGGTGCAGATGGTGCGGGTTGGCGAGAGCACCGGCCGGCTGGGAGAGATGCTGCTGCGGGCGGCCAGGGTACACGAATCCGAGGCCCGCGTGACTCTCGACCGGTTCGTCGGCGTGCTGCCGGTGGTGATGATTCTCCTGCTGGCGTGCATTATCGGGTTCATCGTCGCGGGGCTGGTACTGGCGATCGTAGAGTTCCAGACGACCGGTGTGGGAGCACTGGGCGGTTGATTGAGGAGAAGGTCATGCCAAGACACCGATTCAAACCTTCGAAACCCAAACGCGGCGCATTCACCCTGATCGAGTTCATCGTCGTGGCGACGATCATCGGCATCCTGGCCGCGCTGATCGTGCCGCGCTTCTTCTGGCGCATCGGTGCCACGCGCCAGGTGGTGGCCAGACAGAATATCGCCACCCTGGAGGCCAAGATCATCGAGTTTCAGATCGATTGCGGGCGGCTCCCGACCAGCCAGGAAGGCCTGCGGGCCTTGCTCGAACCGCCGTCCGACGTGAGCGAGAAATGGAAAGGGCCCTACGTCGCGAAGCGAAAGGACGTCCTGGATCCGTGGGATGCGGAGTTCCGCTACCTGTATCCCGGGCGGTACAATGATGACTTCGACCTCTTCACACTCGGCGCGGATGGGCAGGAAGGTGGCGAAGGCGAGAATGCCGACATCGGTAACTGGATGTAATACCCGCGCGCGGTTTCCGTGGCAGTCAATCCTTGCGTCGGCCGAACCAGCCTGATTGAGGAGGAATCTGTGCGGAAAGGTCAATTCGGGCACGCCGGGCAAAGGTACAGCGCCTTCACAATGATCGAGGTGCTCGTGGTCCTCGTGATCTTGGCGGTGGCGGCGGGCCTGATCGTGCCGCGCATGGGCAGGTCGATCGAGGGGCAGGAACTTCGCGAGGCGGCGGCACGCTTCGCTCACACCGCGCGGACGGTGCGAGAGCTGGCCGTCTCGACCCGGAAGACCGCCGCCATCGAGATCGACCTGGACCGCGGCGCTTACAGCGTGACCGTGCTATCGAGTCAAGCGTCCGGCGGCCGAATGCAGGCCGTGCAGGCTTCCTGGCTGAAACAAGGTCGCTGGCCCGCCACCGTCAGGGTCTCTGAGTATCAGACCCCGACCGGCTCGGGAATGAGCGTCGGGGTGCAACGTCTCGAGTTCCTGCCCGACGGCACCAGCAGTGGGGCGTTCATCCGGCTGTCCAGCGACGCCGACGAGTACAGCATTGTGGTGCGTCCCCACAACGGCCAGGTTGTCCTCGGCGACGCGGACACGCACCCCTTTATGCCGGACCAGTACGACCTGGGGGACTGACGTGCAGTGTCCGCCGCAGAGGCACCGAGTGATAACGTGAGCACGTGCGAATGCGAGGAAGCATGACCGCCAGGACCAGCGCGTTTAGCCGCGACCCGAAGGGGAGCGCGTTTCTCGAATTCGGAGCGCCATTGCAGATTCATTGCGAAAGCACGAAAGAACGAGACCACGAAGAAACCGGTCAAACCGGCGGGTCTGCGTGCCGGCGGACCTCCTCGCGTCGTGGCATGACCCTGGTCGAGGTTCTGGTCGCGTCCGTGCTCCTGGGCGTAGGGGTGGCGGGTCTGATCTTCTCCGCCACGCTTGGCATGCGAAACCAGCAGCGATCCGAGCAGCGGATGGCGGCGCTGTACCTGGCCCAAGAGAAGTTGGCGGCAATCGAGGTCGTCGGCCCGCGCTTCTGGTCGTTGGCGGAACCGTCGCGGGGAACGGAGACCCGCGGCAATGTGGCCTTCGAGTGGTCCGTCCAGATTGAGGCGATGACCGAAGGCGAGCTTTTCGACGTCAAGGCTGAAGTGAGTTGGCTGGGACCCGGCGGAGGTGGGGAGGTTGAGCTGGAGACGTTGCTGAATGACTACGAGGCTGCGGCAATGACGGCCGCCGGGCAGGACGAGCGCGAGAGCCCGGTCGAGGCAAACCGCCCGCCCGCCGATTGAGAACCGAATGCAATCAGAACCGGTTACATTCCAGACAGGGCATCTCAGCAAGCCGGGCCGGCGGTGCGGGTTTACGCTCGTCGAGATGCTGGTCGCATTGACGATCGGCTCGCTGCTTGTGGTGTCGGTTGTCAGTGCGACGCGTGCTCTGTCCCGTTCCCGGGAATCGGTGGACCGCCGGGTGGAGCGGCAGGCGGCGGCCCGGCGAGCGATGGAGACGGTAGTGGCCGCCCTGCGCAACGTCCGCCGCGATCCTGACCCGACCCGCAGAGAGCCGGTTCTGGTCGGCCAGAGCGGTGCGGGCAGCCAGGGCACTGACCGCATCGACCTGCTGGTGATCAGTGATCGTCGATGCCGCCCCGACGGAGCGGAGTCGGACCAGTACGAGGTGAGCTTCTCCCTGGCCCGCCCCCCGGGAGCGGAGCTGCCGGCTCTGATGTGCCGCAAGGACCACGCTCTCGACGAGTATCCCGAGGACGGCGGACTGGTGACCGTGGTGGCAGAGGGTATCGTGGGGCTTTCGTTCGAGTATCTTTCGGGCGAGCGGTGGATGAACGATTGGTCGGCGCTCGAGCCCGGGCCGCCGGATGCGGTGCGGGTCACCGTCGCCGCCGCCGACCGCGAGCCGGCGTCCGCGCGGGCGGGACCGGATGTGACCGTGCTGTCAACCGTGGTCGCGATCGGCGTGTACCAGCCGCCTGCCGAGCAGACGGAGGAATCCTCCAGCGAGGGCAGACCCGGAGGCCCGACGTGATGAGCGCAGTCAGGCCGAGCGAGCGCGCGAAGCAGCAAATGGGCTGGCGGAGGCGGCCCGGGGCAGCGCTCATCCTCGTGTTGTGGGCGATTGCCCTGCTGTCGCTTCTGGCCGGAGGATTGACCTTCACGATTCGCCAGGACCTGGCGATCTCGAACCTCCAAAGGGATCGGCTCACCGCCCACGTGTTGGCCCGGGCCGGTGTCGAGCGGTCGATGGCCGCCGTCACGGATGACTTGTCGGACGTGGATACCCTCAGCGATCTATGGTGCGACGATGCGCCCACCATGCAGGAGGTGCCGTTGACGGGTGGCACGTTCAGCGTGACGCACGGCAGCCACGACGCGCTGCCCATGGTCTGGTACGGGGCCAGCGACGAAAGCGGCAAACTCAACGTGAACGCCGCCTCGCGCGATCAACTGATGGCGCTGCCGGAGATGACCGAGCCGATCGCCGCTGCCGTCATCGACTGGCGGGATGGTGACGAAGAACCCCAGCCGGCCGGGATTGAACGGAGCTACTACCTCGGGCTGGCACACCCTTACACGATCCGCAACGGCCCGTTGCGAACCGTGCGCGAGTTGCTCCTGGTCCGGGACGTGACGCCGGAACTGCTGTGCGGCGAAGACGCGAACGCCAATGGGCTGTTGGATCCGAACGAAGACGACGGCGACACCAGCCCGCCCTACGACAACGCGGACGGCCGGCTTGATCGCGGCTGGTTGGCGTACCTGACCACCTATTCGTATGAGAAGAACGAGAACGCCCTCGGGCTGAAACGGGTCAATATCAACAGTGCCGACGCCGGTACGCTGAGTCAGCGATTGGGCCTGGAGACTTGGGCGGCACAGTCGATCGTCAAGGCCCGCGAGAAGGGTGAGTTCAAGCATCTGGTGGACCTGTTGGACGTGGAGCGAGACGCCAGCACCGGGCGCGGCCCATCGGAGGAGGTGGACCTCAACCCCCGCAACGACGACGAGAAGGATCAACCGGTCACGCTGGATATCTTCAAGCGGATCGTGGACGACATCACGCTGAGCGATAACGATATGCTGCCGGGCCGGATCAACATCAACACCGCCCCACGAGAGGTTCTGGAGACGCTGCCGGAGGTTGATCAGGAGTTGGCGGAGGCGGTTCTTCAGCCCCGCGCCAACCGCGGGGGATTCGGGTCAATCGGCGATCTGCTGGACGTGGCCGGGATGACGAAGGACAAGTTTGCCAAGCTCGAAGGCCTGGTCACGGTGCGGTCGAACGTATTCCGCATTCTGAGCAACGGTCAGGCGTCGTCGGGACTGGCGCAGGCGACGATCGAGTGCGTGGTGGACCGAGGCGGCGAGGTCCCGCGAGTCCTGTACTGGTCCGAATCATCCCCATGAAGAGAAGAGGAGAGGTTGGGAGTTGGAAGTCAGAAGTGATAAGCGAGAAGATGTTTAGCCGCGACCCGAAGGGGAGCGCGTTCTAGAAGTTCACGGGGGTGGACAGGGAGGCGTTTAGCCGCGACCCGAAGGGGAGCGCGTTCTCGTGTCTTCTCGGTACCTGCGTGGTGGATCTGTGAAGGGATAGGCCCATGGGCGAGCCGACAGTGATTGGATTGCACAGTTGTGGATCGGCGTTGCGACAGGCGAGGCTGCGTCGCGTGGCCGGGCGGATCGAGATCCTTGCCCTGGAGACTGCGTCGCTGCCGAGCGGGGCAGCGCAGGCCGACGCCGGTGGGCCGGGCTCCGCTCCGGAGGGACAAGGTCAAACATCCCCCGGGCCCGGGGCAAAGCGAGCGCGGGGTACCTTGACGGCCGGGTCTGCGGAGTGCGTTGCCTCCATGCCGGCCCCGGACGTGATGACCCGGTGCTGGACCTTCCCTGAGGCCGATGACGCCCGCTGTCGGCAGATGGTCGCCCATCGGCTGGAGTCGGACCTGCCCGTCCCGATCGATCAAGTGGTTTGGGGGTACCGTCGTGCCGGGCCGGCTTCATCCCGGGAGTTCGGGACGTGGGTTCTGGCCCAGGCGGCCCGCAACGATCGGGTTGGCCGGCACATGTCCTCGCTGTCGGCAGCGGGATTCCAGATCGACGCACTGACCACGGAGGCTGAGGCCCTGGCCGCGCTGTGTCGCCACGGACTCCAGCTTGGCGAGGCGAGCGGTACGGAGGCCCTCATCCTGGCGACCGATGCCGAGTGGGTGATCGCCGTGCTGATCGCCGGCGTCGTCCGGTCGGTGCGGCGAGTGCACGTGGAGCCGGACCAGCTCGAACGCGCGTGCCTTCAGTGCCGCCAGTGGATTGATGCGGATCAGCCGGTGCACAGCCTTGAGCGGGTGCTGTGGTGCGCGCCAGAGGAGATGGCCGATGCCCGCCAGGTGCTGGCGGAGACGATGGGGATCATGGTAAAACCCGTTGAACCGGCCGATGACCTCATCGAGGCGGGCGGCGGGCGAATCAGCACCGACCGGCTCGCCCGGTTCGGACCGGCTATCGGGCTTGCCCTTGCGGGGCTGTTCGAGCGCGGCGACATGATCCGGCTGGCCGGTCAACCGGAGGAGGCGGCCACTCCCCGCCGGCAGCGCATCGAACGAATACTCGCTCGCCCGTGGCGATGGACCGCGGTTGCCGGCGCCGGTGTGATCCTGGCCGCTGTCATCCACGTCGGGGCCCTCGCCTGGGAAACACGGAAGATGGACCGGCTCCTGGATGCTCAGGACCAGGCCAGGTCGGCCATGGCCACCCTCGGGCCCAAGATCCGCGCGATGCAGCAGCTCCAGAGGTATCGCATCGACGTTGAGGGGATTGTGGCAGATCTATGCTCGCCGATCCCCGAGAGCATGGTGATTTCGTCGATCAGACTGTCGCGTGAGAGGGGACTGATTATCAAGGGGACGGCGGGCGATTTGAAGACCAGCTTCGCCCTGGCGGAGGCCTTGCGAAAGAACGATCGGTTCGCCGAGGTCCAGACCGGGCGCACCGAACCGGGAAAGGGTGGAGGATTCACCATCACGGCGGAACTGGTTGGCGTCGAGAAGCTCTCATCCTTCTCCGGGCGAGGTGGGCCATGGCGCTGAGTGAGAGAGATCGTCGGGCGCTGGTCCGGGGCGGTATCGCCTTGGGCGTGATCGCGGTGTATTTCCTGGGCATCGACCCCCTCCTGGCGTGGTACGACGCCCTGGTGAGCAGGCACGAGGCCAACGCCGCCTCGGTCGCCCGGGTCATCACCAACCAGCGCAAGGCCGGGCACTACCGCGATCAGGTATCTGAGATGGAGGAGGAAGTCGGGGGGCTTTCAACCCCGAAGCCCTACAGCGAGCAGATCACCGCGATGAGTGAAAAGGTCATCACCGCTGCTCAGCAGAGCGGGCTTAACTTGAAAGGGGCGACACCCACCGCTGCGATCGCCTGGCCCGAAGATCCGAGCCTCAAGCAGGCATCGATCCTCATAGACGCTGAGGCGGGCTGGGAAAACGTGTTCAAGTTCATCGCCGCCCTTTATCGCACCGAAGGCGTGCTGAGCGTCGAGCAAATAGAGTTGTCGGGCGAGGGCGGCAAGGTGGTCAAACTGACGATTTCCGTACTGGTCAAAGCACCTGAGTCGAGTGACGATCCATGGGCAGGCTGAAGCTCACCAGAACGCACAAGAGAGGCGTCGCGATCGCGGCGATCACGGTTGCGGCGTTGATGCTGGCGGACGCGGCGTATCAGATCGGGATGCACGTCGTCTGGCGGCGGTGGCTACCCGAAACGATGGCCGGGCAAAATCCAACCACGCAGCCGGCCGGCACGCAACCGGCCGCCACGCAACCAGCCGACACACAACCGGCTGACCAGGCGAAGAAGCAGAAGAAGAAACCCTCGAAGCCGCCGGAGATCGACGCCGCCATAAAGAAGCGCAACATCTTCACCAAGGTCAAGCGCGCCGGGCACGGAATGAAGCTGACCGGGGTGATCGGCAACATTGCGCTGTTCGCCAAGGGCGGCAATACGGTGGGGGTCGAGGAAGGCAAATCCGAGCACGGGATCAAGGTGGTGTCGATCAAGGACTACGAGGTCACGATCGAGTTCAAGGGCAAGCAAGAGACGATGAAGCTGTTCTCCGGCAAAGAGAGCCGCGGGGGTACCGCTCCTGGGCCGGGCAGGAGACCGCAACCGCCTGCCGGCTCTGAGGAGGCTGCAAGTGTAACCACACAGCCATCCGTCCCGGATGCCCCCGCGAGTGGCGACGCCGAGAGAATGCACAAAACCCCGCCCGCGATCAGGCGACCCGCGAGAGGGGAACGCTTTAAGCGCAGGGCAATTACTCAAGGCCAGGACCAGACGGAAGCTGTCATCAGAATTGAAGAGGAACCGTAAGGGGCTCCAAGGAGGAAAGCTATGGGCTTCAACACTTGGCGGTGCCGACGGGCCACGTGCTTGACGTTGGCGATCGGGTGCGTTGCCGCAGCCGGGGCAATCGCCCAGGACGATCAGGCAGCGTCTCAGACCAGGCCCATCTCGGGCGATCAACCGGCGGCAACAGCGCCGACCACTCAACCGGCGGCAACTACCCAGCCGGCTGCTACTACCAAGCCGGCCAAACCCAAGACGGTGCCGCTTTCCTTCAAAGATGCGCCGATGGACCAGATCGCAAAGTTCCTGACCGATCAGATGGACAAGCCGGTTGTCCTGGACCCGGAGGCCAAGAAAATCAAGATCACGGTGGTCAATCCCAAGCCGCTCCCGGTCGAGGAGGCGATGTACGTCCTGAGGACGGTGCTGCACGAGCACGGCGTCGGGATCGAGGAGCGGGAACATACCGTCCATCTGATACCCATTGGCGAGATGATCCGACGACACATCGAGACCATAGCCGCCGACGTGGACGTAGCCACCATCACCCCGACCAACCAGATCGTGCGCAAGTTCTTCGAGGTCAAGCACTACGACCCGACGAAGCTGATCGACGTGCTCAAGCCGCTCATGCCCAGGGAATACGGGCACATCACCGCCGACGCGACGACGAAGAAGCTCATGGTGGTGGCCTCGATCGAACGGCTGATCACGGTGTCGCGGATCATCGAGGAGCTGGACCAGCCGGACGTCAGCGGGGGCGAGCTTCGGGTTTTCCCGATCGAGCACGTGGACGTTTTCGAGATCATCCCGATGCTTCAGAAGCTGATCGCCGGTTATCTGGGCGTGGATGTCAAGGCGGTCTCGTCGTCGGAGGGTCCGGCCCCCAGCAAGAAATCGGGGCCCCAGCCCGGCCCGGGCAGACCCCCGGGCGGCAAGCCCGAGGCCGGGAAACCCTCCGTGGCGGACACCGTGGCGATCAAGGCGGAGAAAACCCCGGTCCTGCTCATTCCCGAGCCCCGCCGGTCGCAGATCGTGGTCGCTGCCCCGACCGACGTCCTGGCCCAGATCGAGCTGTGGCTCCGGACGCTCGATCAGCCCAAGCCGCCCAGCACCCAGTGGGAGATCATCGAGGTCAAATACGGCGACGCGGGAGAGCTGTCCCAGCAACTGGGCGAGATGCTCGGCAAGATCCCGGACGAGTCGCTGCGCAGCGCCCTGCGGCTCTTTCCGTTCATCTCGTCACGCCGGCTCATGATCGTTGGCTCCGAGCAGAACCGGGGGATCATCAAGAAGTGGCTCGTAGAACTCGACGTGGCGGACACCGGCCAACTCATCCAGCGAACGTTTCTCCTCAAGTACGCCGATGCCGGGCAGGTTGCCAGCAACATCAAAGAGTTGTTCGGAGACACCGGCTACCGGGGATACTCTTATTACCGCTACTTCATGGGCGGGCAGTCCAAGCGGGACCAGGTCATGGTGACGGCCAATTCGCGTCGCAACAGTATCACCGTCCAGGCCTCGCCGGTGGCGATGGAACGGATCGCCGAGCAGATTGAGGAATGGGACCAGCCGCTCGCCGGGGACGAGGCGGCCCCGCTCATCATCACGCTCAAATACGCCGACCCCCAGAAAACCAAAGAGCTGTTGGAGAACCTGTTCAGCAAGAAGGAGGCGAGCAGCCGCTGGGGCTGGTGGTGGGAAGAAGAGGAGGAAACCACGACCCCGGTCGGGCGGCTCTTCGGGCAGTTCAGCTTCGAGGCCTACCCGGAGACGGGCAAGCTGATCGTCATCAGCAAGAACGAGGAGAACTACGAGATCATCAAAAGGATGATCGCCGAGATCGACAGCCCCCAGGAGGCCGGGGTGCCCCGGACGATCCAGCTCAAGTTCGCCGACGCCGAGACCGTGGCCGAGCAGCTCAACGCCCTGTTGAACGCTCCCGGCACGCCGACGTCCATCCTGCGTCGAGGCCGACTCAAGGGGTTTGAGCAGTTCTCCAGCGATCGGTCGCCCTACTCCCAGGAGGGTCAAACCCAGCAACGTCCGTCCCAGCCGCAAGAGCAGGACCAGGCCCAGTCCGTGATGAACTTCTGGTGGCACCAGCCCGCTCCTTCCCGGGAGGTCAAAGCCAGGCAGCCCAGCAACCTGGTCGGCAAGCTGCGGATCGTTCCGAACATCGAGCGGAACATTCTCCTGGTCGCGGTTCCGGACGAGTACGCCGACGCCCTCGAGGAACTCATCCAGGAGCTGGACCGGCCCGGCTATCAGGTCCTCATCAAGGCCACGATCTGCGAGATTACCCTGGATGACTCCATGAGCCTGGGCTTCAGGTTCTCCACCGATCCGACGCTTTTCATTTCCGGTGATCCGCTCATCACCGAAAACGCCCTCCGCGGGCTGTTCAACTACCAGTTCGAGGACATGCACGCCAATACTCACACCTTCACGTTGAACGCAGACGTCAACAACCTGATCAGCCTGCTGGGCAAGGTGACGGACCTCAAGATCAAGAGCGAGCCGAAGATCCTCACCGCCGACAACGTCGAGGGGGAGTTCTTTGACGGGCAGGATATCCCGTTCATCGATCAGGTGCAGACGTCGGCGGAAGGGACGCGGAACGACAGCTTCGACTACTTCCCGGTGGGCATCACCCTGCGGGTCAGGCCGCACATCACCGAAGAAAAGACCATCAACCTGACCGTCAAGCTCCGGGTGTCCAGCGTCGTTCCGGGCCGGACGCTGTTCGGCGGGGCGGTCGTAGACCGCCGCGAGACCACCACCCAGATCACGCTCGAGCACGGCAAGACGTTCCTGATCAGCGGGATTCTGCGGGAGGTCGAACGGGAAATCATCCGCCGCGTGCCGGGCCTCGGGGACATCCCGCTGCTGGGCGAGCTGTTCAAGCACCGGGAGACCGCCGACGTCAATACCGAATTGATGGTTTTCCTTACTCCCTACATCATCGGGCCCAAGGGAGAAGGTGATCTGCCCCGCGACGGGATTGAAAGCGAGCCCCTGGAGCGCATGGAGCAGTACTGGGATACACCGGGCATCGGCGAGCTCCAGGGACCATCGCCCGAATTGACTGACCAGGTCAGTTCCGCGGTGCCGGAAACGGTGAGCCAGGGAGGTTGAGCAGCGATGCCTGTTGGCGGCACCAGATTCCCGGGCTCCGGGGTCACCGGGCGGCGGTTCGCGATCGGCCGCCAGGAGCGAGCGGCGGGCTTCAGCCCGCGCGGCCCGGGGCCTGCTGAACTGGCTCGTGATCGTTTACCTCCATTTGGGGTCTTCCAGAGCCGACAGGCGGTAGCGATTCTGATCGGCGGCGCCGGGCTTCTGCTGGCGGCCTGCCGGACGCCCGACCACCCCTCGCCCGGCGAGGCGATACGTTCCAGCAACGAGCGGCACACGGCTCTCTTCGGCAACTTCGAGTTGCCCCGGAAGCTGGGCTCGGTCGAGAACGTCAACCTGCAGATCCCGACCATCTCCCCGGACGGGAGCCAGATACTCTACCTGCGGACCGATCGCGATTACGTCCCGGTCATGACGCTGCTGGGCTCGCCGGACCCGCAGGACACGCCGCCGGAAGGAACGCTGGCGATCTGGATCCGACCCGTGAGCGGAACCGCACCGGGACGCCGGCTCTCGCAGTATCGGTGGGCCCATTCCCCCGTCTGGTCGGATTCCGGGCGCAGCATCGCTTACGTGGTCAATGAGCCGCCTGCGAGTTTCATCGTGCATGTTGATCCCGCCACGGGCCAGGAGCACCTTCTGGGCGTGCCTGACGCCGTCAATTGCCTCCCGCGGTTCGACGGCGATGATCAAACGCTGCTGTTCTGCAGCGGGGATGACGCGCACGGACCGTTTCGCGTTTTCCGCCAGGCCCTCGGCGAGCCCGAGCCGGCGGCGCTGACCCCCGAGGGTATGGACTGCGTGCTCCCGGTTCTCTCAGACCCGCCTGGCAAGGTGCTGTGCGCCCGGGCGGAGGCGGGTCAATTGAATTGGGCCTGGTGCAGCCTCGAAGGCAGCACGGATCTGGCGATGCAATGCGGCATGTCCGAGCGCCCCCGTCTGCTGGAAACCTGGGCGGGCATTACCTCGCCGCTGTCGCCCGACCGCCGGAGCTTTCTTGCCTACGACCCCCAACAAGAGCGTATCACCGCCTGTCACGTTGGCGACCGCCGCGTTGCCCGGCATCGACAGGGGAGCATCGCTGCGTGTTGGCTGACCAGTGAGGCGATCGCCCTGGCGACGAGCGAGTGGGTGTTCGTCGTGAACACAGCCACCGGCATGAGCCCCGGGTTGTTCAACGGGCAGTGGATTCCCTGTCGCTACGTGCCGGCCGCGCGACGACTCCTGCTGCTGGGAAAGGACAGCGCGCGGCGCTTTTCGATTGTCGAGGTGGTCTTCAAGCCGAGATGACCCCGGGGCTGGGGTCTCCTCGGGCGATTGCGGAGGACGTGTATGCCACCGATTCTTGCACGCAGACGTGCCGGCGGCCGTTGGGCGGGGATGGTCTGGCTTGCGTTGGGCTGCTGGTTGCTGGCCTGCGCCCGCTCGTCGCCGCCGGATATCCCGGAGTTCAAACCGCTGCCCAAACCCGTGGTGACCGAAGAAGCCAAACCCGAAGTGGTCGCCGACACCTCTAAACCGGTGGTTGAACAGCCGGAACCGGAGCCCGAACCCGAGCCCGAACCCGAGCCGGCCAAGCCAGTTGAGAAGCCGGCTCCGGAGCCGACCAAGCCCGAGCCCGAGCCGGTCGAGCCTGGGCCCCAGGCCCCCACGATCATCGGCACCTGGCGGGTGACGGAGTTGGCCATGAACGGCCAGAGCATGCCCGGGATGGACCAGTTCGAGATGACCTTCACCTTCGACGAAGGCGGAACCTTGACCATGACGCGCTCCGGCGGACCCATGCCCGAGGCGCACACGGAAACGGGGAGCTACTCGCTCAACAACGGGCAGATCACGATGTCCATCGACGACGAGGCGCGCACCGGCACCTGCACGTTCGAGGGGAACGACAGCGTGACGCTCGAGTTCGAGGAGGAGGAGCAGACCGTGCAAATGGTGCTGACGCGCACTTGATGCCCGGTGCGTATCACCGCGAGATCGGAAAATCGTGCTTGCGGAGCTTGTTATAGAACGTGCGCCGACTCAATCCCAGGCGTCGAGCCAGATCGGCGTGCGTGCCTCTGGACCGGTCGAGGGCCTCGCGAAGGACCATGCCTTCGAACTCTTCCAGCATCTCGCTCAGGGTCATTGTGCCGCTGCGGAGCATCGCGACCACCACTGAGGCAAGCGATTCGTGGACTGCCGCTTCGGTCCGGCTGGTGACCTGTTTCTCGATGAAGCCCGGCGGAATGTCGCTCAGCTCGATGCGGGTGCCGGCCGTCTTGAAAGCGAGGATTTGCCGAACTGCGTTCTCCAGTTCGCGCACGTTCCCCGAGCCGACCGAACGGGCCAGCACCTCGTAGACCCGCTCATCGACCGATTCGATCGTGTGGGGATAGTAGCTGGCGTAGCGGCGGAGGAAGAACTGGACCAGCAGGGGCACGTCCTCCGGGCGATCGCGCAGCGGGGGCATGTACAACGAAATCACGTTCAGCCGCTGGTAAAGGTCCAGCCTGAATTCGCCCCTCTCCACAAGCACCGGCAGCGGTCGGTTGCAAGCTGCGATCACCCGCACGTCCACCTTCCTCTCCACGTCGTCGCCGACGGGCAGCACCCGTCCTTCCTGCAGTACGCGAAGCAGCTTGGGCTGGAGCGGCTTGGCGAGTTCGTTGATCTCGTCGAGCAGCACGCTTCCGCCGTCGGCCGCCCGGAAGTATCCCTGCCGATCCTCCGTTGCCCCGGTGAACGCCCCTTTCCGGTGACCGAACAAGGCGCTCTCCGCCAACGTACCGGTGATCGCGGCGCAGTTGATCGTCAGGAAGGGTTTGTTCTTTCGTTTGGGGTCCATGCGGTGGATGGCTTCAGCCAGGAGCTGCTTGCCGGTGCCGGACTCGCCAGCGACGAGGATCGGGGCATCCGAGATGATCGCCGCCCGCTTGGCCTGAAAGAGCAGCTTGGCCATGATCTGGCTTTTGCCCGCGACGCCCGTCTCGTCGAAGATCGCGTGGGAGTGGAGGTCGCGGCCCTGGCGAACGGCGTCCTCGTACCGGCCATAGGCCTGCACCAACCCGTCCACGATCCGATCGACCGGCTGGCCCGCCATCCATTCAACGAAGCTCGCCGCCCCATACGCAACGGCCCGGCAGCAGGTCGTCAGGTCAAGCCCGTCAGCCACCAGGACTACGACCTGCGAAGCCGGCGACGCCCGGCGGATCTCGCGGAGACCTTCAAGCCCCTCATTGGCCCCCGGCGCCGAATCGCCGGCTTGACTCGGACGCGCCACTGCACCGACCCGTGGCCGGCTAGCGAACTCGCCAAGGTCGAAAAGAACAAGCGGGTACTCTTGAGCGGCTGCCTCGCAAACGGCGTGGGCAAAGGAACTGGTACGCGCAACGTGGAAACCGTGCGCCTGCAGACCGCGGACAAGCCCGGCGGTCCCCACTTCGCTGCAGCGCACAATAAGAACAGCAAACCGATTGGCGCGATTGAAGCGCAACCCTCTCTCCCACCACATCCGGTCAGACAGCGTCCGGCTTAACCCTGTCTGCCCTCACTCCCCTCGGGTCCTCACCTCAAAGCCGGTGCTCTAACCTCTGTAAGTAATGATACCCCCGGACCCCACGCTGTTGCAAGGCCCATCCAACCCAGATTCCAGAAATCTGCCCGTCAGCCTGTTAGTTCTGGCAAGAAAGTCCTCCAGATCGTGGTGCTTTGGACACATTATCGGAAATTGTTTTCGAGCCCGAATTGAGATTCTACAGGTTCTGCGAAGTCCCCATCGAGTGACGCTGGGCACCGACCGGGCGAATACGCCGAATCGCTCATGAATGGATTCGCCACGGAGACACAAAGGCCACGGAGAAAAGAAGTTAGGTGAAGACCTCCTCAATCGAGGCTTCGACAGGGTGTTGGTGACGTCGATGACCATGTCGGAACCCGGGGCGATTACTCGAGGTCATACAGGCTGTTGTCGGGGGAGAGGAATCCGGTGCCGGGGGCGATGTGTGTTCTCGCAGAATCGTAAGTCTCCGTGTGACGCTCCAGCCAGCTTCGGGCGTGCCCGTCGCAGAACGCCACGTTCGTTTTGCCCAGATGTCGATATCCCTGCGTGCCGGCGTACCGCGCTTTGCCATCGGGGAACTCGTCAACGTCCCGCGCCGGGTGCCCGCGGTAGCCTTGGCGTGCCGGGTACTTCCACGGGGACCGCATGAACTTGTTTGCCCCGCCTACGTACTCGCCGTCCCCGAATAGGGCACAGACGGCTGGCCGGCGGACGTCAACCGCTTTGACCGGGGCAACGCACTTCGCAGGGTCGCTGGACCGGTAGCAGGTACCGATGTAGCTGGTATTGTAGTTGTAGCCGGTGTGGGCAATGTCAGCCCAGTTGTCGCTACCTTGATAGCAGGGACACTGGTGCACCTGTTCGATCGTCTTGCCGCCCTGCCACAGCAACCCCGCTTTCACGACCGTCAGCCCGGCGCTCCAATCCTTGATGGTTGTGAAGTCCCACGCGTAGGAGATGAAAACGGACGTCGGCTGAAACACGGAGTAGTAGGCGATCGGGTACCGGCCCTGGTGTCCGTGGGCATAGGCGTGGGCGGCCAGGCTGAATTGCCGCAGGTTGCTCAGACAAACGGCACCTCGCGTGACCTGCCTCGCCCTGCTTAGCGACGGCAGCAGAATCGCCAGCAGCAACGCGACGATGGCGACGACAACAAGCACTTCAACAAGAGTGAACCCACCATTGCGGGATCGGACGTGTTTTGATCCTTCGCGTGTCATCTGGACAACACCGGTTCGGGGAAATCCCCACCGCATCGGTTACTGCCTGCATTTGGGATTGGCAGGGACATCCGGCTCATTCAGACAGCGTTGAAGCAGGCCGAAGTCCGCTTGGTCAACATCGCCATCGTCGTCGAGGTCCGCACGTTCGCACCCGCTGGCGGGCGGCCCCAGGGCAGGGCCCGTAGCGCAGGCCTCAAGATGGTCCAGGTCGTCCCGGTCCACGTCGGTGTCGCAGTCGAAGTCCGGGGGCGCGACGTCCGGATCGACGTCGGCCAGCGCGTCGATCTCCGGCGTCTGCCCGCTCCCGACGGGGTTTTCGATCTTGACATACAGAATCCAATCCAGTCCCACGTCGGCCAGGTCAAACCCGGTCCCGCCGGCCGAGTAACCGTATTCTCGTGCATACTCAGCCACCGTCAGGCCCACGAAGTCTGACGGTTCCAGTCTCCTGACCACGCCGGACGCGGTCCGCCTCGGGTCCAGGGGCAGAAGTGGCAGCGTCGGCTCGCCCCACCACTGATTCCAGGCTCCCAGGGACGGGTCCGGGTTGTCTTCATCGTAAATCCTGCCCAGTGTCGGCGCGAACGCATCCGCGTAAGGCCCATAGGTGAAAGAGTGCCAGGCCGCGCCATCCTGACTGACGGAAACGGGACTGGGCTCGTCCCACACGTCGTCGGTCCGAACCACCGTGTCATTCGGGTCCCCGTTTTCCCAGAATTCCTCCGGCCCGATATCCTGTAACGTGTTGCCGAAGATGATCAGGTCGATCCCGCAGGGGTCCCGGGGATCGTTTTCCACGGGATGGTCAAACGCGACGATGAGATGGCCGCCTTCACCGACGGAGACCAGCTCGAAGTATCGAAAAGCGGCATACACCGGTACCACCGGCACCGGTTGCGTCGGGGGACCGGTGCTCTGTCCGTCACCGGTGGTATCCACGGTGGGTGGTCCCAGGGCGGCGGCGGGATCGTTGAACCAGTGACCCAGCGCGAGGTAATCCTCCTTCACGTCTCCGCCTTGAACGTACTCGACGACCTGGGTAGCGAAGTCGGCCGAGTCGTAGTCGTAGCCGCACGCCAGCCCGCAGGAAAGCCTTACTGCTGCTCTGATGGCAAGATGTGCTCTGAACATTAAAACACTTCCCGACAAGACACACGGGGAACCGATTAAGCAGTGCGGCGATTCATTGCCGCAAGCCGCGCAAACTGAGCAGACCTCCAAGGGCCAACAACAACGCCGCCGCCGGCTCGGGAACCGGTATCGTCAGAGTCGCGCTTGTCCAGGCCCCCGAATCCATATTGCATCCCTCGATCTGGTTGTGTACCAGCACTTCCGAGGTGATCGTACCGGCGTTCCCGTCCCAGGTTTGGCCGCCATCAGCGCTACTGCCCAGCCACCACCAGCCGCTGTATCCGGCGGAAGTGTGGTCGTCAGTGTCGATCGACGCATCGTGATAGAACGCATCGTCCACAAAGGCTCCGCCATAGCTTGTCGTGACGATCAAAGCACCGGCGTCGCAGATCGCAGTGACGGCATCCGAGACGTACTTCGTTCCCGACCACCGATAGCCCCAAGCATGGGACTCGGTGATGTATGGGCCATTCGTATCGTTCCAGTCAATAACCACGATCGTTTCGCTGGGGCCGCTGCCGGCCCAATAGTCAACCTCGACCCATGTTCCGTTCAGGTTGTAGGGTGTGGCATGAGCCATGCAGGACATCGCCAGAACAGCGATCAAGACAGACACACTTCTGAAATTCATGCTTTTCTCCGTTCCGCGGCCGACCTCGGGCCACAAAAAAATCCCAGTGCCCGCGGGACAGAGCACTGGGATGACGTTGCCGCCAAACAAGACGGGACCCACACCGCCGCCGCGCGCACGCGGCATACGTTGGATCCCGGGCAGACTTCGCAGCACCCAATGCCCGGGGCACCTTACGAAACACATCACGCTTGCAGGCAGGTCTTCTGGCTTACGGATGGCGACATCGACTCGGCTGGGCCCACGAAGCTGTCACAGGCAGCAACGGGACGCCGCGGTCGATCTCGCTTCCCGGCCACGCCTTCTCATTCGGTCCGCAGGTGCGGGCAGCACCCACGATTCACGAACAATGGCCTTGGTGGCCGGTACATCCGATTACAGCGGCGGGTCCGCGGTGGATTCGCACCACCTTCCCTCTTCATTCCGCCCGCGCGGAAACCTGCAATCGTACTCTTATTCACTTGTCCAGGAGGAAGCACTATACCACGCCGGTTCTGCGATGCAACCACTTTCCGGCTTTTTTCTGGACCGGGCAAGGAGGCGAAGCCCTTCACGCGTCTCTGCTCTGTCTCCTCGGTGACCTCTGCGGCTAGAACGGTTGCTGGTCGCAGCCAGGGGCCGGGCTGGCTGCCATCGCTGGAGGATAGCCCAGGCCGACCGGTCCCGCCCCCGACAGATCGAACCACCCGTCCCTCATGCGGGCCAGGCCCGGCATGTGGCGAGAGAGAGAAGCGTTGGCTGCGGGTACGAACTGCCGGCAGTTCAGCTCCAGACCCATCATCGGCCGGCAGCGGGCCGCCAGCACCGCCGCATGAACCGCCGCCACACCGGGATTGGTCAGATCGACAATCGCATAGGGCCAACCCCGAAGCTCGCACCAGGCGATACACAGCAGCGTGAAGCTGTGCCCCTTGCACGTCTTGAGCGCCGCCCCGCTCCAGCCGAGCTCCGCCGCTACGCCCAGCGACTCCAGCGACTGCAGAGCTTCGTCGATCAGCACCGGCTTGAGGGCCGACACCGCCCGCAGGTCGATCATCCCGCTCCGCAGGTCCCGCGGCGTCGGTTGTTCCACGAACAGCAATGCGTCAAACGCCGCCGGTGACGCCTCCCGCAGCCGATGCAGGTATTCGACGACGATCTCCGCCGACGGGCAGGCCTCGTTGCTGTCCACCTCGAGCACGATGTTCCGGCCCGTTTTACGCCGGTGGTGCACCTCGCTTGCTACACGGTGCACATCCACCGTCCTGGCCACGTCGGCCCGTACATCCGTGCCGGAGACCTTGACTTTCAGACAGAACACGCCTTCACGCTCGATCCAGCCCTGGAGGCTGTTGGGCAGGCCGTCCTCCACCGCGTCCGTCTCCTGGGCGAAGGTCAGGGGATCACCCTTCGACACCAGGTGCCAGCCGGCAACTCGCTTCTCGGGCGAGGCCCGGAAGAACTCGCTGACGTGTCGCCCTTGCCCCGATGCACCCAACCAGCGATCCAGCGTCGCCGGAAGGAACTGATGATCGAGGGCTGCATAGGCATTGATCCCGTGCAAGCGCCCGAACGCGTCATGAAGGGCCGCGTCGAACGGCGACAGGCAAACCGCCGCTGCCAGATGCGGTATCGCTTCGGGCAACGACAGGGCCGACGCCACCCTTGCCGAGAACGGCTCAAGGTAGGTCTCGAACAGGCGGATACCATGTTCAAGCGGGTGAGCGTACTCGTCCCCCGCCGCCGGCAGGCCCTTGGCCATCGCCTCGCACAGGGTCTTCATCGCCTCAACGCGCTGGGGCGAAGCCACCTGCTCTGAGGGCCAGGCCCACAGATCCCCCAGGAAGATCGCACCATACCCCCGCGCCGACCGGCCCCGGCCATCCTCGACCCGAACCGTCGCCGTCGCCTGGCAAATGCCCGTAATCTTCCCGGTGCTCAGCACCAGCGGCGTGCGAAGAGCGAAGTCCGAGAACGATGCTCTTGCTTCGGTAATGTGGACATCCGTTGGCAGTCCCATGAGCGTCACCGTTCAGTCCTTGATGACTTCGCTGACCGCTGAAAGCTGAGAACTGAGAGCTATCTTAGTGCATCTCCGCCTCGCACGTACCGATGCCGGGGCGGTAGAAGTTGAACTGCACGTTCGGATGCTGAGCGAGCAGCGACATGGGCACCGAGGTGTCCGCGATCTCTTTGGAGATCATGTAGGTGGTCAGCCGCTGCCCGAAGGGGCTGTCGTGGGTACCGGCGTGCCAGATCGACACCCGCTCGGCTTGCCAGGTCTCCACCGGCCCGACAGAGATCGCCTTATCGGGCACACCCGCGACGTTCCCGCCCCCCGAGGTCCGGGCGTTCTGGACGAGGGTGAGCGGATGCAGATCGACCACCCGGGTCGTGAGCTTGCGGTACTCGCTCGGGGGCGGGGGATCATCGGTATACGGTGCCTGACGCTTCGGTGGATCGTTGAACGCCCAGTGTTTGATCTCGCCCTGGCCCCCCTGCATCACGACGCAGCGGACGCCCTTCCAACTCTTGATGTACGCCGTGGGATCAGCCTTGGGAAAATGAATGTTCGACTCGGGCATCTTCAGGTCCGGCCGGATGCGGTCGAAGCACAGCTCGCGATCCGACCGCGCAAACGATAA
>CAZOIA010000040.1:1697-12082 GCA_964579675.1 uncultured Planctomycetales bacterium | reverse complement strand
GCGACTCCGGCACCTCCTTGCCGTCCATGTACCATTCGTCCATGCCCCAGAAGTGGGCGTGCTTGAGGTCGAGTTCCAATGCGTTGACCAGCCGGGCGACCAGTGGCAACTGCTCGGTCGGGCCGATCGGCCCGCAGACGCCCGCCGGCTGACCCGGCGCCACCTGACGCCAGGCTTCGATGTACTCCAACGCCTCGGCCAGATAAAAATCCTCCAGCGTGTCGTACATCACCACGCAAAAGCCGTCGCGGGACAGCTTCAGCATGTCGTCCGCCGTGAGCTGGGTGACCTCCTCCAGAAGGTCCTGCGGCAGGGTCGTGTAATCCCACCACTGCGGGGCAATCGTGCTCAATGGCCGGGCCATGTTCGTGTCCTCCGTTCTGAACCCCAAACGGTCCACGGGCGTCTCAAGATATGCCTGGAGGCGGTCGTTGACAACCGTTGCGTCACCAGAAGGCGGCGGGGGCAGACTGAGCGGGGCGGATCGGCTGTCCGGGAATGGGCGGTCCATCGAGGACCATCCACGCCCGGCGATTTCTCTTTTCGATCCAAAACGGCCTCAGCGAACACACGTTGCCCAGCCAGATGAGGGTCGCAGCCGCTGCACGCCGTCTGCTCTCCCAGAATTCGGCCGGGGCCCGGATCTCGCGGTTCCACTCGCGGCGGATCAGGTCGATCATCGCCGGGGTCAAAGGGGCAAGGCAGCGGACCGACCGGGCCGTCGCCACCGCCCGGACCGGGCCGCTGACCTCCTTGAACCAGATCAGATCGCCGGCACGCAAGAACCCGTGGGGTGGAAACCCCATTTTTCCGAGCCGGCATTCGACGGTCTTTCGGCCCGCGATGATTTCATCCACATAAGGCCGATATAAAACTGCCAGGTGATGATGCATTGAAGGTTGTCTGCAAAGCGAAGCCGAGTTACCCTGCCCTGGTCTTGCCGCGAAGTTAGGAAGCCTTGGCCAAATTCCTGAAGAACGGCACTAGCTATTCCTCGGGAAGATGCTACAATGGCACATTGGAAGTTCAACCGCGATTGGATTTTGGGTAAAGTCGGACTTTATGCGAGTAGAACCATGGCTGTAAGACATCACATCAAGGTGTTGGTTGTTGACGACGATCCGCAGGTCTGCAAGACGGTGGGCATGATTCTCAAAGATCATGGTTATCATGTCCAATCGTATTCGCAACCACGTCAGGCCCTTCAGGCGGTTCGCAAGAATCCCTTCGACATGGCATTGATCGATATCAAGATGCCGGACCTGAACGGCCTCGAACTGGTTGAGAAGATCAGAGCGGAAGATCCGCGTATCGCCCCGATCGTCATGACGGCTTACCCCGACGTACAGACCGCGGCGGAGACAATGCGGCTCGGCAGCCGGGACTACATTACCAAGCCGTTCCGCGAAGAGCAACTGCTTCAGTCGGTGGAGCGCATCGCCCACGAGATGGGGTTGATCTACACCAACGAGCAGGAACTCAACCGCCTGATCGGGCAGCGGATCCGACAGGAGCGACTGAAGCAGAGTCTGACCCTGCGGCAACTGTCGGAGCGGTCGGAGCTGACGACGTCGCAGTTGTCCCAGGTTGAATTGGGCAAGAACGCCGCCAGCGTCTGGGCCCTGGCCCGCATCAGCGGGTCGCTGGGCAAGCAGTTGTGCGAGCTTCTCGCCGGCCTATGATCGACACGCATGAATCCCGATGACGAAGCCCGACCGGCGGTCAGCGGCCCGGAGTTTGCCAAAGAGATAGCCCGCATCGCCGAGGACAACCGGGCCGAAGACGTGGTGATCCTGGATCTGCGCGGGCTCTCATCGGTAACGGACTTCTTCGTTATCGCGACCGGCACGTCCGACCGCCAGATGCGGGCGATCGTCGAACAGATCGAGGAGTACGGCAAGCGGGTCGGACAGAGGCGCTTCGGGCTCAGCGGGTACGACGCCGCCACCTGGGTGCTGGCGGACTATGTTGACGTGGTGGTCCATCTCTTTGACGTCCCGCGGCGGCACTACTACGATTTAGAACTGTTATGGGGTGACGCCCCCCGGATCGACTGGCTGCAATCCGCATCCGCGTGAGAACCGATTCCTCCTTGCTGCGCAAGTACCAGGCAGGATCCGCACCTCGATGGTGTGAAAACGGGGGACTTCGAGTAAGCTGCGCCATCCGCCGGCCGATCACGTGGTGCCGGCGTAGCCGAAACCGGGGGTCCGGTCCGCTCCATCTTCCGGCAGCGAGAGGAACTGATGAGAACAATCAAGGGTCTCCTGGTCAGCGCCGCAGGCACGCAGGGCCTGAGTCGCCAGCAGCAGGCAGCCGCTGCCCGTGAACTGATCCGAACCGCGGGGCTGGCGGTGTACGAAGCGTCCGTCTCGCAGGCCGAAGGGGCACTGCTGGCATTGGCCCGCGACGGCCGGGCCCGGCGGCTGGTGGTCGTGGCCGAGCCGGGGGGAATGCCAAATGACCGTGTGGGATTGTGCGGCAATAAAGAGCCGCGGGCTTCAGCCCGCGCGGCCGCTCGCCCGCCTGCCGGTCCCGGAATCGTGCACGGTCATTTAGCATTCGGGCCGCTGATCAGGGATCGCCACCGGATCGACGTTGACAACACCGCCCTCGAGCTGGGCACGCTTCCGGTCGGACATGAGGCGGCCTGCGGGCTTCGACAACTGTTGGCGTGGACCGCGCCGCAGGTCGTCGGCCTGCGCCGGTCGGTGGGACTTGGCGACCGGCTCGGGCTCGCGACGCCCGGCCACCTGCGGGCCGTGCAGGGGTCCGGATGTGTGCCTTTCCCGGCCCAGCAATCCATCCGCGAGATGACTCGCACCCGGCGCACGCCCGAGCAGGTAATGGACGACGCGACGTGGGGCGTGTTTCAGGCCGGTTGGCGAGAGGGGTTCGGCAGCGACGCCGACCACCTGAAGGAACCCGCCGACATCGACGCCACCGACGCTGCCGGATTCACCATGTTCACGATCGACCCGGGCGACCACGTTCGCAGCGACGCCGACACGATGGGGGGGGCGTCCCTCTCTTCGGGGACGGACGCGCTGCCCTGGGCCGAGTTGGAGACCTCGGCGGCCGACTTCAGGAAGGCCTACCTGGGGCGCTCGTTCGCCCTGGACGGCGGGGAGACGGTCACGTTCAACCAGGAAACGCTGGCTCGTGCCGCGATCAAATACGGCAGCGCGATCGTCCATACCGTGCGGATGTTCCGCCATCTCAAGGATCGCAGGGGTTCCCGTCCGTTCGAGTTGGAGGTTTCGGTGGATGAGACCGCCACGCCCACTACGGTGCCCGAACACTACCTGATCGCAGCCGAGTTGAAGCGGCTCGGCGTCGAATGGGTCAGCCTGGCTCCACGGTTCACCGGCGAGTTCGAGAAGGGCATCGACTACAAGGGCGACCTGGGCGCGTTCGAGGAATCCTACGTTCAGCACATCGCCATCGCCCGCACGCTCGGCCCCTACAAGCTGAGCCTCCATTCGGGCAGCGACAAGTTCAGCGTTTATCCGATCGCGGCCCGGCTCTCGGGGGAGCTGGTCCACCTCAAGACGGCCGGCACCAGCTACCTGGAGGCCCTGCGGGTCGCCGCCCGGAAGCGGCCCGGCCTCTTTCGCCGGATCCTCCAGTTCGCCTTCGAGCGCTTCGACGAGGACAAGGCCAGTTACCACATCTCCGCCCGCATTGCAGCCGTTCCGCATCCGCACGCCTTGCAGGACCGGGAGCTGGAAACGGTCTTGGACGGCAACGACGGCCGGCAACTGCTGCACGTCACCTACGGCTCGGTTTTGACCTGGGAGAACGACGACGGCACCTACAAGTTCCGCGACGAGTTACTGGAGATGCTGATCGACGACGAGGAAGAACACTACACCGTCCTTGCCGAGCACCTCGGCAAGCACGTTCAGCCGTTCGCCCGGTAGGGAGAGATGTTACATGCCCGATGGCGGTGCTTCCGGCCCCGCCGGGCGGCGCTGGAATCCGGCAATTACACTTCCGATTCGGGGTTGTCGTCGTTGGTCCAGTCGAACCAGGCCGGTTTGAACTCGATCCGTTTCCTCTTCTGCATGGCCAGATTGGAAGCCAGCGTAACGACAGCGTCGGCCAGGGCGACCTTTCCGTTGCAGCGCGGCTGATGCTGGGGATCGGGGGTGCCGACGTTGCGGATGAGCCAGGCCAGGTGCTCCTGCTCCTCGCGGTAGCCTCGGCTGGTGAGGGTGTCGGCGGTATCCACGCCGGTGGCCCAGGCGGCGGTTGAGCCGGAGTCGGCGGTCGGCCGGCTTATCCGGCTCTCTGCCCAGTTGACCCGGGTGTTCCTGGAGTCGGCCCCCTCACGGAAGATATAGGCGTCGCGCTCCTGCTGGATGATCATGGTGCCCCTGGAGCCCATCACCTGCTCGCCGTAGGCGTCGAACGCGTTCGTGGAGATGGACGAGTAAGTCACGACGGCCTCGCGGGCGTCCTTGCCGAACTCGAAGATCAAGAAAACGTGATCGCTCACGTCTTTCCAGGTCTTCAGGTAGGAAGTGACACCGGTGCCCAATACGGCCTTGGGGCGGGCATGGCCCAGGAAGATGCCGGCGGCATCCAACTGGTGACTGCCGAGCTCGACCATCAGTCCGCCGCCGGTCTCGCCGTCAATCCGCCACCGGACCAACTGTTCCAGCGACTCGTATCCGTAGTCCTTCAGGAGAGCCTCCTTGCCCTCGTAGAACACCCTGTCCTCCTCGGGGACTTCGGGCCGCCAACTGTCGTAGCTCGTCTGGTTCCGGTGCCAGCAGGCGCGGATGTGGCGGACGTCGCCGAGGAGTCCCTGCTCGATGAGGGCAACGGCGTTCGCGTAGAGATAGCTGTAATGCCGCTGGTGGCCGATGGCCAGAAACTTGCCGGCTTTGTCGGCGGCGCGGACCATCTGCTTGCATTGCAGGACCGTCTTGGCCATCAGTTTCTCGCACAGCACGTGCTTGCCCGCTTCGAAAGAGGCGATGGTTGCCGGTGCGTGCAGATGGAGCGGCAGCGCGATGATGATCAGCTCGATGTCGTCGCGTTCGAGAAGCTTGTGGTAGTCCTCGTACATCTTGATGCTGCTGGCCTTGTCGCCGTACTTCTCGTTGAAGAGCCGCCGGGCCCGCTTCTGACTGGAGGGGCGGATGTCGCAGAAAGCGACGAAGTCGATGTAGTCGGGGTTGCTCTGGGCAATGTGGGCGTTGCAGCCCTGGTTGCCGGTGCCGATCAGTCCGGTCCTGACCGGGTTGCCTTTGAGCTTCTCGTAGCCCCAGTACATGGCGGCGGCCGACGGAACCGCCGCGGTGCCGGCGAGCATTTGCCGCCGTGTGATCCGGACCGCATCCCTGAAGTTGTCCTTGCCGATCTGGCGTTGCCGGTCGTCGAGTACCATCGGTTGTGATCCCTTTCTTTTATGGGCTGAGATTGACAATAGGCAGAGCCCGCGCTGCGGTCTTGTTCAGCCCTCCGATTCTTCATCTTCCCGGTGTTGTTCGGACTGCTGGTGGTCAGAGCCCACCGTACGATCCTCTATTCGATCCTGCACGCGGCGCCGGGCCTCTGCGTCCACGACGGGAGGAGCACTGGGCGCGGTCTTCGGGCGGGCGCCCGCCCACAAGTAAGCATCGAGCCCCGCCCAGCGGCCGACGCGGGAAGTCGCGATCATGAGCAGCGCGACCGCCTCGATCAGGTTCTTGTCGACGATCAGGTAATGGCCTTCGGCCATGGGGCTCTCGAACAGGCCGGGGAACGGAGGCATGGCAAAGTAATACAGGGCCAGCAGCCCGACGCCGCCGAGGGCCGCCAGCCGCGTGAAAAGCCCCACCATCAGGCAGACCCCGACCGCGGTCAGGGCGAGCATGTTGGCCCAGTCGATCAACCGGGTCCGGCTCTTCTCGCCGGGGATCGGGCCGGCCTGCAATTGTTCTGGGGTCAGCTTGAACCCGTCCGGGAAACCGGCGTCGAGCCCCATCTTCTCGCCGAACGTCTCGATCCGGGCGGGATCGACATCGCTTAGCGGTATCTCGAATCGAGACAGGAGGGCGCCTCTGGCCCGGGCCTTTTTGCCGTAGTCGTACGTCACCCGCTCGGTGTTGTAGTCGATGTTGATATCGTTCTCGAGGGCTTCGATATCCTTGAGGAACCCCTTGTATTCAACCAACTGGGCCTGGAAATCGGTGTCGCTCCAGATGGCATCGACGTTGTTCGGGTCCCGGGCCCCGCCGATCTTCTTCTGCTCACGGTAGCGCCAGCCGTAGCTCGAGTTGTTCTGAGTGCCGTCGAGCCCGTAATGCTTCCTGAGCGTGTCGTAGCGGGCGTTGAGCTGAGAATAGAGGTACGCTTTTCCCAACTCCCTCGCCTCGGACTGGCTGATATCCTCGCCCGTTTTGTCGCGTTTGTTTTTCCGCGCGTCTTCCTTGGCCGCTTCGGTAAACCAGTAGAGGTCGTCGGGGGACTTGATCCCTTCGGGCACGAGCGACGGCATGGGGGGCGGCTGGCCCGCCTTCTTCTGTTCGGCCGTGCAGACGGACTTGACGGCTTCGTCCAGGTCATCGAACACCGGCTTGAACCAGCCAAGAATCGCGTCTCGATCGGCCGGCTCGCCCCGGGCGATCTTCGTCCGGTAGTCTGCCAGTTGCCTCTGGAATTCCGAGTTGTCGAAGATTGCGCTGATGTTGTTATCGTCCCGGATGCCGTGCTTCTTGCGCTCGACGAAGCTGGTGAAGAACGCCCGCTGGTTGTCATCCAGGTTATAATGGGCGATGGCCAGGTCGCGCCGCTGGTCCATGCGCTCGTACATGGATTCCCTGGTCAGTCTCTCCAGACCGTCTACATCCTTGACCATGGCCTGGAACAGCGGGCGGAACGGCCCGGCGGAGGCGGTCAGATACCCGGTGGCCCGCCAGTCGTCCTGCATGAGCTTCCATATACCTTCATAGAAGAAATGCCAGCCGATCATGATCCGCAGGACGACCATGAAGAAGATCGTCCACCCGGTGATGGTGCGAATGGATGGTCGGGACACGGCCAGACTCGGTGTTGCGTCAGCCATAATGATCTCTATTGCTCGTAACTTCTGGCGGCAGGTTGAAGGTTACCACGCGCGGCAATCGGGCTGTTGGGCCGCTCCGCTCGGGTTTGAGCACGAGCAAGGCGGCGATTCGGGGGTGATTGTGGCAGAAATCGGCGGCCTTGTCGAGCCCCATGACGAACAGGGCAGTGGCCAGGGCATCGGCGGTGGCGGCGTCGGGAGCCAGGACCGACGCGCTGGCCAGTTCGCCCGCCGGCCGGCCGGTCCTCGGGTCGAGCACGTGCCCGTACCGTTTGCCGTTTACCTCGAAATACTGGTTGGCGGACCCGGAAGTGCCCAGGGCCCGGTCGCCAAGTCGAACCGTCGCGACGCGGCGCGTCGGGTCAAAGGGATTCTGCACGCCCACCAGCCACCCCCGGCCGTCACCAGCCGGCGAGCCGAGCCCGTACAAGCTGCTTCGCCCCCCCTGCAAGAGGGCACAATCCAGGTGGAAGTCCCGCCGCAGGAGCCGGATCGCACGGTCGATCGCGTAACCTTTGCCGATGCTGCCGAGGTCGATCTCCAATCCCTTCCTGCGATACCGCACCATCCTTCGGCGGTTGTCGAGTTCCACGTGGTGCATGCCCGTGCAGGCCAGCGCCGCCAACCGCTCCGGTTCGTCCGGGACGTGCCTGCGACCTCTGCGAAAGCCCCAAGCCCTGACCAAAGCCCCCGCCGCCACGTCGAACGCCCCGCCGGTCTGCTCGGTCAGTCCGGCCGAGCGCGTGAGCAACCGGAACAGTCGATCGTCCACCCGCACCGGGCCATCGGCGGCGTGCCGATTGACGTAGGACACCGCGCTGTCGTCGCGGTAGACGGTGAGCAACTCCTCGGTCCGGTCGATCTCGTCGAGGGCGGCCTCGGCTGCGGCCATGGCGCCGGGCGCCGTCGGAGGCAGGAACACGGTGAACTCACACCCCATTGCCCGACGGGAGAAGCACCAGTGAGCGAGGGCTCGATCTACGTCGGCTCCCGGCGGCCGCCGGTCGCTGATCACCGCGCCAAGCAGCCCGCCGGCCGACGCGCCGAGCCCGCGCGACGTCAGAAAACCCCGCCGCGACCAGCCCGAATCCTTGCTCAATCGATGATTCCTCCCGGCAGCTACGGCGCTGCCAGTTCAGCGCCAAGCATTCGTCCGCCTGCGAAAGCACTCAGACCCAACCGCCCGAGCGGCTCGATAGTATTGCAGACGGTCAGCGGGGATGCAATTGCCGGCCATTCCGCTGGCGAGCCCTCCTCCGTCCCTGGCGCATCACGACCGGCGGCATTTCTGGTGAGTCAGTTGCAGCGCGGGTTGCCCGGCACGTTCGGTCCGGAGACGCAGTTGAAGAAGATGGCCAGGTCGTCCTGATCGACGTCATCGTCCCCGTCGAGCAGGGCCTTGGCACATGCCGGGGCGGTTTGAGGGCTGCCGGGCCCGCTCAGGCAGGCCTGCAACCGGCCGAAGTCTTCCTGATCCACATCGTAATCGCCGTCAAAGTCGCCCGGGACGGGGGGCGGCGGCGGCGGGGGAGTCCCCACGGTGATCGACCTGGTGGTGCTGTAGGGCCCCCCGTCAGCGGTGATCGTCAGGGTCACATCGTAGGCATTCCACCCGTCGGCATAGGTATGCACCGGGTTCGGGCCGTTGCCCGTCGTATCGTCCCCGAAGTCCCAGTCCCAGGCGGTGATGTTCGAGGCGTGCGACTGGTCATAGAACTGAACCGTCAGCGGCGGGTAAGCCGGCAGCGGGCCCGTGACGAAATCCGCGATATCGCCCATGCCGGCCGTATAAACCACGTCGATCGACACCTGCTCGATCTCGTTGCCCGCGTAGTCCAGTGTTCGCACGACGAAGCGATTGGTGTGGTACTCGAGGACACAATCCCAACGCCACTCGGTAACGGAATCCCACCGGATGTCATCCTCTTCGACCCAGTTGATCGACAGCCGCGGTGCGCTGAGCGGTGCCGTCCCTTCCAGCGTCAGATCGGGTGAGCCGGTGACGAAGGTCGGCCCGGCGGGGGCGGTGATCGCGAGGGCGGCCGGCGAGGGCAACCATCCCCGCAGCAGGCCGTTTCGAGCGGTCAGCCACTCGTGCCATTGCGGGATCGAATTCTGGAACTCGTTCCACCGGTTGTCGAGCGACGAGCCGGAGAACGGATCGACGGCAACGTCGTCGAAAATCAGGTGATGGTAGTAGGCCGCCTCCGGCTCAATTCTCGCCTCCCGATACACGCCGTCGGTCAGATTGATCGCACGCCAGAGGCCGTGGTAATACTCCCGCGTGAACGACGGCCAGGCCAGGAACCGGGCGGTATCCGGGAACCAGCTCACGAAGGGACCCGCGTTGTCGTACATCGTGCCCCAATACGCATCGTCGAAGTCGTGCAGGATGTGCACGAACCGATCATCCGAGAACCGGCGGTAGAGCCGGTAGTTCTGGTTGTGGAAGTACCAGGGGGTGTCGATCAGGCACCCGACGCACAGCACGGCAAAGCTCCGGCCCCAGTTGGCGACGTCCACCACCCGCCGCACCTCCGCCTCGTAGGTTGTATTCGGCTCATAGGAGGTGATATCACCCAGCTCGATGAAGTCGCTCCAGTCGTCGAGTTCCTCGTTGGTCTGTTTCTCGTACATGGGGCTGCCCGTGTAGTGGGGCTCGTCCCAGGCAGTGTTGGTGTCCCAGGGGGCAATGGCCTTGTAGAGGTTCCCGTCGGCGTCTTCGGGAAAGTAGTTCTCCAGGTAATCCCCGCAACGGGCCTCGGTATAAAGATGCACGCCCGCATAGGTGTTTCGCCACCGGGTGTGAATGAATTCCGTCTTGGCCCCGGGCAGGGCGAGGTGGTCGAGCAGATGATAGATGATCTGGCTCTTGAGGAGCGTCTTGTCGTTTTTCTCAAAGTTGAGGTCGAAACGATCCGCGCCGCGGAACCGGTAGCCCGCGGGCATGTGGACCTTGTAGGAGTGCTTTGACCAGTCACGGCTGCCGCCGCGGAACCGGACGCCGCTGTTGTAGTAAGCCCTGTCGCCGAAGATGAACGTGCAATCAAGAGGCGTATCACTATAGGGATGGTTCGCCAGCCAGTTCCAGTTCTCGTCGGTCAGCACAAATCGGAAGATGGTCAGGTTCGAGTCGGGCGTCGGGTCGTTCTGGACGACATAGAGGCAGTTATTGACCGTTGCCGAGGCGGGGAACTTGTTGCTGCCGCCCGTGGCCTCGGCCCAGATGTAGAACTCGACGATCGAACCGTGGCTGTAAGGCTGGATCGTCCCGCCGTAGATCCCGTCGCCGGCCAAGCCGTCACCGTGCAGGCCGTCGTCGTACATG
>CAZOIA010000040.1:0-1597 GCA_964579675.1 uncultured Planctomycetales bacterium | reverse complement strand
GCCGTAGATCCCGTCGCCGGCCAAGCCGTCACCGTGCAGGCCGTCGTCGTACATGATGCTGCCGGAGAAAGAGGGGGCCTGGTCGCGCTTGTAGTACAACCTGACCAGGGTCAGGTTCCCCGCCCCGACCCGGGCCGTTACCGTCACCTGCTGGCTCGAAGTCGGCACCAGCGGTGAATGACGAACCCGGTCGATCGAAGCCGGCGGGTTCGAAACGTACCGGCTGTTCGCCGAGCCGGGCGTCCCGTCCCCACTGCTCGCACGCCACGCCCCGGGAAGCCGATTGTCCATCTCGCAGGTGGCCAGCTCCAGCGACGGACCATTGCCGTCCGGATCCTCCGGCCACAAACCCTCCTGGCGATACTCCACCAGGTCGATCCGGTTGCCCAGCTCGTCCTCAACCTCCAGCTCATCCGAAAAGTTCGACAGCTTGCCGGCGTAAGGCCCCAGCACCCCGCCGATACCGTATACAATCTCCACCTCCGTCGGATCGTGGGCAATCACAACATAACCGCCCCCGGGAATCGTCGTGGCCACCGGAAAGTCGTAGTCCACGCCCCGGTTCAGCGACCACCCCGTAAGGTCCACCGGACCCGCCCCCTGATTGTGCAACTCCACGTACTCCGGACCCGGATCGGTCTCGGTGTCCCCCGCCGGGTGGTACATGACCTCGTTGATCAACACCTCCGACGCCGGCGGGGAAACGTTGGCCGAACCCGCCGTCGTGGCCACCATCTTCATCCACCTGTCGTCCCCGTCGGGATAACGCCCTTCGCTGGCGTCCTCGATCGGCTGATCCCCGAAGTCGTAGCCGTCAACCCAGGTCACCCCGTTCGGAGCGATCAGATAAACCTGCTCCCCGCCGGCCTTGAGCTTGAAGCTCGACCAGTCGTTCTCGTTCGATACCCAATAGCCCTTGGCCGCGATGATCGTCGTGCCCGCCGACCAAGAGGCCGAGATCCGGGCCTTGGTCGGGTACTTCGGATTGTCCGTCAGGTAGTAGCCGTCGAGATTCACCGAACCGCCACCGTAGTTATACAACTCGATCCAGTCCGCCCCGCTGGAATTGGCCACAAACTCGTTGATGACCACGGTTACCGGCGGCGAACCGGGCGAGTTGGCCGCCCCGGGCGTCCCCAAAACGTGGGACGATGGCATCCAGAATCGGCCCACGTTCCCGTTCCGGTTCAGGTCGGTCAGCTCGATGGATCGGCCGTCGCCGTCGCCCCCGGTCGGCCAGGGGGCCTCGTCGTCGTAATCGACTTCGCACACCAGCCCCTCCTCGGCATTGCGGATCTCGATACGCTCCCCGTCGTTGGCCAGCCGGCCCTCGTAGGGTCCGAGCACGCCGCTGATCCCGTACAGGGCCTCGGCCGCCGCCGGATCCTTGGCGATGACCAGGTACTGCTCGGCGCCCAGGATGGTCCCGCCCGGAAAACTGTAGCCAACCCCATCCCCGATCCGCCAGCCGGTCAGGTTCACGCTCTGGGAGCCACGGTTAGTTATCTCCAGGTATTCGCCTTCCGAATCGGTGCCCGGCGCGTGGTACATCAATTCACTGACCACCACGTCCAGGTACGCCTCGGCAATCGCCGGC
>CAZOIA010000039.1:0-34580 GCA_964579675.1 uncultured Planctomycetales bacterium | reverse complement strand
CTCGGCCGAGGCGGGCGGGCGGCGATCGCTCATGATGTCGATGGCGTGGGACTGTATCCTCTGGGCGGCGATGATGGCGGCATCATGGGTCGTGGTGATGGGCCTCAACCGCTGGTTGTGGACGGACCGGGCAACGGATTCCAACGACCGCGACGCGCCGCCAGCCCGGAAGGCCCCCGCCAAGCACTCCGAACCGGGAAAGGCCAAGTCCGGCTGGCCGGCCCTGGCGGTGACCGGGGTCCTGGCGGCGTTGATCATCTGGCTTACGATCTCCCGGACCTCCGTGGCCCAAGTCGCGCGGGGACAGGTAATCGCCTCGGTGGCCGCCGGTCTGTTCCTCGGGGCGATGGGTGCACGATACTTCACCAGCGTGGACGATACCCGCTGGTATGTCCTGGCCGCCCCCGCGGTCGCCCTGACCGGATACCTGCTCGGCTACCTCAACGCCGGCATGGGCTGGGCGGAACGGCAAGTCGACTTCAAGTACTATGCCCAACTGGCCACCACACCCCCGCATGACCTTGTTCGCGTATTACCCATCGAGTACATAGCCGTCGGCGTGTCGGCGGCACTGGCGGGCTTCTGGAGCGGAAACAGGATTCAGAACACCGCCGGAGAGGAATCGACGTGACGTTCTCGGTTCGCAACCGTCCGTGGGAAAGCTGGATGGCGATCCGCTCCCGGATGATTCGAGAGACAGAAAGGTTCCTCGAAGATGCCCTTCGGCATCCGGAGCGGCAGGTGGTCATTCCCGCCGTCCGGCTCGGCGGCGGGTCTTTTCCGCGGGGTTTTGCCCAGGCATTCTGGTCCCAGGTGCTGGGTTCGTCGTAAGGGACGGCGGCTCGGTGCCCCACCCGCGTACCGGGCCGGTTGGAGAAGGTAAGGTAAGGTAAGGTAAGGTAAGGTAAGGTAAGTCCATGGCGGGCAGGATTGACGAGTCACAGGTTCGACACATCAGCCACCTCTCGCGGCTCAAGCCCACCGACGAGGAGGTTCGGCTTTTCAGCGAGCAATTATCGGCCATTCTCGAGTACGTGGGTCAACTGAACGAAGTGGATACCACCGACGTCCCTCCCACCGCCCACGCGTTGCCGGTGCACAACGTCTTCCGCCCGGACGAACCCGCAAGAGGCATGAAGCCGGCCCAGGCACTGTCGAACGCGCCGCAGCGCGACGGAAACTTCTTCGCCGTGCCCAGAGTGCTCGAACAGGACAGTGCCTAGATGGGTAAATGGATAAATGCCCGTGCCGACGCTGATTGAGATCCGTGATGCCATCCGATCCAAGACCGCTTCTTCGCGTGAATGGGTGGACCGGGCGCTGAACCGGATCCAGAAGCTCGATCCCAGGGTGCATGCCCTGGTGAGCTGGGACGGGGACCGAGCGATGGACCTCGCCGAGCAGATCGACGAGAAGATCGCCCGCGCCGAGCCCGTCGGCGAGTTGGCGGGCGTGCCCGTTCTGATAAAGGACAACATGTGCACGTCGTTCGGGCGGACCACCTGTTCGTCCAGGAGTCTGGAGCACTTCGAGGCCCCCTACAACGCACACGTCGTGGAGAGGCTCGAAGCTGCCGGGACCATTATCGTGGGCAAGACCAACCTCGACGAGTTTGCCATGGGTTCCAGCACCGAGAACAGCGCATTCGGCGTGACGCGCAATCCGTGGGATCTGGACCGTGTGCCGGGCGGCAGCTCGGGCGGGTCGGCGGCGGCGGTGGCGGCCGACATGATCCCAGGCACCCTGGGGTCGGATACCGGCGGGTCGATTCGCCAGCCGGCGTCGTTCTGCGGGGTCACCGGGCTTAAGCCGACCTATGGCCGGGTTTCACGCTACGGGCTGGTGGCCTACGGCAGCAGCCTCGACCAGATCGGGCCGATCACCCGCAACGTGCGCGACGCGGCCTTGCTGCTGGGTGTCACCGCCGGCAAAGACAGGCGGGATTCCACCAGCGTGGATGAGCCGGTGCCCGACTACCTTGCCGCCCTGGATGGGCCGCTTGAAGGTGTACGAATCGGGTATGCCGAGGAGTACTTCGGCCCGGGGCTCGACCCGGAGGTCCGCCAGGCCGTCGAAGCGGCGATCGACGCGTATAAGGCCGGCGGCGCAACCGTCAAGACCGTTCACTTGCCGCACATGAAGTACGCCATCGCCTGTTATTACCTGATTGTAACCGCAGAAGCCTCCAGCAACCTGGCGCGGTACGACGGCGTGCACTACGGCCACCGGACCGCCCGGCCCAAGGACTACATAGACCTTTACTGTTCGAGCCGGCAGGAAGGGTTTGGCCCCGAAGTCAAGCGGCGGATCATGCTCGGCACCTACGCCCTGTCCAGTGGGTACTACGACGCTTATTATCTCAAGGCCCTGAAGGTGCGAACGCTGGTCCAACGGGACTTCGAGCGAGCCTTCGGCGAGGTGGACGTGATCGCCTGCCCCGTCGCGCCGACGCCGGCCATCAGGATCGGCGAGAGGATCGACGATCCCCTGGCGATGTACCTGCTGGATATCTACACGGTATCGGCCAACCTGGCGGGCATTCCCGCGATCAGCATACCGTGCGGCTTCAGCAGGGCGGGATTGCCGATCGGTTTGCAGTTGATGGGCCCGCATTTTGCCGAAGAGAGACTTCTGCGAATTGCCCACGAGTACCAGATGAAGACCGACTGGCACACCCGCCTGCCGGCGATCGCCGACGGGGTGCCCAAACCGTAGGGCAGGTGGTTGTTCCGATTCCATCGGGACGTTCATCTGCCGCCACTCCATGCCGAGGACAACGGCAGGTCGATGCCGCGATGAATCGCGACAACGACCCGGCCAACCTGGTAGATCCTGGTGGATTCAACCGATACAAGGGCCATGAGCCCGCCATCGAACAGCCTGGCCGGTGAGGGCGTCGCAGCCGTCGCGGCCCGTGTCCCGGCCGCCGAGCCGGTATCGCCCCTGGAGGAAGCTCACTTCTCGCTCCTGCGCCGGGCCATGGACGGCCGTCGGCCGGTCCGCAAGGCGGCCCGCACGGCACGATTCTCGGCCATCACCATCCTGGCGATCGGCATCATCAGCATCCCCCTGGTTCTGCTTTCCCCAAGCTGGGCGGGCTTCCTCGTGGTCACGGGGATCTGCGTCATCGGCGTGGTCGAGTACATCGGCTCTCAGCGAATGCGGCAGGGGCTGCCATCGGCGGCCGTCTTCCTGGCCCGGAACCAACTGGCTTTCGTGGCCGTCATCCTGGTCTACTGCCTGGTCCAGATGCTGACCTTCTCCAGCAAACAGGCCCGCTCCGCGCTGATCTCGCCGGAGATGCAATCCCAACTGTCCCAACTGCCGGGACTGGAGCAGGACATCGAGCAGGAGCTTGAGTTCTGGGCCCCGATTGCCACCTATGGGTTTTATTCGCTGGTGATGGTGCTGAGCATCGGCGTGCAAGGGAGCCTGGCGCTCTACTACTTCACCCGCAAGCGGCACCTGGAAGCGCTGGCCCAGGCCAACCCACCCTGGGTCCGGCGGCTCTTCATCGAACTGGGCGTGTGACCGCAGCCGGCTTTTCCCAGGCGGAGCCTGCCCAGGTCCTCTTCTCTGATCGCGAGTCAAGGAGGGGCTCGCCGAACTCCATCCTGGGATACTCGAAAGGCTCGTCGTCCAGAATCGCGAACCACGAGAATACCGGGGATCGTTGGACACGCTACGGGGTTACGCCTGCCCGTCGATGGTGCCGACGGCAATGTCCAGGTCTTCACGCTTCTCGATGCGGTCGATTCGCCCATCGCGGATCCAGACGACGCGATGAGAGGCGGCGAGCATCTTGTGGTCGTGGGTGGCGGTGATGATGGTCACGTGGCGCTCGCGGTTAAGCGAGCTGAGCAGCTCGATGATTTCGGTCCCGGTGCCGGTGTCGAGGTTCCCGGTCGGCTCGTCAGCGAGGATGATGGCGGGGTCGTTGGCCAGGGCCCGGGCGATGGCGACCCGCTGCTGCTGCCCGCCGGACAGCTCGAAAGGCCGGTGGTGCAGGCGATCGCCCAGACCGACCGTCTTGAGGAGTTCAGCCCCGGCGTCCCGGGCGTAGTCGGCGCCGGCGCCCGCGAAAGTCATCGGCAGCGTCACGTTCTCCAGGGCGGTCATCACCGGGATCAGGTTGAAGGTTTGGAAGATGTAGCCGATCTTGCGGCACCGCAGCCAGGCCAACTCATAGACGTCGAGCTGGGCGATGTCCACCTCGTCGATATACACCTGCCCGCTGGTGGGCTTGTCCAGTCCGCCCACCATGTTGAAGAACGTGCTCTTTCCCGATCCGCTCGGCCCCATGACGGAGACGTATTCACCGGCGGCGACGTCGATCGTTACGCCCCGCAGGGCCTCCACCAGCTCGCTGCCCATTGTGTATTGCTTTGCGACGTCGCGGGTGCGGATGATCGTGTCGCCGACGTCGATTCCCATGGTTACTCCTCAGCCCGCATGGCCTCGACCGGCTGCATGCGTGCCGCCACATAGGCAGGGTAGATCGCAGCCAGCACGGAAATCGTGGTGCCGACCGCCAGGGCAATCACCCCGTTGGTCAACGTGTCCCGCGCGAGTTGGCCGGGATCCAGTGAGCCGAAGCCCACCGCCACGCCCATTCTGAGCGTCGCAAGTGCAATCCCGATCGGGGCACCGATGGCCGAACCGATCAACCCGGCAAACGCGCTCTCGAAGAAGAAGAGACGTACGATGAACGAATCGAGCGCGCCCAGGCACTTCATGGTCCCGATCTCCCGGAACCGCTCGGTGACACTCATCAACACGGAGTTGACGATCCCGACCAGGGCAACCAGGATCGACAGGGCGATCAGCCAGTAGTCGCGGTGGCGTTGCGTCTTGAGGGCCGCCTCGCTGCCCACGTCGATGCCGGTGGCCTTGGCGAGCTCGAAAAGCGTGTTAGCGTCGCCGCCGGCGATCACGGCGTCGGTGATGTCGGCCGTCGTCATCACGCTGGTCAGGAACGCCACCGCCAGCACCACGCCGAGCAACGTGAGCACCGACCGCCCGAGCCGCGTTCTCACGTTGGCGGCACAGATGCGGATTGACTGCCCCCAAGGGAGCACGACCTGCTTACCCACACGCCTGCGGTCGCGATCATCTTGCGAACGCAACTTGAAAGTCCCTCCGCACGCACGAACCGGGACCCCGCGGCACGGCATTGTACAGCGGCGCTCGGGGCACGGCGACCTCTGTTTCGGCCCCGTTTCCCGGTGACGGGCCTACCCTGCATTTCTGACCGGAAGAACTCACCACGGAGGCGCGGAGATCACAGAGAAGAGGGGATACGTGAACTCATGCCGGCTTCAGATCTCGACGGCCTGTCGATGGTCCCGCCCGGCCTCGACCAGCACATCTCGTTGACATCCTTGTCTTCTCCGCGTCTCAGTGTCTCCGTGGTGAGAAATCCGGACTAATTCCGCGGGTTTCAACGCCCGATATTCGATAGGACGGGGTGCGGATCACATTGTGCGCGCCGGCCCGCGGGGACGGCGGGAGGAAACGATTGTGCCGCCCGGGCTGCTGGAACTGGAAGAGTCTGATGACCCCGCCCAGCGTGCCTCGCAGGATCACACCGGGTATGTAGGGCCGCGCCCGCGGTTATGGGACGTGAGCCTGCGTCTCGTCAACCGCCGGCTCAACCGAGGTTCGCTGCGGATCATCATGTATCACGGCATCTGCGCGGACTACGAGCGTGATCTGCCCTGGGTGCCGTCACACTACGTCACCCAGTCGGCCCTGGACGACCAGCTCGGCACGATGCGGCGCATTGGGTCGGTGGTCGGTCTGCGGGAGGTGCTGGGGCTGCTTCGCTCGGGCCGGACGTGGCGACAGCCACTATTCGCCATCACCTTCGATGACGCGCCGGCCAACCTGGTGCGACTGGCGGCGCCGGTACTGGCGGCTCACGATGTGTCAGCGACGATCTTCGCCTGTACGGATCGGCTGGAAGACGGCGGGATGCTGGAAGATGACGCGCGGCAAGCTCTTCTCGGCCCCGGCGGCCGGCGCGGAGGGGCCGCCGTCACTAACCCGGTCGATCCCGACGCCATCGATCCAAACGTGCGCGAGTCGTTGCGCTGCATGCGTTGGGATAAGGCACTGGCCATGGTGCGGGCCGGCCACTGGCTCGGGGCCCACGCCCGTTCGCACGTCAATCTCGCCCGGACCGAGCCGGCAAAGCGTCGTGAAGAAATCCGAGGCAGTATCGCGGCCATTCGCGACCGGTTGAACACCTCGAACGTGCCGCTCGCGTACCCCTATGGCCAGCGGAGCGATTTCGGGCCCGAGGACGTCCGGTTACTCCGCGAGTTGGATGTCCCGCTGGCCTGCACGGGCATCGCCGGCGGGAACCGGCCGCCGGTTGATCTGCTTCATCTGCGTCGCAACTGCGTCGGACTGTTTCACACCCGCACCACCTTTGCGGTGGAGGTGCTCGGGTTGCTCGACCGTCGCCGCAGGGCAAAGGCGGAGCGCATCGCGTGTGCGTGTCATGGCAAACATTGACCGACGAAGCCGCCCTTGCCGAGGTGGCTGCGGAATGGTCGCGCCTGGCGGAGCGAGCCGACGCATCGCTGTTCGTCGGGCCGGACTGGGTCAATGCCTGGCGGGCGACGATCGCGCCCGACGTGAAGCTGCGGGTCGTGACCGCAAGAGATCCGCGAGGGCGGCTCGCGGCCGTCTGGCCTCTGGGTATTCGCACGACAGGCCGCGGTCCGGCAAGATACCGGATACTCGAAGCGATGGGCGGGACCGTGGTCTCGGGGGATCGGCTTGATCCGATCACCGCCACTCAGGGCTTGGAGCAGCAACTGCTGGTTGAAGCGAAACGGACCGCGGCAAACGAAGCCGACTTGATCCACTGGAGCGAGCTGAGCCGTTCGGGACCGATCGCCCGATCACTCTTGACCGAAACGCAGCAGGCGCGAATGCAGGTTCGAGACCGGCGCGTGCTGCCGTTCATCGAATTGCCCGCCACTTACGATGCATACATGCACACGCTCAGCAAGAAGCTGCGCAGCTATCTACGGCGACAGGAGCGGGCTGCCGCCCTGCAGCACGGGCTGACGTGGCACCTCAACGATCAAGGCACTACGCTGGAATCGGCGATCGAAGCCTTCATCGATCTTCACGGTGAGTGCTGGCGCCACCGCGGTCAGACGGGCAGTTTCGTTTCTTGCGCGTTCGTGGCGTTCGTCAGGCGTTTCGCCGGAATCGCCCACCGGCGGGGCTGGCTGCGGCTGCACCGGCTCTGTGACGGGCAGCGCACGGTGGCGGCGCTGATGGCGTTCCATTGCGGGCAGCGCGCGTACTACTACCAGGGCGGTTGGGACCCGGCGCTGGCCGAACTCAGCCCCGGATCGTTGTGCATCGGGCAGGCCGTTCGGTCCGCGATCGAGGAGCAGCTCCGGACGTTCGATTTCCTCCGGGGCGACGAGCCTCACAAACGCCGGTGGGCCAACGCACACGACGAAACCGTCACTATCGTCGAGCCGGTGACGGCCCGAGGGCGTACCGCGCTGGCGTGCAGTGCCGCCAAGGAGAGCTTCAAGCAGGGCCTGTCGCGCGTGGCCGGTCACCGGGCCTGGGCAAGTGTCAAATCGTGCCTCTGCCCTCAGTGAGGCGAGCTGACGTCCAGCCCGAATCATCGCCGCCCAGCCTATGTCGAGGTGGCCAGTACCCGCCCCGTGCCCTCCAGCCAGGAACTGACGGCGGCCCGCCGGGTCTTGCGGAACAGCTTGCCTATGATGAATGCGATCCGCCTGCGGTTGATCCACATCGCCTCGAACATTTCATAGAGGCGCAGGTTACGAAGGTAGACGTAGAGATACCCTTCGAGTTGGAGCCTTTCCATGGTCTTGCGGGACAAGGCTTCAAGCTCCAGGGCGTTTCCGATCTGCTTGTTGAAATCTTCCCAGTTGGCGCTGATGAGCTTGTACCCGCCTTCGCCCCGGATCGCCAGGTCCCAGATCTGCGTGCCGGGATAAGGCACCATGAGGCCGATGGCGACCGAGTCGGGATTGAGCGTGGCCGCCAGGCGGATCGTGTCGCGAGCGGTGGCCTTGGTCTCGTTCGGATGGCCGATGATGAAGTAGGCGGCGAACTTGAGCCCAGCCTGGCGGAGAACGTGAGCGGCCCGCACGACGTCCGCCGGACCGATGCCCTTTCTCATTTGCCGCATGATCTCCGGATTCCCCGATTCAACGCCGAAGCCGACCTCCGTGAAGTTGGCGGCCTTCATCAGCCGGGCAATCGGCCCGTCGATCGTTTTCGCGTGAACATACGCCGAAAAGCGGGCTTTCTTGTGAATACCCTCCTGGATAATCGCCTTGCAGAGGTTGACGACGTGGTCCTTGCGAACCGTGAACGTCTCGTCATAGAAATCGATCCGGGAGCACCGGAACCGTTCGATGCTTCGCTTGATCTCGGCGACGACGTTGGCCGGGCTGCGCTGCCGGATCTTCCGGCCGTAGGGTCGGCTGCAGAAGTTGCACCCGAACGGGCAGCCACGCTGAGTCATGATCGGATACATCTTGGCCGGGGGGAACAGTTCCCACGCCGGCATGCCCAAATCGTCGAGGTTCTCGGGCACCTCACCCCGCCCGTTGACGCGGACCTGGTCGCCCTGGCGACTGGCCACACCTTGGATCCCCGAGGGGTCCTCGCCGGCGGAAACCGCGCGGGCGAACTTCAGAAACGCCATTTCACCCTCGCCCACCACGACGTAATCGAAGTTCGGGAACTCCCGGAGCGTTCGCTCCGGCAGAAAGCTGCCGTGAAACCCGCCGAGCACTATGATCGTCTCGGGGCACCGGGTCTTGACCGCGGCGGCAATCCGGTGCGTGGTCACGATCATGTGGGTCATCGCGGTCAGCCCGAGGATCCGCGGCCGTCGCTCGACGATCTCTGCGATGGTGTCGTCTACCGTCCGGCGGGTCAGTTTGCTATCGAGCACCGTGCACTTGCCCCCGTGCGCCTGCAGGTAGCCGGCGACGCAGGCAATGCCGATGGCCGGGTAGTCCGGCGCATCATAGCACTCTCGGACCACCTCCGCCGGGGGATTGACCAACAGGATGCTATCGTTCATGGACCCTGCCTTCTCTCGAGGTTATCGGATGCCGGGGCGAGGCGGTGAAGCTATGGACCGAAAGATGCCGGGTTCGCGGTCGTTGCCGGGCGGCGTGCGCTTACCGCGAGCCCAGGAAGGCGGTGCCCAGGGTCCGGAGCAGGATGCTCAGGTCCAGTTCGAGTGACATGTGCTTGATGTACCACAGGTCGAGCTGCAGTTTCCGTTGGGCATCTTCGACGCTGGCCCCATAGCGGTAGTTGATCTGTGCCCATCCGGAGAGTCCGGGCTTGACCAGGTGCCGTTCGTTATAGAACCGGATCTGGCTGGCCAGCTCCTCAACGAACTCGGGTCGCTCGGGTCGCGGGCCCACGACGGACATGGCCCCCGACAGCACGTTCCAAAGCTGGGGCAGCTCGTCCAGGCGGAGCTTGCGGAGATATCGCCCTACGCGGGTCACCCGCGGGTCGTTGGGTGTGGCCCAGGCGTGGCCGTTCTGCTCGGCCCCTACGAACATGGTTCGGAACTTGTGCAGGCGGAACGTTCGCCCGTTGAGCCCCACCCGGCGCTGGTGGTAGAACACAGGCCCCGGACCGTCGAGCTTGATGACCAGGGCGATCAGCGGCCAGAACGGCAGGGTCAACACCAGCCCGATCACCGCACAGGCGATGTCGAACGCACGCTTCATGATGAGCTGGGCTTCGCGGTAGTGCTTGAGGTCCGCAAACAGGAACCAGTTGGGCTCGAGGAGGGCCGCCGGCACTTCACTCAGAACCTCCTCATAAAAGGTAGACAGGTTGGTGACCCGGCAGCCCAGCCGCAAGCACCCCAGCGTCTTATCGACCAGCCATGGATTCTTCGCGGCGGAACGCCCCACCACGACCTCGCTCACCTGGTTCTCAAGGCAGATGCGTTCGATGTCATCGACCGTGCCCAACACAGGACGATCGTCGATGCCCCGGCCAACCTCGACTGCATCCGTCGTGATGTAGCCGATCAACCGATATCTCTTCGACAGGCCTTCGCCTTTGCTGGCCGGTGACAACCTGGACTTGCGATCCGTCCCGACGATCAGGAACTTACGGCTGTAGCTGTTGACCCAGGAACAGACGAGCAGCCGGGCTACCGGCGCCACCCCGATATACAAGGCGCCGACCAGGAACAGAACGCGCCGGCTCTGCACCGAGTACATGAACAGGTAGATCACCATGTACGTGAGGGCAACCGCCGCGGCAATGGTGAGGACTGACCGGGCCAGGATGCGCGAGCGGCGCAGCAGCGTCTGCTGCTCATAGAGACCGAATACCAGCCCCGACAACACCAGGGCCGGGCACTGGACCAGGCACGTCTGCCACCAACTGAATTCAACCCATCCTCCCACAGGCGTCCAGACGAACAAGTGGTAGCCCACGTAAAGGCCGACAGCAGCGACCAGTACGTCGAATGCGCTCCAGATCAACCAGGGCATCTCGAGGAGAGTATTGCCGAGGGCGCCGACCCAGCTTTGAGTGGTGGTCGTGGACGTAGCCGGCTCCGCGGAGACAAGCCGAGGATAGTCGTTCCGCCGGCCGGCCGCCGGTGGCGAGCCGTGACCGATAAGGACGCCTGAGGTTGGAGCGTCGATGCCCACGAGCATCTCCTGAAGATCGCGTTGGTGTTATCGGCGCGATCGAACCCGCCCCTGAGTTATCTCCCCGCCGGTCTTGACCCGAGTACGTCGTGCACGTTCCGGGCGGGTCGTGGGCGATGCGGACGTGTGTTATCGGGCATCTGGGAGCCCGCTTGGCGGCCTTGGCGTCCGACCGAAAAGCCCGAATATACGTGAATCGGACCGAACGGTTGCCGATAACTGTTGAGGGTACTCGCCGAACCGATTCGCCCTCGGGAGCAGCCCGAATGCGCAAGAATCCCAGGCACTCGGCCCGGTTCCTATCGGCCGTTGTGCCATGCATCGTGACTCTCGGCGTCGCGGTCGGCTGCAATGAGCCGGAGCGCCCCCCGGCCGCCTATGCCGGCCCGACCCTGGCAAGCGGGGACCTGAGCCCCGAGCCCGTCTCCTGCCCCCCGACCGGGTTCGTCATGATCGAGCGGCAGGCCTCTCGCGGCCGGTTTCCCGGGGCGCTGGCCGTCGCTCGCCTCGTGCCCGCCCGGAAGGATTCCCCCCGCGACGATTCCTCGCCCATCGACTGGCAGCTCGGAGCAATAAAAGAGGAAAAAGCAACCTACTGGAATAGCCTGTTCAACACGGTGTCCGACATCCGGGAAGTCGTCGTTCTCGACGGACTCGCCCTCGAGAAGCCCGGGGCCGACCTGACCGAGATCGCTGCTGCCGCCCGTCGGATGAAGGCCGACCTGTGCCTGATCTGGGGACCCGGTAACGCTGAGCCTCTGCGCGCGGCCCTGCTGGGGGTCATCATGGACGCCGAGCTGGGCCGGCCTGTCGCCTTCCTCCAGGCCGAAGCCGGCCCTGAGGACTTCGAGGAGCCGCCCGACGACCATTTCGAGGAGGACCGGCGGCACGAGGACGTCAACTACCTGGTCGCCCGCAAGTTCGAGCAGCAGGTCAAAGACTGTATGTTCGAGCTGATCAGCCGGGACCAGAGGATCCCCACCACCCTGCCCAGTCCCTGGCGATCCATCAGCACCATGCCCGCCGCCGACCAGCCGCCGATACCGGTCTACGTCCTGCCCAACCGGCCGGCCGGTTGGTGAGTACGCTTCCGGGAGCTGTGCGAAGCTGCCAGCGGCCGCGCAGCCTGCCACTGGCCGCTCAGCTCTGGCGATAGCTGACCGCTCGCTGATGGCTGATGGCCTCAATGAACGTGTGACACCACGCACGCATGTTTGCCGGAGGCGGTGGGGGCGATCCGGTCGCAAAAGCGGATCCGGATCTCCACGTCGGGGCCCATGCGCCGGCGAAGGTCCTCTTCGACCGTGCGTTTGACCTCGGCGGTGAAGTCCTGGTCGGGCACGACCTCCACGTCGAGCTTATCGAGCGATGGTTGCGTGACCCGGAATTGTCGGATTCCGTCGGCCTCTCGCAGGACGTACATCAGGGCCAGGGCATGCATCCGGCGGAGTTGGCTGCCGTCGCGGCAAACGATGTGGCTGGTGACCCGGCCGCGAACTTCGGCCAGAGCCGCCAGCGCCGAGCCGCATTCGCAGCGGCGACCGGATGAATGAGCGGGTGACGTGTCGTTGGCGGGGGAATCGGATGCCGCGGGTTCCCGCGCCAGGTCGCCGATGCGGTAGCGGATGATCGGCATGGCGAATGCTTCGAGATGGGTGACGACCACCTCCCCGACCTCGCCCGATCGGACCGGATGACCCTCCGAATCGAGCAACTCGAGGATGACGTTCTCCTGAGGGACATGGAGCCGACCCGCCGGACAGCCGAACGCCAGGAGTCCGCCGTCCCGGGCGCCGTACTCGATCACCACCGGTGCGCCGAACGCGGAGGCGATTGCTTCGCGGTCCGGCTCCAACAAGACTTCGCCGGTTACAAACACCGCCTGAAGCCGGTTTGACCCCAGCGCACCCGGAGGTGACCCCTTCTCCAAGACGTGACGCGCCAACAGGGCCAGGCTGCTGGCATAACCGTACACACACACGGGGCGGCACGCGCGGATCTGCCGGGCGTAGGCGTCCATCGTCTCGTTGGACATGTCGAACGCATTGAGCATGTGCTGATTGAGCAGCCCATCGCGCCATTGCCGCAACCGGTCCCGGGCCCGCAGTTCGATCGGAGCGCCCCACAGGAGGATCTCCGGGTCACCGGGCTGGACGCCCCACCACTGGCGTGCCCGCCACCGCGCCGCCCAGTCCGCCGCTTGCCGATGTCGATCGAAGTAGAACTTGAGCGGCTCACCGCTCGATCCGCCGGTGTTATGCGATTGGGGACCGCCCCGCGGGCAGCCGTGCCAGGTCATCGCTTCGAGGTGCTCGCGGATGTCGTTGCGGGTGAGCGTTGGAAGCCGGCCCAGGTCACTGAGACCGAGCCCCGGGTCGTTCGGATCGAGAGCGGCCCGGCGAAACCGCTCGGCATAGAAGGGGCAATGCTCGCCCGCCAGCTTCAACAGCCTTCGCAGCTTGCGCTCCTGCAACTCACGCAGGGCACCGGCCGAGAGGTGCTCAGACCGCTGGAGGCGCCGCAACCGGCGCATCGTGTCACGCCGCAGGAGCCGCTCGGTCAACGGCCAGAACAGGTTGCCCGCCAGCCAGCGATTCACCCCGGCACCTCGATGGCCGCTGCGGCCTTTTCGAGCGGCGCCCGTGGGTCAGCGGGATCGTAGTGGTCGGCGCGTCCTTCTGCACCGCGCGCAGCGAGTACGCGGGCAAAGACGGCGTATACCTCATGCGCAACATGCCGCCAGGTGCGGGCGCTGCCATGGGCCGAGATCAGCGGACGGTTCCAGTCGCGCGACAGGGCGGCGATGACGGCCCCGGCAAGGGCTCGGGCATCACCATCCGGCACGACCGTGCCGAGTTCGGCGGAACACACCTGCTCGCGGTTACCCCCGACGTTGGTGGCGACGACCGGGGTGCCGGCAGCAAAGGATTCCGAGATCGCGTTGCTCCAGCCCTCACTGCGCGAGGCATTGACCAGCAGATCGGCCGCGTTGTACATCAGGTTCAGTTGTTCACTGCCCACCGGCCCAACAAACTCCGCGCAAGGGCCGCGGGAATTCATTCCCGCATCCACATTGCAGCGGGCAATCCGCCTGAGCAACCTGTACTTGAAGAGTCGCTCCCCGCGCCGGCTGCCCGCCAGTACGAGCCGGACGTCTCCCAGGGCGCCCCGAACCGCCGGCATGATCGAGACCAGGCGATCGAAACCCTTGAGTTTCTGAAGATGACCCACGCCCAGCACGTACCTGGCGTTCGGGGCCCATCCCAGTATCAAACGGGCCCGACCGCGCTCCACGAAGTGATACACTGAAGCATCGACACCGTTGGGAATCACATCGACATGCAGGTCACTTCCTGCCACCTGGCGAACCCACCCGGCCAGGCTCTCGCTGACGGCGATGCGGGCGGCGGCGCCGCGGAGCATGGCCCGGATCTGAGCCCGACGGATCGTGCGCCGCGACAGGGAAACGATCTTGCCGCGGATGGTGACCACGACGGGGATACCGAGCCGCCGACCCGCCAGCCACGCCCCCACCCCGTCCGGATAGACGAAATGCGCGTCGATGAGATCAACCCCGGTGCGAGCGGGCCCACCCACTTGAGTGATGACTCGCTCAAGCGCCCGGGCGTAAGACACACCGTCCGTCACCCAGTTGATCACCGGCATGCTGAGCATTCGCGGGTGGACGACGGGCAAGGGATGATGTTGATCCGCGATCCGTTGCCGCGGACGCAGGATCGGGAACCATACCGCGGGCGACACCACGCGCACGTCTATGCGTGGACAGGCAGGCCCGGTACCGCGCGGCGACAGGCTGGCCAGTGCGCCGGCCCGGCGCTGCACGAAGATACCCTGGTCGGGTTGGTCCGGCGTCGGATAACAGAGAGTTGTCGTCAACACCCTCATACGGCGACCCCCGTGGTTCCACTCGCTGTGGCCACGACTTTGCCCGCGTTTATCGTGCCACTCCCTCACGGATCGGCGTGCCCCAGCGGCGTGACGTCGGCTGCGGCGCCGGTGCCGACGGGGAGTACACCTGCGCCCACAGCTCCAGAGACAGCAGCGTCCACAATAGCTGGCCATTTGCGCTAAGGCGCCGTTGATGACCGGTCAACACGTGCTCGATCTCCGCCGGGTTGATCCATTGCCGACAAACCGCACCCGAAGAGGTCAGCAGGTCCTGGGCCATCTCACGGAGCGGGCCTCTGAACCACGCATCCAACGGAACGTCGAACCCCTGCTTGGGCCGGGCAGCCGCCTCCTTACTCATCCAATGGGTCAGCGCCTGCCGGAGCACGTACTTGCCGCTGGTTCCGGCCAACTTCAACGACACCGGCATCCGGGCTGCCAACTCGACGAGCCGATGGTCGAGCAACGGCACCCGCACCTCCAGCCCGACCGCCATGCTCGCCCGATCCACCTTGGTCAGGATGTCATCCGCCATCAGCGTCTTCATGTCCACGTACAGCAACCGGTTGAGCAGTTGGGATGACGGGCAACGCGCGAACAGCTCCCGGGGGCGTTCAAAGGGGTCGTATCCACTCAGTTCCGCCTGCACTTCCGGCCGGAGGAGGATACCCGGCAGCGTCCCTGCCCGGATCGAGACACTCCGCAGGTGTGCGGTCGCGTCGTCGCAGGCGAGGTTTTGCAGCGTCACCTTGGCCCTTAGCGGCCTCGGGAGCCAGTCGGCCTTGGGATACAACCAGCCGGCCACTCCGGCGGTCGAACGCCGGAGCCAGCGCGGACACCGCGCCCGCAGAGCCGATTCGGCCAGATCGAACCGATACCGGCGATACCCGGCCAGCATTTCGTCCCCGCCGTCGCCGGACAGGGCAACCGTCACCCGTTGGCTCATGGCCTCTGAAAGATAGAACATCGGCACCGCGCAGGCGTCGGCGAACGGTTCATCGAAATGGCCAGCCAGACGCCGCGCCGCCCACGCCGCATCCGGGCGGACCATCACCTCACGATGGTCCGTCCCCAGCTTCTGGGCCACCGACCGGGCCACATCGCGCTCGTCACAGTCCGTTTCGTCGAACCCGACCGTCTGGGTGAAAACCGCCCCCGCCGCCTGCCTACGCATCGCCGCCACCACTGCCGACGAGTCCACTCCGCCGCTGAGGAACGCACCCAGCGGCACCTCGGACATGAGCCGCATCCCCACCGCGTCCTCCAGCAGATCGGCGAATGCTTCAATCCGTTCTCGCGCTTCGGCCGGTTGCGGCTCCGCACCTCCTGCTGACCGCTTAACCGTCGGCTCCTCGTCCCGGAATGGAATGTCCCACCATCTCCGGAGCGAGACGCCTGAACGGCTGCAGACTGCCAGGAACCCCGGCTCCAGCTTGCGGATCCCCTGAAGAATCGTTCTCGGTGCGGGCACGTGTCCAAGCGCGAGGTAATCGCTCAGCGCGCAAGGATCGACCCGCCGGGCCAGGTCCCCGGCGGCAAGGACCGCTTTCAATTCCGATCCGAACGCGATCCGCCGCCCATCGTCGTGCCAGTACAGCGGCTTGATGCCCAGTCGATCCCGCGCCAGCAGCAGCCTGCGCCGGCGCGAATCCCAGACCGCGATGGCGAACATCCCATTCAAATGCTCGACGAAGGATTCCCCGTAATCCTCGTAGAGGTGGCCGATGACCTCCGTGTCGCAACGGGTGCGCAGCCGGTGGCCCGTCGATCGGAGTTGGCCCGCCAGCACCCGGTGGTTGTAGATCTCGCCGTTGCATACGACCTGGATCGTGCCGTCCTCGTTGGACATCGGCTGGTGACCGCCTCGCACGTCGATGATGCTGAGCCGGACATGCCCCAGGCTCGCGCAGTGGTCGGTGAATGTGCCGGCATCATCCGGCCCGCGATGGCGCAGTTGAGCGGCCATGGCCGCGCCAAGGCCGCACTCCTCGGGCCTGAGCCCCGCGAACCGCACGATCCCGGCTATCCCGCACATGCCAGATCCTCCTTGAACGTCGTCGATTGCGGGCAGGACCGATCCACCAGTTCGCGGTAGAGCGAGGCATACCGGCTGACCCAGGTTTCGAGGGTAAACTGGTTCACCGCTGCGGTCCGCGCCCCCGCCCCGATCCGCCGTCGGGCAGGGCCGTCCAGCAGCACGGCCAGGATCGTCTCTGCCAGGCGATCCGGGGTGTCCGGCGGCACCAGCCAACCGGTGCGGTTCGGCGTGATCAGCTCGCGCATTCCTCCCACGTCGCTTGCCACCACCGCCAGCCCGCTGGACATCGCCTCCACGACCGCGTTGTTGCACGCTTCATACCTGCTCGGCAGAACGAACAGGTCGGCACATCGAAGGAGCTCCGGCACGTCCTTTCTGAAGCCCAGGAACCGCACTGTCGGACCGCATCGCAAGTCCTCTGTCAGCCGTTCCAGCTCGCGGCGAAGCGGGCCTGCCCCCACGATCATGAGCCGCGCGCTCGGATCGGCCATGCACACCTGCCGCCAGGCCCGCAATAACACGTCAATCCCTTTGATCGGCTGCAGGTTCGCCACGCAGATCACGACGTGGTCCGCCCCGCTGAGTCGGAGCCGGCGTCGGGTCCGGTGTATCTCATCCTGGTCCTCCTCCGGACGGAACCGCTGAACGTCCACGCCGTTGGGGATAACCTGCAGTTTGTGCTCGGGCACGCCGTACTCACGGTGCATCATGTGTGCCGCCTCGCGCGATACGGAAAGCACAGCGTCGGCCCGGGCGGCGGCCCAACGGTTCAACCGCCGGCGCAGCCGGCCCGGCGGCCGGAGGTGAGTCCGCCCATGGAAGCTCAGCAACAGCCGAACCGGCTGACGGCCCAGCGTTGCCAGGACCGAGTCAAGCCAGACACCCGTACTCCGGGCGTGCACGAGGTCCGGGCCAAACCGCTGGATTACCCGCCTCAACCGCCACCACGACCACGAGTCGCGCGATTCCCCTTCAGCCTGTCCCCTGCCCAACACCCATGTCGGGGTGCACGGTCGGCAGGGTGCAAGCAGGTCTTCGTCCGCATCGCGGAGCACGCACAGACCGTGGATAATGCCGCCGCCCGCTTCGCCGGGGCCGGACGCACTGTGAGAACCGCAAATGAGCCGCACCGTCGCCAGTTCCATGCCGCCTCCGAAGAGGGACGGCAGCACGTGGAGAACCCGCACCGGCGATGCAGCGGCGGGAGCTCGCGTCGTTGCCTCACTCGTGCGGCCAGTGGCCGGACCCAACGTGGTGGTCGTCATTCCTACTGTCCCCCGCCCGACATGGCGACTTGGGGCTGGTGGCCCCGGTTGGTCCAGCCGCGCAGCAGTCCCTCGAGGACGACGCCATCGCGGGCCTCGGCCCGGATTTCGTTATTGACCGCGCGATCCAGACACACCGGCAACGCAATGAGGATCCACATGCCTTCCGTGTAAAACCGGCTGGCGAACAGCCCGCCGATCATGTATACCAGCAGCGAGAGGCGGCTGGCAAATATGAGCAATTGGAAAAGATCAGGGTCCGACACACGGGCCTTTACCCGGCGATTCAGCTTGGCCAGCGTGCCCCACGCCATGCCCAGCAGCAGCAGGTAAACCGCCAGACCCAGGATCCCCGTCTCTGCGGCACAGAGCACGAACGTGTTGTGCGCGTCGCGGGTTCCGAGCTTCGCCCGGTCCTCCTCCTCGATGTATGTGACGATCTCGCGTTCAAACTGACCGATCCCCACGCCCATAGGATGGTCCTTGAGCATCTTCCACGCCCCTGTCCAGATGGTCAGACGGGAGGCGGCCGACTGGTCGCGCTCCTCCGGCGACCTGACGATTGTCAACATCCGCTCGCGGAACCACTGGTCGCTCAGGATCACGCCACCGGTCGCGGCAAGCACGAGGACGACGATCAGCCAGCGCCGGTGCCGCCTGGGCACGTACCAGATCGCCAGCAATCCGGTGACCACACCCGCCACGAACGCTGACCTGGTCCGGCACAGCAGGATCGCGTTGACGCCGTAACCGGCCGCGAGGAATGCCAGAGCCTTCAACCACAGCCCCTTCTGGCGAAACACAACCGCCACGAACGGGAGCAGTGCGAACAGGTGAATCGCCAGACCCGTGGACGCCTGGAAGTCCGGGCCCCCGATACCATCCAGGCGGTTGTGGGTGAAGGCGCTCGGCGGGGCATTCTTGGCTTCGTGACCGAGGTACAGCGTCATGACGGTAAACAAGATGGCCAGACACCAGAGCCCCCGACGCGTGACGACAACGTGGGTCATCAGCAGGGTGAATAGAAACACCTTCAGCATCTTGTCGATCAACGCGTCCGTCCTGTAGTTCCACATGGTGCCCAGCGACGCGGCCAACAGCATGGTCAGGAGAACCAGCAGGACTCCCCATTCGACCGGGTGCACGAACCGCCGCCCGAACTTCAACCGGTTCAGGTTCAGGAATGCCCCGATCAGCAGGCACAGGCCGCACACGAACGCATACCGGATCCCGAGGGGCTGCAGGACCTTGCCCCACCAGGTACTCTGGGGATAAACGTGGTACAGCGTTATGTAGCAGAGGACTCCCACCAGCGGAAACGCGAGGGTCGCGGCCGAACTCCCGCAGAAATAGAGCATGAAGGCGATACTACGAAGCGGCATGGATCAACGCCTCCTCGTCAAGGAATCGCTCGTCACGGGGTTGTTCGAGCGTATCCGGCTCGCGCGTGCGGCTTGCCGATCGGGTCACCCACGTCTCGCCGCCCAGGATGCCCAGGAGCGCCCGGGCTGAAGCCGACCAGGAGAACCGCCTGCGAACCATCGACCGACCGGCCTTGCCGATTGATCTGGCAGCCGGGACGTCCACCAGCAGCTCCACCAGCGCGTCGGCGATACGCTGCGGGGTGTCGGCTACGATGATGCCATTGGCCCGCCCGGTCGGCAGGCCTGCCGCACCCAGCGGCGTACAGACCACCGGGCAACCCGCCGCGCACGCCTCCAACACCTTGTTCTTGACGCCGCACCCGGTGGTCATCGGTGCCGCCGCCACCCGCGCCCGCTTCAGCCAGGCCGATAGGTCTTCGACCCGGCCGGTCACGGTGACACCCGGCCGGTCAGCCAATCGCCGCACGCTCGGTGTCGGGTCGGCGCCGACGATCGCCAGCTTTGGGGCGCGCTTAGCACTGGCAGGCCGGGCACTCGGGCCCGCAGGCACCGGCGAGTCGTTGAAACGGCGAAGCACCCGCGGCCAGACCTTCCGGGCCAGGTAGCAGGCTCCTGCTTGATTCGGCGGAAAGTGCATCGTACCCGTGAAGACGACGAGCCATTCCCTCTCGTCAGCACCGGTCACGTTTCCGGTTATCTCGACGCCATTGGGTACCACGCTTACAGCCACACCGGTGGCGCGGGACAAGCTGGCGGCATCGCGCGGCGCGACCGCAGCGAGAGCGTCGAACGTGCCCAGGACCCGCCTTTGAATCACGCGGACGCTGACGGCGGCCTTGAGCCCCATCAGTGACCATCGCAGCATCGGCGGAAAGCTTTGCCACGACAGCCAGGGATCATCGATCAGATCGCAGACCGTTCGCGGACCGGCGCCTGCTGATCCGCTTGCCGCCCCCGGTCCCTCGATCTGCCCCCGTGCCGCCAACAGATACGCCGCCGAGCGCAGGTCGAAACCCAACACCACGTCCGCCGACGCCGCCCGCTCGGCCACCTCCGCCAGGAGCGATTGGTCATACCCGAAGAACCCGATCGCCCGGCGAACCCAATAGGACCCGCTGATGCTCACCGGCGCGCGGTTGTCATCGGCCGGAACCATCCGGACATCCGGCAACACGCCCCGGGCGGCTTCGGCAAGCCGCTCGTCGGGCGTGACGCACATGAGCTCGCAGAGGCCGTTCAACTCCCGCAGCAGGTGCACGATCCGGAGATTCCGGCCATGCACCATGTCCGACACGTCAAACGGCAATGGGACCAGCACCCTCACGCGAAATCCTCCGCCGCCATGGTCGCATAGGGTGGGGCGTTCATCCCCGGCCAACGCACGAATGATCGCTCGCGCGCCGTCCCGCGCAGTGCCCGCAGCGTACGCTCGAGCGTCAGGTCAATACTGAATTGCCGGATCACGCTTGCGCGACCGCTGCTGCCCAACCGGCGGCGGGCATCGGGATCGCCATACATCGCGGTCAGTGCCTCGGCCAGTTCCGCCGGCGAGCTGCTGTTCAATTGCCAACCGTTCAGTTCGTGGTCGATTTGGCGCATCGTCCCCGCCGTCGGCGTACCCACCACCGCACGCTCACATGCCATCGCTTCCGCCAGCGCCAGGCCGAACGATTCCGTCCGGCTGCACAGCGCGAACACGTCCAGCGCACTGTAAAACGCAGGCATGTCATCCACGAACGCGACGAACTTCACCGCGCAGCCCACACCTCGCTCTTCGGCGAGCCGACCCAGGGCTTCGCGTTCAGCCCCCGCACCGGCAATGACGGCGACAACCGGTATCCCCCTCGCACGAAGCAGGGCCGTCGCTTCGATCAGCAGATCAACACCCTTTTCGCCCGAGAGCCGTCCCGCCGTCCCGAGGATGAGCGGGTGGCTCAGTTCGTCTCCCCACGTCCCGCCCATGAAGGGCTGCCCGTCGTTTCCCTGCGCCGGCGAGGTCCGCGGGAACTCGTTCCCGCAGAGACCCCATTCCTGACGCAGCCTCGCCCGGCCGGGGGCATCGAAGCGGAACCGCTCGCAATCGACGCCGTGCGGAACAACGCGGATCTTGTCCCGGCGCACTCCCTGCCATCGGACGATACGCTCGCGATCCTCGGCATTGAGCGTCACGACCGCCGTTGCCCCCGTTGCCGCCAGCCGGTGCCGGAGCATCTGCGGCAAGCGCCACAGTTGCAGTGCCTCGACCCGTCCGCCTAGTCGTTTCGGCGGCAGCCGGCGATGATCAGAAGCGTCTACCATTTGCTGTACCCAGACCGCGGGTATCCCCGCGTGCCGGGCGAGCCAGGGCAGGAGCCAGAACCGGGCCCGACCGCATGCGTTGATCACCAGGCCGTCGGGCCGCTCCCGACGCAGCGTGGCCCGGAACTCATGCACCATGCCGCCGAGACTGCCCGTGCATGCCGGCTCCGGCGCGGTCACCCGAAGACCACCCGTACGGGCCGGGTCAAACACGTCCGCGTCACCAGCCGCCGGGCGCTGCCAGTACACGTGCGGGGCAATCCCGCGCCTTCGGGCGGCCTGCGCCGTCGCGATAATGTACCGCTCCGCCCCGCCGAAGTGCGGAGCGTCGGTCGCGAACGTCAACCGTCGAATCGTCCGCCTCATGCCACCTCCACCGTCTCAGTTGCAGCGACATGGTGGTACGAGCCGGCACGCTGGTGCGACTGGACCTGCCCGTGCGAGAATCCGTTCTCGCACCCTTCCTCTCGACCGCACGCCGACGCCAGACACCCGGCAAAGGCCGCCGCGATCACACGCCGGTCATAGACGTCAATGGCCGGCCAATCACGCTGAGTGGATAATCGACCGCTCAGATCGTCACGGACGATGCGCTCAATAGCCGACGCCACCCGGGCGTGGTCCTCCAATGGAACCACGGTCGATGCCCCTGCGTCGGCGACAAGACTGGCGGTGTCACTGCTGAGCGGGGCCAGGGCTAGCAGATGCGATGGCAGGGCAAGCAGTTCAAACGTTTTCCCGGGGATACTCATCCGTCCGTGCCGGCAGTCCGGTACGACCACGACCGTGCACGCGGCCCGAGCGGCCAGGCGAAGGGCCGATGCGTGATCCAGGTATCCGGTCATGCTCACCCAGTCCGGCCGGTCACGCTCCCAGCGGTGCCGCTGCTCGGCGTCGATCGTGCCGGCGATCACGAGTCGGACTCGATCCTGCCACTCCGGATGCCGATCGAGCACCCGCTGCATCGGTTCGACAATCCGGGCAATCTCGCGCCGGCCGTAAAACGAACCAGCCGCCACAAAAACGCATTCCTTATCCTGGCAAGGACCGCGGGAATTCGTTCCCGCAACCTCACGCAGGTCGTCGCGATCGAAACCATTGGTAACTACGCGGACACTCTCCGGTGATCGTTCCGGGTGACTTGCCCGCAGACCGTCCGCCAGGGACGGGCAGGTCGTTACCACGATTGAGGCATGGCGCATGATTGCCCGTTCCAGCCGGCCCATTGCATCAGCCTGCCGATGACCGGTTTGCGTGCGATGGAAATCACTGACCAGCGGGTCGCGAAGGTCCGCCACCCACGGCAAACCCGTCGCGCCGGCTAATCGCATCGCCACCCGGTGCGCGAAGTGGGGCGGGCCGGTCGAGATCACCACGTCGAACGGGCAGCGGCGATGACGGCGGATGGCCGCCCGAGCGGCCGGCCTGATCCACAGCGATTCGCCGTTGGCACGGTCAAGCCGATCGGCCCGCCTGGCCATGCGCCAGTAAAGGCGATCCTCAAGCCACCGCAGCGGCGCCGGCCGACCTCCCTGTCGGCCGGTTCCGCCGTGCCGGTGGCGGTGGGCATCCGTTCCCACCTCTTGTCCGGTCAAGAACGAGCTGATGCTTCGGGCCAGACACGCCGGCTCGTATCCGGGAACGCGATGGACACGGCAATCGGCGCGCAAGTCCCTCAGCAGAGATTCGTCCGACCAGGGGAACCGATCGTGGGCCGCGGTCAGCACCTCGATCGACCAGCCGAACTCCGGCAGATACTTGGCCAGCTTCGCCGGCCGCTGGACCGCACTGCCGCCGGTGGGCGGGAACATGTAACTGATGAGCAGCGCCCGGCCCCCGCCGCCGCCGCGGGCGCGGACCTCCGGCGTACGTCTGACCCAGGTGGCCCAGGATTCCTCGCTACGGGATCGGACGCGCAGCGCCGGCGCAGGTTTCGCTTGACGGACTGCTTGGGGTCTAATCGTAGCGCGACCCGAAGGCCGGCAGGAAAGGAGCCGCTCGTATACCCTTTCCACCTGTCTCAGTACCATGGGCCACGCATGTCGGGCGGCGTGATCGCGCACCGCAATTTCGTCGAACCGGACCTGGCCGCTGAAGAATCGGATCAGGGCGTCGGCAATACCGGCGGGGCTCGGGTCGGCGGCGAAGAATCCCGATTCGCCGTCGGCGACCGCGTCCGGCGCGCCGCCGCACCGGCTCGCCAGGGACGGCGTCCCCACTGCCGCCGCCTCCAGGTAGACGATGCCGAACCCTTCAACGTCGCCCGGTCTCGGCCTCGGGGCCAGGACCAGCAGGCTCGAAGACGCGTATGCCTCCCGCAAGGACTCGCGGTCAACCCGACCCAGGAACCTTACGCGCTGAGCGATCCCCAGCTCCCGGGCCAGTCGTTCCAGAGCCGGCCGCTCCGCCCCGTCGCCGGCGATCCAGCACTCCAGATCGAATTGACCGTCGAGAAGCGCCACCGCCCGCAGCAGGCCGTCCACGTTCTTGCGGCGATTGGCCACGTCGAGGTTGCACACCGTCAGGAGCCGGCGGGGATGACGCACCGGCTTGCGAGCACCATCCTTCGTGCTCTGGCCGAACCACTCATCCACGCCGTTGGGAACAACCTGCAGCGGGCCCACCGACGGGTACTCGCGCCGGAACAGTCGGGCCGAGAACCGGCTCGGCGTCAGCACCTGATCCACACAACGGAGTGCCGGCTGATACAGGGCCCGCCTGGCGGTCCGCGTGTTGAGCCAGTCGGCCGTTCGCCACAGCAGCGGCAGGTGATCCATCGTGAAGCGGACCCACGGCGTCAGGAAGTCCGTCCCGTGCACGGTCAATACGAACGGACGCCTGCGAAACGCCAGCGGCGCGTATCCGAAGTTGATCGCGTGCCAGAGGTCCGCGTCGAACCGGGCCAGCCGGGGCAGGTCCCGCGCCAGGTCCGTGGTCAGAACCGGATGCACCACCGCCGAGGTTTCCGGCGCCGCACGCTCGTTGGCGAATACGTGCACCTCGTACCCGCAATCGGCCATGTGCCGCACCAGCGCCCGGGCGCACGTCGCCATTCCTCCGATCAGCGGCGGGTACTCGTATGCGATTAGTCCCAGTCTCAAACGTCGGCTCAAATGCCTGCCTTCATGCTCGAATTGACCGGTTTCCCTCGTGGGGACAGACGTAACCTCAGGGACCGCGGCGCGCAGCGAAATCCGATAAACACACGCCTGCTGTAGATATCGGTCTGTGACCGGCGAAGTTGAGGTGTGGACGGGACTTCTCGGACGCGCTTAGGCAATGTCGGGCGGCTCACGGGGAGCGAACGAGCCGGGCGGTTTTATCGGTCTGTCCGGACCGTACCGGGACAAACGAGCGGAACCGCACCCGATCCGCTCGTGCAGGGCTCATTCCCGCGGGCAACCGCTCCAGCCAACGGACCATGGTTTCGATGGTCGCCAGATTAAGTAGCGGGCTCGCCCGATCAAGAAGTGGGCCGGCTACAGGTGGATCTCGCGTGGCCTGGTCCCATAACGCGAGCAGTGGTCGGCGCTCCACCCAGTTCAGCACGCGGGCGTTCGGCTCGGTCAGTACGTCGAGCCCGCCGCCGCTCCGCCAGGTCTCCAGCGTCCACGCCCGGATGGCGTGCCCGCCGGTGCCCCACGTGCGGGTCCAGGGGTAGCGCAGGCCAGCCCACCAGCGGTGGAGCTTCTCCCGCTGCCAGAAGTACTCGCGAAGCCAGCGGCTCTCGGCAATCGGCAAACCGCTGGAAGCGGTCCGCTGGACCCGGGCCAGTCGTGGGAAACAGCGGCGAACTACCTCCACATAGATCCGCTTGCCCCGGCGGAGGCGCACGGGCGCCGTTGCGTGCCAGTCGAGCATGATCCGATCGCACGCCGGGTTCCGCACCAGCACGTCCCGGCGCAGCAACGCGGTGCCGAGCACGTCGATCCGCCCGCTCCGCCCGCTGGCGATCGTGTACTCCGCCCGTTCGAGCGGGTCCCGGGTCGGGGCCCGGCGGTAGCCGTCATCCACCCGCTGCTGCCAGCGCCGGAAGCTTTCCATCGCCAGCTCGGGCAGCAGCAGCCCGTTGATCAGCTCGGCGTCGCCGCCGGCGTGCAGGCGCCGACGTGCCCATGCACTCTGATGCGCCGGTGCTGCCGAGGCAATCTGCTCATCTGCCGGAACGTACGCCCCACCCAGGACGCCTTGCATGTAGCCTTCCAGCAGGACCGACCCCGCCAGCTCCCGCAGATGAGCTCTCATCGCCGTCGCCGGTGCGAGATGACCCGCCCCGTGCAGGCCGTCGGTCTCGACGATCGCATCGACGAGTCGATCGGGCAGTGAATGTTCCTTCAGCGGCACCCACTCGTGGGGCGCCCGAGCCGCCCGGGCGAGCCGCCGGCCGAACCGAACGTCATCCCCAAATGCCCAACCCGCGGTGAAGCACGCCGGCGTGTGCCCGATCCGCTGGCACATCCCCAGAAACACCCGCGAATCGAGCCCGCCGCTGATCCCTAGTCGCAGAGGTGCCTCGGCAACCGCGTGCCGTTGCATCGTGCGTTGCAGGGCATCCACGTAACCGTCGATGAGCTCGTCCTGGGTGGAGCCGGACTTGCCGCGATAATGGAAGTCCGAGTACCGGCAAGATCGCAGGCCCTGTTCGCTTCGGATCAGGACGTGTCCGGCCCTGAGCCAACGAACGCCCTTGATCAAGGTGTGCTCATCTACCATGTTCTCGCAGCGAAGCAGGTCCACGACGCCGAGTTCGCTGACGTTCAGCGGCTCACCGGTTGCCTGCCAGGCCAGCCAGGCCTTGGGTGCCACCACCAGCCGATCTTCCTGGCCGGCGTAGAAGACAGGGATGAGCCCCAGCTTGTCGTTGAAGATCGCCCAGCGCCCGTGGCTCCGGTCGTACCACGCCCCGCAAAACGCGCCGTCCACCTCCGCTAGCACCTCGACGCCCAGGGCCTGAAGGCGGCGAAGGACGGCGGCACCGATTGCCTCTTGGGGCGTAGGCGTCTCGACGCCTGCCCGCCAGGTCTCGGGCAGAAACATCTCGCCGGCCCAGATGAGGATGTCCTGGCCATCGGTGTAGATGCAGGCGCCGCAGGTCGGTTCGGACGCGGGAGGCGGGATCGCCGCCACCGCCCAGCCCTCGCCGGTGCCCGCCGCAACCATGTGCCCGTCTGGGCCACCTGCGCGCTGCGTCACGCCCAGCGCACGCAGCATGCCTGCTACGTCGCCTTGCGCTCGGGCGCTGTGCGGATCACAAACAAGTACGATTCCGGGACTCAAGCCGGCGACTCCGTCACTGCCGGGTGCCCCATCCCTCTGTCAGAGAGCCGTGCAGGCAACCGTTTGCTATTCATCATCTCTCGCCCGGCCCGCCTGCCCGCCACGTCCGCCAACAGTCCGAGCCACGATTGAGTAACCACACTTGGATCATGCCTTTCGCGAGCGGCCTGGCGGGCTCGCACGCCGATTGCCGTTCGCTCGTCGTCGTTTCCTACGAGCCGATCCAGCACCGCCGCCAGGGCCGACGCATCTCCCGGCGGCACACAGACCCCCCAGCCCCCGCGGCCGATCAGCTCCGGCAAGCCGCCGACGTCCGTGACCACCACTGCCTTGCCCGCCGCCATCGCTTCGAGAACCATGTTGCTCGATGACTCACGCCGTGAGCACAGTGCTACGATGTCCGTCCGGTCATACACCGACCAGACGTCGTCGGTGGTCCCGCACCACTCGACCCGATCACTGATGCCAAGTTTTCCGGCCAGGCTTGCCAGTGACGTTTCCTCCGGGCCAGCTCCGCAGACCAGAAGCCGGACCTTCCGTTGCGATCTCAGTGACGCCACTGCCCGAAGCAGTACGTCGATGCGCTTCTCCTCCGCCAATCGCCCGACGTAGCCTATCGTGACCTCGCCGCGAGGATTACCGCTATTCGCTTCCTTGGCCGGGATGTCCACCGCGTTGACGACGACGCATCCTTTGCCCGAGGGATAGCCGTACTCACGTTCGTAGCAGTGGCGGACCTGCTCGCTGTTGTAAACGATGCAATCGGCCAGACCGGCGGTTAGCCGGGTCTTGATAATCAGCCGCCGGTTGTGCAGCCCCAGCCCGGGAATCAGCCCGAAGAAGTGCCGACCCGGTGGGACGAAATCCCTCACCCAGGGCATGGTCCGATGCGTCGTGACGATCGGCACCCCGGCTAGCCGGGCCCCGACAATCGACGCCCGAAACGGCGTGTTCGACGACTGGACGAACAGTGCAACGTCCGGCCCGGCGCGCCGGAACCAGCGCCGCCGGTCGAGGATCGCAGGCAACCGGTACCGGCGATCGCCCCTGAGCGTGCGATCGACCCAGTCCACGCGTTCGACGGCGGCCCGACGGCCAAGCGTTGCGAGATCCCCGTAGATGTCCTCGCCTGACAGCGCGATCGTCACCCGCCAGTCGGCTGACAAGAGGGTATCGACCAGGAACAGGCAGAGCTTCTCCATGCCGCCGCCAGCGCCCGGGTGGCCAACCACGAGAGCCAGATGCGGCCCAGTTGTCCCAGGCGGCTTGCCCGCGGGATTCCGACATCGCCGGTCTGACAGCTTGTGGGCGATCGTACTCATCGATGTCTCCGACATACCTGGGGGCGTTTGCGCTCACACAGTTTCGCGGTGTTACCCGTCAGAGCCCGGAGCGCCAGCGACGGGTCCTTCGCGCAGGCAACCGGTCGTCCGGGCGCCGGCGCACGATACCCCGCGCTGGCGCTCGGGGCTCGGATCAGTATCGGACGGAACTCCGCTACTGAAACCGGCTCCCTGTGCTGCTTCTCCTTTCATGCGGTCCCACGTGCGCAGAACCTTCATCGGCAACCGGCGCCGCCGCCACAGTTGCCGCATTTCGGGGTCGTCGGGCGCCAGCGAAATCGCCAGTCGAAGCAGGCGCATGTAGTCGGTCGAATCGCGGCGCCAGTAGGCCTCTCGCACGGCCTGCAACACCGGCTCAACCATGTATCGCTGCACCGATACCCTCGGGAGCTGCTCAAACGCGCCCGGGCAGTGTCGGCGGAACCTCTCCTGGGCCAGCCAGTGATAGTACGCCATGTGGCACAAACGCCGCGTGATGTTCTCTGCATGCTGCACCATCACGTAGAGCGGATCCGGGATGTACACGAACTCGCACCGGGTCGATGCGATCAGCGACATGCCGAAGTCCTCGGTGCCGAACAGGTCGGGATCGTAGTTGCCCAGCTCGAGGATCAGCGACCGGCGGAGCATCGTCGAAGCCCCGCAGACCGGGTTGCGCTCGAAGATGACCTGCGTGCATCGGCCCGTCGCCAGTTCGGAACCCTTCCTCTGATACGACGGCCGGCTGCCATCCGACCAGCGCAGCACGGAGCCGGTGTGAACGAACGTATAGGGGTCGCCGCCGTCCAGTACCGCCAGTTGCTTTTCGTGCTTGGCCGGCTCGATCACATCATCGGCGTCGATAAAGGCGACGTAGGTGCCGCGGCCTTCCGTCACGCCCAGGCGCCGGGCGGCACCCGGGCCCCGCGATGGATTACGCAACACCCGGACCCGCGAGTTGAATGACCGGGCAACCGCTACGCTGCGATCCGTGCTCCCGTCATCGATGACCAGTACCTCCATCGGCGGCGCGGTTTGATCGAAGACGCTTTCCAACGCTTCGCCCAACGTGTGCTCCGCGTTCAGGGAGGGCACGATAACCGTAATCGGGGCGGTTGAATCACTCACGAATCGCCTCCAACACCGCTTCCGGTTCCGCACCTCTTTCCGCCTGCGACTCCACGTCTTCCGTGGCCCGTACCTTCGCACCCTCCGTCGCCGCTTGCACCTTCTCACCCTCCACTGCCGCTTGCGGCTTCGCGATCATCCGACCTTGCTCGCGTGCCCGGCCACCGGCTTCGACGATCTCCCACTTCCGCCGCTGGTGGACGGGGCCGTCGGTTACCCCGTCGGCCACCACGTTGATCCGGTAGGCGCGATCGTGCCAGTCGTGTTCGGGCAACCCCTTCTCGTCGGCCAGCGCCACACTGATCTGGTACACCCCCTCACCAAGCGCCAACTCCGGCATGCCCACGGCAATCGTGCCCGGCCCGACGCGATGCCCCAGGTCCACCCCGTCGCGGCGCGACTCGAACTGATAGAACAACCCCGCCCCGAACATGTGCACACAGATCGCGAAGTTGGGGTTGTCGATCCCCCCCGATTCCTGGTCGATGTCGTAGTCTATTTCGAGCCGGATCGGCTGGCCCGACACCAGCGTCCGGGCGGGCCTTCCCTCACCGTCGAGAATCCGCACCCCCGTGATCGAGGCCGGCCCGCGCGCCTTCATTCGTCCGCCGATGTGCGCCCCCTCGATCCCGGTCGGATTCGCATCCTCCAGGTCGCTCACGAGCCGGCTATACTCGCCAATGGCCTCGTCCGGGCTGCCTTCGAATCGAATTCGCCCGCGGTCCAGCAGGACGACACGGTTGCAGAACCTCTTGATCGCCGCCAGGTTATGCGAGACGAACAGGATCGACGTGCCTTTGCGAAGGAATCCTCGCATCGCGTCCATGCATTTGGCCTTGAACTGCACGTCGCCGACCGAGAGGACTTCGTCCACCAGGAGCACATCCGGCTCCATCTGGGCGGCGATCGAGAACCCGAGCCTGACGTACATGCCCGAGGAGTAGCGCTTCACCGGCATGTCGAGGAAGTCACCGAGCCCGGAGAACTCGACGATGCGGTCGAACTTCTGCCGGATTTCCCGCCGGCTCATGCCCAGGATCGCGCCGTTCACGAAGATGTTTTCGCGCCCGGTCAGATCGCCATGAAAGCCCGCCCCCACCTCGATCAATCCGCTAAGTCGCCCGTTGACCTTCACCCGGCCGCGGTCCGGCCGCAACACGCGAGACAGGACTTTGAGCATCGTGCTCTTGCCCGCCCCGTTGGGTCCGATTATGCCCACTGCCTCGCCCCGTCGGACCTGGACGTTGACGTCCTGCAGCGCCCAGAACATGTCACGCGGTGCGTATTCCTTCGAGATCAGCCGGCGCAGGCTGCCGCTCAGCACCTCCCACAGCAGGCCCTCGGCCCCGCCCTTGCGGAAACGCTTCCATAGACCTTCGATCTCGATTGCCGTAGACGGCGTTTGACTCATTGCCTCCGCATCCTTGCCCGGGTCGATTCTCCGCAGCGGCCGATCTGCAACCGGGCCGTGTCTCTCGCCGGTGCGAGAATCACTCGTCCTCCGTTCTCTCACGCCCCGGCCACCGTCGCGATGCCGAACACGTTCCGACAGGCGATGGACTTCGCCCCAAACAACCACCGCGTCCACCGCGATCGCAGACAGCCCTCGTCCTTGAAGCCCCGATGTGCGTGGACGGCAAACGTGCGAACGTTCTCGAGCCCGGCTTGCCGCAGCAGACCGGGCAGATCAACGGGGTCCATGCAGTTGATGTGGCCATACTCGTGCCGGTAGAACCGCACGTGTTCCTGGCGAAGCCCGCGGAGCAGGCTCCGCTCGATCCCGCGTACATAGGCGGTGAACATGCGGTCGGGCAGCCAGGCGAACGGAGCCAGCAGCGCCAGAAGTTTCCAGCGGTCCGGCTCGAACCAGTAGTAGTGTCGCCCCGGCGACGTCTGGACCACGATCGTCCCCCCCGGCCGAACCACCTGACAGAGCCCTTCGAGCACTTTCAGCAGTGACGCTTCGTCCAGGTGCTCGAAGATGTCACACGCCACCGCCGCATCGAAGAACCGCCCGTCGAAGTACCGCCCCAGGGAACGGATATCGCCCTGGACGAGATGGGCCCGATCGGAGAGTTCAAGAGAGTCGATCAGCTCCCGCCCCCGTTCGATCATGCCCGGCAGAATGTCGATGCCCCACGTCTGGTGCCCCATCTGCGCGAATTCGATGGCGACCGGGCCGACGCCGCAGCCGACGTCAAGGATTCGTTGCGGCCGGGCGCTGTCGATGAACCGGCTCATCCAGGCGAAGGTGTGCGTCCAGTAGTTCTCCCGCCCCGCCAGCCGCTCCGCATACGGACGGAGCTGGCTCTCCACGAACGGCATCTTCTCGGCCAGAATGTCGTACCCCTCACGATAGTGACCGGTGCGGAGCAGGGCTACCATTTGGCGCGACCAACTCTGGGGCCGCTCCTCGTCGATAAACGCCTCCATACCGACGGTGGGTTCGCCCTTGTTTGAAGCCGTTGCCGTCGTCGTCACGTCCCTCGTGCCTCCATGCAATCTATGCTCGCTCGGCGAATCGCCCCTCCAACGCGCGGTAGATGGCCCACCCGCTCGCTGCGAAACCGACCGCCACCGCCAGTGCCGTTACGAACGGGACTGGTGCCGGCGGCTGCCCATCGATCACGATGCTCCGATAGGCGGAGATGATCGGCACCATCGGGTTGATCGTCGTCAACACCCGCACCGCCGTCGATCCCTCCGACGGCAGCGGGTAGAGCACGTTCGTCAGGAACATCCACATCTGAATCCCGACCGCGAACAGGTACTTCACGTCCCGGTACCACAGGTTGCCCAGCGCCAGCCAGAGCCCCAGCCCCACCATCAGCAGCAATTGCACCGCGACCACCACCGGCAACATCAGCAGCACCGGTTGAAACCGGAACGAGAAGTCCGTCGTCACGTGGTAGTAGGCCACCAGACCCACCAGCACAACCGATGCGACACAGAAATCGAACAGCGCCCCGGCAATCGATGCGAGCGGGAGGATCTGCTGGGGCAAGTAGACCTTCGTCACCAGGTCGCGGTGCGAGACGAGGCTCTGCGTGCAACCGATCAGACCGGCGGCAAACAGCGTCCAGGGCAGCACACCCACGTATACGAACAGGGGGTACGGCTCGCCAAGCGATTCGATCGCCCCCAATGAGGCCGCCCGCGTGAACACGAACGTGAACAGCAGCATCAGCCCCAGCGGCTGAAGCAATGCCCACGATACCCCCAGCAGCGAATGCCGATACCGCACCAGCACGTCACGCCGGACGAGCTGAAACAGGACATCACGATAGAGCCACAACTGCGTCACGAATCACCCGCCGCCTCGCACCTGAGCCCACGCGAATGCCTCGATTCCCTGCCGGCTGTTCCCACCCGTCCAGCGGACGCACCCTCTCCTACCCCCGGCCCGGGCGCGCACATACGCTCCCGTTACCGGCGTACTGGTCTTGTCGGATCATCCAACGTCGGGGATGAGTTCGCCCTATAATCCGGGTTATTCATGAATGAACTCACCACGGAGACACAAAGGCCACGGAGAAAAGAAGTTAGGTGAAATCCTCCCGGGTCGAGGCTTCGAGAAGGGTGTTGATGACGTTGATGATGACTATGTCGGTACCCGAGGCGTCGATTTCGATCGGTCTCATTGTTTTCTTCGTTTCCTTCGTGTCTCCGTGCCTTCGTGGTGAGTAATCCGGGATAAGCGTAGCCGCCCACCGTCCGTTTCGCTCGCCGGCGTGAGTTATCGGACGCCGTCCGCTCTTCGCCCGGATGGCGGGAGGTAACTTACATGCCCGATCAGACTGCCCGACATAGAGGCCGGGGCATCGGTGCGCGCCGTCTGGCTATCAGCACTGCGTCACGCGGCAGAGCTGAGGATGATTGACCACTTCAACAAGCAATCCTGAAACCGACCGGTGGGTGGGAGAAGTCGAGCTGGATGGGCGGGCATACCTTGCACATTTCAGCGCCCGACGCATGGAGGAGAGCCCCCTTCGCTGTCACGGCCGACCGGAGCACGCTCACGCCTCACTGGTGGACCGCTACGGGACAAAGGCCGGTGTCCATCGCCCGGTCGCCGAAATAAACGACCCTCGCCTGAAGGCGAGTACGTGTTTAGCCTGGGCAACGGCTCCGAGCCGGGTTATGCGAGCCCGGTGCGCCTTCGCGACGCGAGGCTTTCCCGTCCGAGGAAACACCGGCCTCGCAGAGGCCGGCTCTGACCGTGTCGGAACGGCCCTGATCGCGTCGGAGGTCGCTAAACACGTACGGAGGCGGGGGCTTCACACCTTCCCATCGGAAGACAGTGAAGCTCCGGGACAACGATACGGGTCAGGACGGGACCGTTTTTGCGAAGCACCATGACAATGTCAATGCGGTTGCTTTCCCGCCAGGCACCGACGTGGTGTAGCTTTGCCCGGATCTTGGTCGCCCGGCGGCCCGTGGCATGCGGAAAGAGCGGGGAATACTTGTATGGCTTGCTTTGCCTGGTGGCGGGCTTTCGGGTAGAATTGACCATCGAGATGACTCTTTGCCGGTCCAGCAGTGATGATCGCCGGCGCGGTGGCGGACAGGCCTTGATTTCCGCCACGGACGGGGCACGTTCCCTCGCGGGTGTCACCACTGCTGTTCAAGTAAGAACCCGGGGACGGGCGGGACTCAAGTAAGCTCTTGGCAATGGAGCGCTTGGGGGTGTAGCTCAGTCGGTAGAGCAACGGCCTTTTAAGCCGTGGGTCCAGGGTTCGAGTCCCTGCACCCTCAGTTACCCGAACCGATAATGTTTTCGGACGCCCTTCTTGATCTTCCACGTACATTTCATGCCTTGAGGGAACACCACCCAATCGCCCGCGCCGAAATCGAACTTCTCGCCCTCTTCGTTTATCACGGTGACATCGCCTTCAACAATCAGGCACGTTTCCTGTTGGTCATACTCCCAGGGAAACGCGCTTGCCTCCTTGCTCCACGTTGGCCACGATTGGGCAAGCTGCTTCTGCTCTTCGGTCGGTTTAACAATCTCCGGTCTCATGGTTCGCTCCTTGCGGAGAACATTCCCGTTCAACAAGCGGGCAATGGCCCTGACAGCCCGATCCGCCGCAACGATACCCTCTTTGCGTGCGGGTATCGTAGCTCTATGCTGCGACCATCGCCAGTAACCAGGATGAGATAGTCGGCAGAGCTTGCCGGTTTGAAAAGCACTAGCCCTTGACCAAGCGTGATCTTTGCGATTTTCGCGCGGTTTTTTCAAAAAGCACTCG
>CAZOIA010000038.1:0-35109 GCA_964579675.1 uncultured Planctomycetales bacterium | reverse complement strand
TTGTCCTTTGCCGAAGAATTCTGCAACGCATCGCTCGGTGACTCCCAGCAGTGCACCTCAGTTTACCCGTGAGTCATGGCATTCACAAGGGGCAAAGCCCGGCTGAGACTGCCCTGTCACCGACGGAAGGAAATCCAGCCATGTCGGCAATGCCCACGCCTGCATGAATCGCGCGTCAGCTTCCATCGGCGTGCGGCAAAAAACAGTTTGCGCTCCGACGAAGGGCTCACCACAAATGGGACGTCGCCGCCGGTCCCCGGAAAATCATGGACCACCCGCTCCGTAGCAAGGTGATCACGGCATTTTTGGTCATACCGCTTCGCTCCCGGCTGCTTTCCTGGTTGGCTTCGACCCTCGCGAGAACGCTCCGGGGCATCCGGCACCTTTGCGGTGCCGTCATAGGCCGACCGCGAGTAACGGGCAGCCGAGGGTTTGCTGAAACTCTACCCGTCGGGATTCGCTCAGTGCGTATATGTTACTGCGTCTTCGTGGGTGTCGCGTTTCACTTTGCGGCCTCGGCCAGCTCCCCCCAGCGCTGCCGCATACGCTTAAGCGCATCGGCATGCTGCGGGCCCGGGGCCAGGTTGTGCTCCTCGAACGGGTCTGCTTGGAGGTCGAACAGTTCCTCGTAAAGGGGTTGCGAGTCAATGTAGCGAGTGTACTTCCACTGGCCCGTCCGGACGCCCTCGGTCCTGGGGATTCGGCCCTTGTGGCCATAGTGGTGCTCGTAGAACCATTCGCGACGCCACGTTGACGGCTTGCCTGACATGAGCGGCTTGAGACTCCGACCCTGCACGGACGAAGGGATATCCACGCCGGCGAAGTCCATGATCGTCGGCGCGATGTCAATCGTGAGAACCATCTCCTCGATCTTCTCGCGGCCCGACCCGCGACGCAGCTTCGGATGCCTGACGATCAGCGGCAAGCGGATCGATTCCTCGTACATGAGCCACTTGCCTGCCAGGCCGCGCTCGCCGAGAAAGAAACCATTGTCCGACGTGAAGATGACGACGGTGCTATCGGCCAGTTTCAACTCATCGAGCCTGGACATGATCCGCCCCACGAGGTGATCGACGCCGGTGATCAGGCGGTAGTAGTTCTTGACCGAGTCCTGGTACCGCTCGGGAGTGTTGAAGCGTCGTTGCCATCGGGTTCGGCCTTCGGACCGGCGGATGAACTCGGGCAGAGCCTCGAACGCCTGGGCGTTGGCGGTCTTGGGCGCGGGGATCGTCACGTCCTGGTAGAGATGATCGAACGCGGGGTCGGGCTGGAACTGCTTGGGGGCCTGGTCCTGGCAGTGCGGGGCCTTGGTGCTGACGCATAAGAGGAACGGCTGCCGGTCGCGGGATTCGCTGATGAACCGCAGTGCCTTCTCACCCATCTTGGCGGTCAGGTGCTCAGGGTCACCGTTTTCAAAGTATTTGCCCTGGCCGGCGTAGCCCGCCCAGTGGTCGAACTCCTCCTCGGGCAGCAGACCGCCCAGGCCCCACTTGCCGACGAAGCCGGTGCGATACCCGTTCTTCCGCAGCAAAGCGGGAAAGCTCCGGGCGAACCCCTGGGGCGACAGTGGTGTGGAGAAATCGCGGACCCCGTGTCGGCGGGCGTGCTGGCCGGTGAGGAAGCTCGCGCGACTGACGCTGCAGATACTGGTGGTGCAGAAGGCGTTGCGGAACATGACGCCCCGATCCGCCAGCCGGTCCAGGTTGGGGGTCTTGATGAGCCCGTTGCCCGCGCAGCCCATCGCATCCCAGCGCATGTCGTCGGTCAGAATGAAGATCATGTTCGGTTTCGCGCCATCCTTGTCCTGAACGTTGGCCGCGGGCCTTCCCCGGGCTTCGGGCACCAACAGGACGAATCCCCGATCCCGCCGACTTCCCGTCGTGCGCTGTTCCACTTCACCCCCGTTGTCGGTCATGTCTTCACCGACGCTGTAGGCGATCACCGCGTCATCATCCACGCGGTAGCGAAGCGGCTTGCGGTCGAAGGGGTCGGTGGGCACGCAGTCGAGGTAGCGAGGCATGAGCTGGTCGAGCTGCTGGGGAAAGAGCCCATTGTCGATGCGGTAGCGTTCGATGGCCAGGGCGGTCTGAGCGCATCGGGCCTGGGCTGTCAGACGCAGATCGAGTTCCAGCGAACGGGCGACGGAGGGCATCAACTGCCTGGTCATGGGCGACCAGAAAAAGGACAAATCGCCGAGCTTCTCCAACTCGGCATCGGTCTCGCGCGCCACCTGGAGTCTTCGTTCGGGGTCTTCGAGAACCCGGATGATCCGGTTGAAGAGGCGCAGGCCCGTCGCCTGGTCGCGCATCAGCCAGCCCCGCAGGCCGGGCAGCTTGGTCGTAACCCGCAGTGTCGGTCCACCGGCCCCGCTCAAATCGCCGGTTTTGCGAAACCAGTCGGCCGCCCCGATGAAAAAGCCACGTTCACCAAGCATGCCCCAGTACATCCTGTTCTCGCTTGCCATGGCGGCAAGTTGCTGTTCGAGCTGCGTCAACTGCTCGGGGGTGAGCGTCGCGTGGGCACAGACGTCCTCGATCGTCGAGACGGTCAGGGAATCACAAGCGACCCGCACCAGTGCAGATATCAGGAACGGTTCATCCTCAAGGAGTCGGCCGCACCGGCGCATGACGCTGACGTCATCGATCAACGACGCGGTATCGTCGTGCATCGCCCGGTAGGTGGTCTGCGACGACTTGAGTCTGGTCGCCGTCCGGAGCTGCGAAAGGTGGGGTAGAAGTGTGTTGACCGGATTAGGCGCGATCTTCGTAGGGAATCGCCCGCCTTCATAGTCTAAGAGGCGGTCGATGGTGGCGAGTTCCGGGGACAGGCGTTCAAGCTGGGCGGCAACGGCCTGGTCCACCTCCTCGGGCCACTTTCCGCCGAGCGGCGGCGGTTCGTGCCGGCGACCGCGCACCATAGCACCGAAGATCGGCAGGGCATCCATCCCTTCCTCGCCCGGGATGGCCGACAGCCGCGAGCTGAGCGACACGATGACCAACGCCCCGTTCTCGTCGTCCGACCACACCCTGCGTGCTGCCTGGAGTTCCTGGATTGTCACCGGCCCGCCGCCGGCGCGGGCTTCCTCCATTGCCCGATTAAGTCTGCGCCGGGCGTTGCCGTCGAACAGAAACCCGATGCCCAACAGCACGAGGATCGGGCTGACCCCCAACAACAGCTTGAGCCACCAGGGCCACGGTTTCCTGTCTTCGCTTTTATCCCGCATGTCCGGTCTCCAAGGTCACGTCGCCCGACATCCGATTCAAGCACACCGCCCTCATCATTCTTGCCGTGCCGAGCCTGTTTCTTGCAAAGACGCGCGAGAGTTGCCCGCGCGACCGGCGGCGCCTCCTGCCGAGTAAGATCTTACCGCGAAAGGGGTTACCGGTATAGACGTCCCGGCGGGAACCACTCCCCCTGCAGCTCCCGATGCCAGAGAGCAAGAGAGGATCACAAGGGACCGGCCCTTTTGCCGCAACGACCCGCGTTGACAACACAACAGGCAACGTATATCCTTATGATACAGTTGCGACTCGGTCTCACTGGCGAGGACCAAAACTCATCGCTGGAATCGAAATGGTTCGGAGAGAGACCACCGTCCTGCTTGCCCTCGCGAGCTTCCTTGCCCTGTCAACCGGGGTGGCGCTTGCGGCTCATCTTTGGGTTGAAGGACCCGACCACGATTTTGACGAACAAGACTGCCCCATCTGCCGTCAACTGACGTTTGGCTCAACCACGGTGGTCGGCGACGCGAGCCTCGCCACCTGCTGCGATGAGGCAACCTTTCTGTACCTGTATCCCCCGCCAAGTGTCGAATTGCGGGCGGATACCTGCGACTTCCAGATACGATCACCTCGCGCACCGCCCACCTTCTGAACAGGGAACCGGTAGGGGCAGGCCGTTGTCGCGATTCATCGCGGCGTTGACCTGCCATTGTCCCCGGTGCACCGCGAAGGCAGGTAAACCTCTCGACGGAATCGAAACCAGCGTCTGCCCCGCGGTTTGGATAGTACCTTTTACAGGAGGATAGAAGACTCATGAGTATTTCACGTTATTTGGGCGTTGCGGTTCTTGCCTGCGTCATTGCGGCACCGCAGGTTGAGGCGGACACGGCGACGCTCTCGCCGGAAGCGGACAACTGGCTCAGTTCCTGTTCAGCGGGGTGCACGGTCAACAACGGCGCGATGGACCAGTTGCGGGTGCGAGCCTCCTGGTGGGGTCCGCCGGGCGGCAAGGAGCCCAAGAATTTCCGGTCGGTGCTCAACTTCGACCTCAGCGGGCTGCCGGGCGACAGCAGTCTCATTACGAGCGCCACGCTCGGGCTCTATTACTTCAGCTATGGGGGGGCTCAGGGTCACACCGATCCTGCCGGCAGAACCTGCAACGTCCACCGACTGACGAACTCCTGGACCGAAACGGGTTCGACCTGGCAAGCGCGAGACGGCTACGATCAGCCGACCCCCGTCTACTGGGATGCCTGCAACGCAGGTTCGCCTTCCTACCAGCCGGGCGGCGGCGACTTCGTCCCGACGGCTGCAGCCTCAGCGGTCGTACCGGCCGGAACCGCTGATTGGATGACCTGGGACGTCACCTGCCTGGTCAAGGACTGGGTCGATGGCACCGCCAACCACGGGCTCATCATCAAGGACTCGGACGAAATCGAGTCGGACCCCGGAGGCGGGAATATCAGCTACCTCCTGATGTTCCATAGTTCGGAGTTCAGCAATACCGCGTTCAGGCCGTATCTGGAGGTCAACTACGTTCCCGAGCCGTCGGCTTTGCTTCTGTTCGGCACAGGATTCGCGGGTTTGGTGCGGTCTTGGCGGCGGAAAACGTAAAGCGGAACGTCCGTTGGGCGAGAGTGATGACCCGGGTTGATTCAAGCATACCGCGCGGCAAGGAAGCTCGGTTGGTCGGGTTCACGCTGATCGAGCTATTGGTGGTAATCAGTATCATCGCGTTGCTGCTGGCCATCCTCCTTCCTTCCCTACACAGGGCGCGAGAGAACGCACGGTGTACGGTATGCGGGAGCAACCTGCGGCAAATCGGCTCGGCGCTGAGCTTGTATGCGGATGTCAGTAAGGACTGGCTGCCCACCGCGGAGTCGCATGACGACCAGCCCGGCCCGGAGAACTGGTGGCAGAACCCGGCGTTTATCAAGCCGCTGGCGTTGTCACCTGATCCGCAAGGGCGATCGCTCGTGAGCTGTCCGAGTGACCGTCGCCCGGATCGCTGCCTGGACGATCAGCCGAAGGGTTGCTGGGTGAGCTATGCCGCCAATACGTCTTGCTTCGGCATGCGCCGGGCCCGCTCGAAACAGGGGCGGCGCCGAACCCAGGTGCAACACCCTGACCGGGCGCTGGCGTTTTGTGACGCGGCCGCCAACCTGAACGACCACCCACTGGCAGTCGGCTGGCCGGGCTGCGTGAACAAGAACGTAGCGTATCGCCACCACCAGTCGGCGAACAGGGCCTATTGGCGGGCAAACGCGGTTTTTCACGACGGCCACGTCGCGATCATTCGCGAAGCGGATGTGCCCGTGGAGATGTCAGAAAAGCCCTGGGAGAAGCCGTTCTGGGGTAATGACCCGCAATTCGACATGCCCTGATCATTCGGCGGTCCGGCTTAGAAGGGGTCGGGGTGCCGGTAAGACGGCGTTCGGATGATGCCGCTGATCCTGACAGGGACAACGATAACCTGCAGAGGAAGGAAGGCCAGATCATGGGAAGGTATGCCTGGTGTGGTTCGCACAAGGTGCGGCGTCCAACGCACGGCTTGCTCGTCCGTGGCTTGGGCATCAGTCTTTGCGTATGGGCCTCGGCGACACTGCCGCCGGAGGCGGGGGCGCAGACGCTCTACCCCGTGGCGGACAATTGGATCAATTCGTGTTCGTCGGGATATACGGCCAACTACGGGAACGACATGGAGCTGCGGGTACGGACGGCGGCACTGTGGGGGGACATCAAGAACATGCGCACGCTGCTTCAGTTCGACATGTCGCAAGTCGCCGTCGATACCCATCTCATCACCGGTGCCACGCTCGGTCTGTATCTGCATACGTATCACTGGGACGATCCTGAAGGCCGAACGTACCACGTCCATCGCGTCACGAACCCCTGGGACGAGTTGGAGTCCAACTGGCCGGCACGCGACGACTACCAATCAGCCAGCCCCGTTTACTGGGACAGTTATAACGCTGGGGTCCCGGCGTACCGCCCGGGGGGCGGGGACTTCGCTCCCACCGTCTACGCGTCAACGGTTGTTCCGGCCGTGGGCAACTGGACGACCTGGGACGTGACGGATCTGGTAATGGAATGGCTCGAGGGAACGCGTGACAATTGCGGACTGCTGATCAAGGACGCCGACGAGTTCGAGGCGTATCCGGGCTACGAGACGATCAGCCCGCTCGCCCAGTTTCGCAGCACGAACTACTGGGACGAGGCGCTGTGGCCCTACCTGCAGGTGAACTACATTACGCTGGAGTTCTCGCTGGACACGGGCTCGGATACGGAGTTGAGCGATCCGAGTACTGACGGCGACGAGGCGTTCGATCCCGGCGACGTTTATGACTGGAAAGGTTCGCCGGTGGTCCCACCGGGGCGGGATGGGTTCAAGGACGACGAAAGCATCTTCGCAAGCGATCCCGATCCTGACCCGCCTGATGACGGCAACCCGCCGGCGACGCGGGTGCCGGTCGGTTCCGGCAGCCCGCAGGACTACGGCGATTACTTCGACCTGGACGGGCACGACCAGATCGACGTGTCGATCCACGACGCGCAGCTCATTCCGGAGGATACGCCGTTGTCTGAACCGATCCCGCAGTTCGAGTCGAGCTGCATCTTCGCGGCACGGTACCTGCTGATCTCATTTGACGACGACGCGGCCGGCGGTTGGCCGGCGGGCGACGTGCCGGTTACCGCGTTGTCGCCCGGTGGGCACACCTATGGCACCACCGCCGCAACGGACGAGGTGCTCGGGGCGGTCGTACGGCTTGTCGAGGGCCCGCCGCCGTATGCCCTCGCCTTGCAGTACCCGTTTGCAGATGAAATCACCGTGCATCAGAGCCTGGCGCCCAACCCGGACACGGCCCAAGTGGACGACGACGACGTGGACTCGTTGGATATCGTTCAGGGCAGGGATGCATGTCCGGTCTGGCTGTTCACCGCCGATCACGAAGGCACGAATGGCCTCGATGCCGGCGACGTTTATGAGTTAGCCCCCGGCGGTGCGGTTCGCGTCATTGACGATGTGATCCATCTGGGTCTGTCAAACGACACCGACGTGGACGCGTTTGAACTCGCGTGGTTGCGTGATCCGAATCATCCGGGTGGAATGGCGCTGGCGATACTGTTCAGCGTGGACGACGACGACCCGCAGACGCCGGGCGTGGACGAGTCCGGCGGGTTGGATCCCAACATGGTCTATTACTCGTTCATGACCGGATCGAGTCAGCCGCTGCTTGCTCAACCGCTCTCGGACGATATCGATGGCTTCACGCTCTGGCGGGACCAGATGGAGAATTGCGCATATCCCGCAGCCGACGCCGATGGTGACGGTGACGTGGACCTCGATGATTACGAGCTGCTTGAGACGTGTGCCAGCGGGCCGGGTGCTTCGTGGTCGCCGACGGCTGACGGGCGTGTGTGCACGTGCCTGGACCAGGACAACGACGGGGACGTTGACCAGTCGGACTTCGGCCTGTTTCAACGCTGCCTGGGCGGGGCGGGCGAGCCGACGGATCCGAAGTGCGCCGGCTGAAGGCACCGAGGAAACGTGAACGGAAAAGTCAGTGGCCAACCTCTATTTGACTCAGACTGACCGCTTCCCGGGCGAGGAGCCGCAGGCTTGAAGCCTGCGCGGCCTTGCGAACCCAGAGGGCGCTGTGAGGCCATTCGAAGGGCCGCGCGGGCTAAAGCCCGCGGCTCTTTGATGTTACGGACGATGAACGCGGGGAGATGGGTCAGTTTGAGTATTTGAGATTCGTGGGAGCGTGGTTTAGGCTGCGGGACATGGTCCTGCCTCGCAGGAAGGAACTCGAAGAAGCGTAGATAGGGGCTGAGTATCATGAGTCGCAGTCGCGTCAATTTCGTCCTGGATGCAATCTCGTTGCTGGTCATGTTGGCTCTGATCGAGACCGGCGTAATCATGAAGTACCTGTTGCCCCCGGGCAGCGGGCACGGTCCGGACGGCGGGCCGGGCCTGACCCTGTTGGGCTGGAACCGCCACGGCTGGGGCGGCCTGCACTGGTGGCTTGCGGTTGGCCTTGCCGGACTGATGCTCGTTCACGTTGCCCTGCACTGGAGCTGGGTGTGCGTTGTCACGGGCCAGATCGCCGGCTCCCGGCGAACAGAAACGCATAGTTCTTCCCCGCGGGCGGGGGTGACAGGTTCGGGTGTGGCGTTTCTTCTTGCGATCCTGGTATTGATGGCAGGGGCGATCTTGTGGGCTTCGCGGAATCTTGAAGGCGAGTACGTCCCGCACGATGAGCACGTTGAAACGAGCCGGGGTGGTGGAGGCGCGTCCTCCGCATCCGAACCGCACGGAACCGGGCACACGCCCGGCGACAGGCAGGTCTGCGGACGCCTGACGCTCGAGGAGATCGCGAGGAACACCGGCGTTTCCAGCGCGAGAATCCTCGAGGAACTCGGCCTTGCCCCCGAGACACCGACGAATGTGAAGCTCGGCGAACTTGCCGCGGAATACGACTTCGCGGTTCCCGAGGTTCGCGAGATCGTGAACCGGGCCCGCGCGCGCTAAAATCGCACACCCCGCGGGGGAAGACTTCCAGCGAGGCAAGGCCCCACGCAAGCTGGTATGATATTCCCGTCCAACCACGGCCAAGGGAGGTGCCCGTGATCCGGGTCGCGTGTCCACACTGCGGGCGGACGTACCGCACGATGACCGAGGGGATGGGCAAGACCGCCGTCTGCACGAAGTGCCGCCAGAGCTTCAGGATCGGCCAGGCACGCCCGAAGTTCACATGGAGGCAAACCGACCTCGGTGAAGACTCGTGGATCGGCGTCGTGCCGCCAGAGGAGAAGCAGGAGCTCAAGCATTGCATCATCTGTGATGCCCCGCTGGCGGAGGGCTCGGTGCGGTGTCCGGCGTGCGGGGCGAACCAGGTGACGGGGGTGGTGCATCGACGCCGAACTCAGGCATCGCCCGGCAAGGTGCCGATCTGGTCCATGATTCCGGTTCGCCTCATCCTCGTGGTGGTCGCCCTGGTGCTGGTGGGGGCGGGCGTGTACCGGGCTGTGCGGGCGATAAGCGAGTCGGCGGCAACCACCAGCGAACAACTGGTTCATCAGACCATCCTCAAGCGTGCAGTGGCACACCTCCGCCAGGGAGGCGACGAGCACAGCTTTCCCCGAGAGTTCTCGGGCGAGGTGACCGACGACAATCTCCCGAGCTTCGTGAAGATGCTCTCTGCCGGCGAAGCCGACACTCGCCGGGCGGCCGCTCTGCTGATCGCCTGCGGGAACGTCACCCAACTGCGACCCATCCTCGACCGGGCCCGCGACGACGCCAACGGCTCCGGGGTGGACCAGGCCCTCGAAGCGATCGGCAGCCGGCGCCTGGTTGAGCTCAGCGGGCATGAAGACAGACAGGTCAGGCAAGCGGCGGCCGAAGCCCTGTGCCGGCTGTCCAGGCTCGAGCCCGATGAAGAGACGATCTCCAGGCTTGCCGACGCCACGCCCGTTGCGGACAAGATCCGGAGGCTCAACACGCTCTGCCGCCCCTGGCCACAGGCGGTCGGTACGTTCGTGGTCGTCATCGCCGAGGCCAAGTCACCCTTCACCGTTACCATCGAGCAGATTGGCCGAACGTTCTACATGCAGGTGAGATCGACCGAGTTCCGGTCGTTTCCGACCGAGCGCCGCACCTTTCACATCCCGATCGAGCAGTGGTGCGCCGCGACGGGATCGGCGGTGGACGTGGGGGCGGTTCGCAGGTTGATGAGCGGATCGATCACGCTGGCGTCGCCACTCGGGGCATCCTGGAGGGGGACGGTGACGCTGACGATGCGAGGGGAGGTGCCGGCGTTGCTTCCCGGTTTCCTGCCGTTCGAGCCGCCCCGGCGCGGTGACACGATCCAAGAGCGGATCGGTCTGGAATAGGGCTCAAGGCTGAACGATGAATGATGAACGATGAACAGACCGGGTGGGGGACGGGCCGGCTTGCGGCTGAGCGGCTGGGATCTGGGGTTGCCCATCCCCTGTGCTGCCCGAAGGTTATAAACATTTGCCCCGGTTGTAATAGCCACCGGGGCCGCCATGTGGTACATAAGTAGTAACCTGAGGTGTCGCTCGCAGGGGCGCGGGACCGATCCGCTGCCCAGCCCGGGCGTCCCCTGCCATTGCAAGGCGCTCCGGTCCCGCTCAGAATGATGCCCGTAGGGTGTCCTCTCCGGGAGGTGCCCTTGCTGAGCTGCCTCAAACATACATAGGTGCAGTGATGGTCTCAGTTGAGATACTGGCTCAAGCTGCGGATCTGTTTGCCTGGTACAACGCGGTTTTCATCACGTTCTTCGGCGTCGGGTTGGTGTTCACGTTGCTGCAGTTGATCGGGCTCAGCGGCGAGACCGATGTCGAGGCCGATGCGGGCATCGACGCCGACGTGGACGTCGATGCTGATGTTGACGTTGATGTTGACGCGGACGTCGATGTTGACGCGGACGTCGATGTTGACGCGGATGTGGATGTCGATGTTGACGCGGACGTGGACGTTGACGCCGACGTGGATGCGGACGCGGATGTGGATGCGGACGCGGATGCGCACGCCGACGTCCACGCCGGGCATGTCGAGACCTTCAGTATCGGCAACGCGCTGGCTCAGCTCTTCGGGCTGGGCAAGGTGCCGCTGTCGATTGCGCTGATGGTGTTGTGCTACACGGTGGGCATCGTCGGCTGGCTCAGCAATGAGGTCATCGCGTCGCGATTCGGATCGCCGGCGGCGCTCTTCCCGATCAGCCTGCTGATCGCGCTGGTAGGCGGGTTCGTGGTGCTTCGCTTCGTGAGCTCGCTGATGGCGCGTTACGTACCGTCCTTTTCGACGACCGCCCTCGGCTTCAAGCAATTGGTCGGACTGGTCGGCATCACCGTGCTGCCCGTGAACGAGCGGATTGGCCGCGTGAGCGTGTATGACAGGTTCGGGACGTTGCACATGGCCAAGTGCTGCGTGCGGGAGGGCGTAAAGCCCATCGGGAAGGGTGAGAAAGTGGTTCTGGTCAAGTACATTAAGAAACGCAACATGTACATTGTTGGTCGGGCAAAGTGATCGAGTCAGAAATGGATCGAAGTCGATTCGTGGGAAGCATTTGCCTGGAAGGAGGATAACGACATGCAGGCCTTCGGAACAATCGTTGTGATAGGGTTGGTGCTGCTGATTGCCCCCCTGGTGGGGGGAGAGTACATCCCCGCCAACGCCGGGTACGTCATGATGGTGCTGGGGGCGATCGTCCTGGTGATCAGCACGATCGCGATGGTGTTTGCCCGGCTGTACCGCAAGCCGAAGGCGAGCGAGGCCTACGTGCGAACCGGTCTCGGGGCGGCAAAGGTGATTCTCGACGGTGGAGCGCTGGTGATCCCGATCGTGCACAAGCTGCTGGACGTGAGCCTGGAGACGATGCGGCTCGACGTCAAGCGTGCCGGTCCGGACGCCCTGATCACGCACGACAACCTCCGCGCGGACATCGCCAGTGAGTTCTATCTCCGCGTCGATGCCAACAAGCCGGACATTCTGCAGGCCGCCCGGTCGCTCGGTGAAAAGAGCGTGAACGCCCGGGCCGTGTCCGAATTGGTGTACGAGAAGCTGGTCAGCGCCCTGCGAAGTGTGGCCGCCACCAAGGATCTTCTCGAGTTGCACCAGAAGCGGGACGAGTTCGCGGCCTCGGTGCTCGAGAGCCTGAGCGGCGATCTGCAGCAGAACGGGCTGAAGCTCGAGACGGTGACCATCAGTCAGCTCGACCAGACCCCGCCTGAGAGCCTCAACGAGCAGAACGTCTTCGACGCCCAGGGCCTGCGCAAGATCACCGAGATCACCCAGACGCAGCGCGTCGATCGCAACCGGATCGACCGTGACGCCCAGCGGGAGGTCAAGGACAAGGACGTTCAGACTCGCAAGGAGGTGCTTGAACTGGAGCGTGACCAGGCCGAGGCCGAGGCCACCCAGGCCACCGAAATCGCCAACATTCAGGCGGCCAAACTCCGCGAGAAGCAGGAATACGAGATCCAGCAGCGCAAGGAAGTGGAGCTGGCGGCAGTCGCGAAGGAGCGGGAGGTCAAGAATGCGGACATCTCCAAGAACCAGTCGATCCAGGTGACCGACGTCCAGCGCGAACGGGCGGTGAAGACGCAGGCAGTGGGCCGCGATCAGGCGATCCAGGAGGCGGAGGTCGCCCGGCAACAGGCGGTGGACGTGGCCAAGCGCGAGGCCGAAATCGCCGTGGCCAATAAGGAAGCGGCCCGGGCCGAGGCCGAGGCCAAGGCCAAGGCCGCCGAGGCCGAACGCGAGACCGAGGCCCAGCGCATCGAAACGGTGGCCGTCACCGCCACCGCCGACCGTCTGGCCGAGAAGAAGATGATCGAGGAAAAGCAGCAGGTTGACATCGCCAAGTACCGCGAGCAGACCGAGGCCGACGTCGCTGCCTATACTCAAGTCAAGACTGCCGAGGGCGAGCGCGAGGCGGCCGAGAAGCAAAAGGAAGCCAGGATGGTGCTCGCCGAAGCCGATGCCGAGGCCAACAAGCTCCGCGCCGAAGGCGACGAGGCAGTCAAGATGGTGGACATCAACGTCGATCGCGAGAGGGTGGCAGTGGAACAGGCCCGGGTGGACGTCGAGCGGCAGGAGCTGGAGAACAAGCAGACGTTCAGCGAGGCGGCCCTTAAGTTCGAGGTCCAGAAGCTGGAGATCCAGGCCAACGCCGAGGTGCAGAAGGCGTTTGCTGCCGCGATCGGGGACATGCTCAGCCAGGCGGACATGCAGATCTTCGGCGATCCGACCACGCTGTCGAACATGGCCGGGAGATTCATGAACGCCGCCGGTTACGGCCAGATGGTCAACGGGCTCCGCAAGACGCTGCCCGGCGACGTGCAGGAGCTCGCGGGCCGGGCGCTGACCGGGCTCGGCTCATCCCTGGCCGACGCCTTCAAGAAGGTGACCGGCAAAGAGATCGACCCCGCGACGATCGAGAAGGTCGTCGCACAGGTGATGGAGGACCGCACCGGGGCCAAGTCGGGCGGCGACGGCCGCGGTGCCAACCCCGATCGCGGGGACGAGACGGACAAGAAGGCGTAACCTCACGAACGTCGTCACGCAGGGTCCACTCGCGCAGGGCACCCCCCGGCGCGGGTGGACCTCTTCTTGTACTCGGCGTTCGTGTGGAAACGCGGGGCGCGGCGTCAGGTTCGCGGGGCATCTGGCGTTCGGGAGGCCCTTCCCCTATACTCAAGCGGCTTCGCGAAACCTGCAGGGTCAGATCCCTGCAGGGTGGGGCCGGTGGGCCAGTCGGATCTGACAATTGGAGCGGACGATGACCGCAGAGATCGAACCCGGACAGTGGATAAGCGTCAAAGTGACGGCCGAGCCCGAGGCGGCGGCCCCGATCAAGACCATGGTCCGCCTGTTCGAGCGGGACCAGGCGATGAAGGCTGAGCGCAAGCGGCTGGCCCGGTCTCGCCCGGTGAGGACGCATCGGCGTGGAGGCCGTCCCTGGGCTGACCGCGCGCCCCGGGTCCGGGTAGTCAAGACGACCCCCGGGGCGGTTTACCGGATCTTCGCCTCCGTGGATGTGCTCCGCGAGCTGGCGAGCCTCGATCGCTACGTCGAGATCACGCCCGCATAACCGCTTGCGGCTTCGCATGGAACCATGCGTCCAACCCCTGGCCGTGGCCAGTCGAAAGCCCGGCCCGAGGACGGGCCGGCTCGCCGGGCCTTGATCCGCCGGCGAACCACGGACCGGTGGTGCGCTCGTTTACTCGAAGCCGGTCTCGGCGATTTCGATCGCCCGCAGCAGGCCCTTGGCCTTGTTGATCGTCTCTTTGTATTCCAATTCCGGCTGAGAGTCGGCGACGATGCCGGCGCCGGCCTGCACGTAGGCGGCCTGTTTGCCGAAGACGTCGCCCGGCGTGATGACCATGGTTCGCAGGGCGATACAGGTATCCATGTTCCCGGCGAAATCAACGTACCCGACCGCCCCCGCGTACGGACCTCGACGGGTCGGCTCGAACTCGTCGATGATCTGCATGGCTCTTACCTTGGGGGCTCCGCTCACCGTTCCCACCGGCAGGGTTGCCCGCAGGGCGTCGAACGCATTCATGCCCTCAGCCAGCCGGCCGGTTACCGTACTGCTGATGTGCATGACGTGGCTGTAGCGCTCGATCGTCATCAGGTCGCTCAACTTGATGCTGCCCAGCTCAGCCACCCGCCCGACGTCGTTCCGCCCGAGGTCCACGAGCATGATGTGTTCAGCCCGTTCCTTGGGGTCGGCGAGGAGTTCCGCCTCCATGGCCTGGTCCTCCTCATCCGTTCGGCCGCGACGCCGCGTGCCGGCCAACGGTCGATTCGTGATGATTCCATTCTCAACCCGACACATGATCTCGGGAGAAGCGCCCACCAGGATCACCCGGGGCGTTTTCACGTAGATCATGAACGGTGAAGGGTTAACCACCCGAAGGGCCCGATAAATGTCGAACGGGTCCGCCGCCGTGTCGACCCGGAGCCGTTGCGACAGCACGACCTGGAAGATGTCGCCCGCCCGGATGTACTCCTTGCACGCCTCGACCGCCCGCCGGAACTCGTCGGCCTCAAAATTACTGGTAAATGCCAGTGCCGGGTCGCCCAGCCGGTCGATGTGCCCGGTGCGCGTTCGCTGCGGGTGCGTCAGTTGCCTGACCGTCGCTGCCACGCGCTCACATGCCTTGTCGTACCCGCCGCGGACCCCGTCGGTCTCCACGTGGGCGTGACTGATGACCAGAATGGTCTTGCACACGTGATCGAAGACCACCATCGTGTCGTACAGGCCGAACAGCAGGTCGGGCAGGCCCCTGTCGTCGGGTGGAGGGGCGGGCAGGGGCTCGTAGTAGCGGACGACGTCGTAACCGGCGTACCCCGCCGCTCCACCGGCGAACCGGGGCAGCTCGGGCAAGTGGACGGCCCGGTAGGACGCCAGCAGATTCGCCAGCCTGGCCAGCGGGTCCGTCGATTCCTCCCGCACCTGTCCCCCCGAACTGCTGAGCGTCACCTGGCTGCCGGTGGCCTCGAAAACAATCTGTGGGCCGGCGGCCAGAAATGAATAGCGCCCAATCTTCTCGCCCCCGACCACACTCTCAAGGAGGAAGCCGTGCTCGCTCTCGGCGGATATGGCGGCAAACGCCGTCACCGGCGTGAGGTTGTCCGCCAGCAACTGACAGTAGACGGGAATGGTGTTCCCCCGCCGGGCCAGCCGCTCGAATTCAGCGAACGTGGGCAGGTACTTGGGCATCGCGTCATGGTAGCCACAAGCACGCGGCGCGGTCAACTCGGGGATTGCCTGCGCCTCGGGGGTGCGCGGCGGACTGCCCGGAGGTCGTGCCGCAGGCGCCCCCCCACCGGAGGGCTGGAGCGGACCGCCTTTCTTGACGATATACAGATCAACGCCTAAGATAGGATTGGATCAGACGGATCGATCCGACCGATGAGGACAACATGCTCTGCCAGCATTGCAAGAAGCGCACCGCGACGGTCCATTTGACCGACCTGGTCAAGGGGCAAAAGCGCGAAAGGCACCTCTGTGAGGAGTGCGCCAGCCAGGAAGGCGTTGCAGTCCAGCAGCACGTCTCCCTCAACGACGTGTTGAATTCTTTCCTGATGTCGCAGTCCAATGTACAGGAACTGGCCAAGATCAAGTGCCCACAGTGCGGCATGAGCTTCGTGGAGTTCCGGAGCCAGGGGCTTCTTGGCTGTCCCAACGACTACGACGTGTTCGACCGGGCGCTGGAGAGCGTGATCGAGCGGGCCCAGGACGGACACACCCACCACACCGGCAAGGCGCCCGGTGAGGTAGTTCGGATCGATCCGGTCCACCAGGAACGGCTCAGGCTCCAGCGCGAACTCCGAGAGGCCGTCGAAAAGGAAGACTACGAGCTTGCCGCTCAACTGCGCGACCAACTCGGAGAGTTGAAATCCCAATGACCCTCGACGACCTCGTGCACTCCTCAGGCGAATGGCTGGCCACCGGCGGCCCACTCAATGATGTCGTCATCTCGTCCCGCATCCGCCTTGCCCGCAACCTGACCGCATTCCATTTCCTCAGCAAAGCCGACCCCGCAGAGCGCGGTGACATCGAACGCACCCTGTTCGAGGCGATCTCCACGAGTGAGTTTGGGCGGAGCACCTTTTACGTGGACATCGACAAGAGTGACGCCTTGGACCGGCAGTTCCTCGTGGAAAGGCATTTGATCAGCCGCCAGCACGCCGAAGGCGAAGGCAGTCGGGGCGTGGCCGTCTCAGCCACGGAAACGCTCGCCCTGATGATCAACGAGGAAGACCACCTGCGCATCCAGGTCCTACGCCGCGGCATGAACCTCGACGAGGCATGGAACGAGATGTCCCAAGTGGAGACCGCCCTGGAGTCGGTCGTCGATTTCGCCTACCACCGCCGGTACGGTTATCTCACCGCTTGTCCGACGAACGTGGGTACGGGGCTCCGGGTGTCGGTGATGCTCCACCTGCCCGCTCTGAAGGTCACCGGCGAGATCGAAAAGGTCTTCCGGGCGGCCAAGGAGATGCGATTGGCGATTCGGGGGTTGTACGGCGAAGGGACCGACGCCGTCGGCGACTTCTTCCAGGTGTCCAACCAGGTGACCCTCGGGCAAACCGAGGAAGACATTCTCTCGGGGTTCAAGGACAACGTGATCCCCTCCGTCGTCAAGTATGAGCAGGAGACTCGCCGCGCACTCAGGCAGGACAAGCTCGTCGCCCTCGACGACAAGGTCTGGCGGGCCTTGGGGCTGCTCGAAAACGCCCGGGCCATCAGCAGCGAAGAAGCCCTGTTCCTCCTTTCGCACTTGCGAATGGGCGTGGTCCTGGGCCGCATCAAGCACATCGACCTCGAAGCAATCAACGAACTGTTCATGGCGGCCCAGTCGGCCCACCTGCAGAAGCGTCACGGAGGCAAGCTGGACGGCGAACACCGTAGCATCGTGCGGGCCGACTTCATCCGCGACCGTCTTGGCCGGGCCCGCCCCAGCCCGAACTGATCCGTCCGATGGGTCGACAGAGGCCGTTGCCGTTACAGCATCCCGGTCTGCCTGGCGTATTCGAATACGCCGCCCGCTTCGATAATCGGGGCTACGTCACCCAGCGGCCTGAGTTCCCATGAACTGCGGGAGTCACGGTTGATCAGGCGGTGCTGGTTGACGTAGATCTCGATCTCGTCGCCCGTTCGGATCTTGCCAATGAGCTGCTCCGACGTCTCCAATGGGATCAGGTAGCCTCCGTTGATGGCGTTGCGGAAGAAAATCCGAGCGTAGAATTCTGCCACGACGGCCTTGACGCCGGCCTCGGCCAGGGCGAGCGGGGCATGCTCGCGCGAGCTGCCGCACCCGAAGTTCTTCCCGGCGATGAGGATGGCGTAGTCACTGCGGGTGTTCGACTCGTCGGTCTGATCCACGAACGGGGTGCCCCCTCGTGGCAAACCGGCCTGGGCGTCCGGCACGCCGGCCAGGGCATGCCGGCCGAATTGCTCGCGCTCCTGGGGAATGGCCGGGTTAAGGGTCAGGTGCCGGGCGGGAATGATCTGGTCCGTATCGACGTTGTCACCCACAACATACGCCTTGCCTCGGATGATGTCTTGCATTGCCAGTCCTGGGTCAAAGAAGGAAGTCGTGGGCGAGGCTCACCCGCGCAGAGGCTTGGTCCCGACCTCGACAATCGACTGCGTCTTCAAGAGGGTGTAATCGGCCGGGAACGCATGGAACGCCTGAACGTGCAGCTCCCGATCCCGAGCCTCAAAGTCGATGAAAGTAAACGGGATCAGGTTCTCAACCTCTGCCCAGTCCGCAAACTTGACCAGCATCCCCCTGCTGCTGGCGTAGCGGAGCAGATCCCGGTGGGAAGCATGGAACAGATTGCGGGTCATCCGCTCGACCTGGGTGGACAGGATGTACCGCATCCCGTCCTCGAAATCCTCGAGATGGTCGCGCTCGCCCCGGAACTGGAACGAGGTCACCAGCCCGTTCTGGGGCAGCACCTCGACGTCGTCGGTGGTGACCTCGGTCACACACCGGCCGGCCGATTGGACCGTGACCACGTGGGACAGACCCATCACCCAGACCTCTGCCTGGTAGGACGGCCGCTCGAGGTGCCGGCTCTGGTGGATGCAGAACAGCTCCGGGTGAAGGGGTCGGCGGTAAAGTGCGAATTTCAGATCCGCCACACGTTGTAAGGTCTGACCCAATTCCACTGTTCAACCTCTTCAGGCAATCAGCCCGCTCCCGGGTGGGGATGCGGCAACTCGCCTTCTGGTATCACTCGGGGAATGGTGAGTGCCGCCTCTCGATCTCCGGGAGAACCCACCGCGGCGGCTACTCCCTCCAACGTAGGCAGGGGTGGGATTTCGCCATTCAGCCGTATTATAATGATCCGCACCCTGGGAACCAAGCAAAATTTCCCCAAAAATAAGTATTTTGCCCCGCAGACTGATCGTCCTTTCTATATGCGCCGTACGTACTTACCGATGGGAAGGTTCGGGCGGGCCCTCAATGGCCAGCCCGGGACGGTTTTCCGACAGGTATACGGGCGAAGGACCGCGGATCATGCCAACCGCGACGGGTTCATCGGACGTTAGGCGGGCAGCCGCGGTGGGCAAACCAGCCGGCACACCCGCACTGCGGCGCGAGGACCGACCTGCTTCTCGGACTACCCGGCGGCGGTTCCTCCGCGGCGTGGTCGCCGGCGGCACACTCTCCGCTCTCGGAGCTGCCGGATATGCCTGGCGGATCGAGCCGGTTTGGCCTCAGTTCGTCTGCCGGACCATGCCGATCCCCGACCTCCCCGGCGACCTCGCGGGCCTCCGGATCGTCCAGATCAGTGACCTGCACCTCGGCTCGGGCGTTCCGATCGGATACCTGAACAAGTGGGTGGATGTGGTCAACAACCGGGGGCCGGATCTCGTCGTCGTGACCGGCGATCTGGTGCACCACGGGCGGGCGGAATGGACCGGGGTGGCCGCCCGGCTGTTGGCGCGCCTCCAGGCAGGCGAGGGCGTGCTGGCCATCCTTGGAAACCACGACTGGGGAGCCTGCTCGATGGGCCAGGGGTTCGCGGCGTGGGCGGACCGGGTCGCGACGGCGTTGACCGGCCGGGGAGTCCGCGTGCTGCGCAACGAGGCGGTGGCCGTCCGGCGAGGCCCCGTCCCGCTCCACATCGTCGGGCTGGACGACTATTGGGGCGACCGGTACGACCCGGCCGCCGCCTTTGCCGCCGTGCCCCCCTCGACCCCTTGTATCGCCCTGGCTCACAACCCGGATTGCTTCCTCGACCTGCTCGACACGCCGGCCTCCTGGACGCTGGCTGGACACACCCACGGCGGGCAGGTCAACCTCCCGCTGCTCGGCCCGCCTGTCCTCCCGGTCCGGCACAAGCAGTTCGTGGCCGGCCATTACCGGCTCGCCAGCAAGAACCTCTACGTGAACCGGGGCATCGGCTGGCTGAGGCGCGTCCGCTTCAACGCCCGCCCGGAGATAACCGAGTTCACGTTGACCCGGGCATGAGTCGGCCCACGCTGCTTCGCCTCTCGCGGAACGACGGGGCATTCAATCGGTCATTGCGGCCGGCTAGCGAACGTAGCCCAATGATCTGAGGTCTCGCAGCATTTCCGCGGAGGGCTCCGTTTCGCTTGTGTCCATTCCGAGCGTTTCGAAGTGACTTCTCAGTTCGTCGTCGGCCTTATCCAGCTTCTGGGCAAGGGCCCTCATCTTTTCGAGCCTGTCGGGAGACGAAGCGGCAATGGAGTTCTGCTCCTCCGGATCGCGTTGGAGATCGTAAAGCTCCTCGCGGTCGGTGATGGAAGAGCGGATGTACTTCATCCCGTCTGTGCTGACCGCCTGCCGATCGTCGAAGAACAGCGTGGCCCCACTGACAATGGGGGCGGCCTCGAAGGCCTGGGGGTTCGGGCCCAAGAGCGGCGCGAGCGAGCCGACCGAGAGGTACTCCGCTTGATAGTCGATGCCGCAAAGGTCCAGTATCGTGGGCATGAGGCTGGTGGTGGAAACCCGCTCCGTCACCCGCCTCACGGTGGAGTTGCCCCGGGGGAGCTTGATCATGAGCGGCACATGGATCGACTCGTCGTACAACGTGCTCCCGTGATCGACGCCGTCGTGCTCCCAGAATTCCTCACCATGGTCGGCTGCCAGCACGAGGATGGCGTCGTCGTATATGCCGAGCCGATCCAGCGTGCCGAGAACCGTGCCGACGCAGTCGTCCACGTAGCGCACCTCGGCTAGATAAAGCTCCTTGATCCATTTTCGTTCATCGGCCGAGGAGACCAGGAATCCACCCCTTGCGTCGTTGGTGTCGCGGTATTCCTTTCCGATGCCCGGTGCCGGTTCCGTTTCGGGCAGATACTCCTCCGGGGGAGTATAGGGCGAGTGCGGATCCAGGTAGTGCATCCAGAAGAAGAAGTCCGTCTCGGCGTTCTCCTCCAGCCAGCGACAGAACTTTCCGGTGAGCTCCAGCGATGAGGGTGACCGCTTGAACGTGGAGGGGCTCGCTACTTGAAGGATCTTGCCCCCCAACGTCGAGCCCTGTGAGGGCGGAGGGTAGAACCGATAGTCATCGAAACCCTTGCCCATATTGGTCGGCGAGGTAAGCCAGCGATTGAGCCCGATCCCACCGGTCAGGTAGCCCCGGTCGCGCAGGTGCTCGGCCAGGGTCGGTAGGACTTCCGGCACCTGAGGTGCAAACTTGGATGCCCGGTGAATCGACTGGTTCAAGCCCGTCATCATCGAGGCGAAAGAGGGCAGGGTCCAGGGGGCAGGTGAGATCGCCTGGGTGAAGATGACTGAATCCCGGGCGATGCGATCGAAACTCGGCGTCGGCGCAGAGTTTTTGTTGTAGCATGAGAGGGCGTCGGCACGAAGCGTATCCACGGTGAGCAGGATGACGTGTTTGACCGAACGGCTCGCTTGACTAGGTTTCTCCAGCGAGGCCTTGGCCTTGTTCGGAGGCACCCACCACACCAGCGGGCCCAGAACGACAAGCACCACGAGCAGGCCCAGGAAGCCGCCGGGGTGAACGCGGTGGCCCACGCGCATCACGACCCAGACCACGAGCAGGGCCGCCAGCACGAACCCGGCCAGCAGCATCACATTGCCGGCCCCGGTCAGGGGCCGGTACGTCTGCTGCCAGACGTATATCACCAACAGGGCGAGCACGGACACCACCATTGAACCGGCAACCCCGGCGACCCGCTTGCATCTGAAGGCATCGACCGAGGTGGGAACAAGCCGATAACACGCCCCGGCGAACAACGCGGACAGGCAGAAGCAGATCAGCACCCGCGCTTGGGTCCATTGTTCGGGCACGTCATGAGGTCCGTTCGTCAGATCGCTGATGGTGACGGTAACAAACACGACCGTCCAAAAGGCGGCAAGGGACAGCGCCAGCGGCACCTCGGTGAACTTGACGACCCGCCTCAAGACGAAAGTGGCCACGAACCACGAAACCATATAGACAACAAGACACGTGACGATCGTGGCCGTCAAAGGCGGCAGTATGCCCGAGAACGACTCGAATGCCCCGGGCTCGGACCTCAAAGTGCCGAGCGCGATATCACAGAAACCGATCGCAACACTCAGCACGCAACCGACGATGAGCGCCATGAGCACCGGAGCGCTTTCCCTGTTCACGCTGTCCTGTCGTGCGTCTGGTAATCCGGTCATGAGAGCACTTCCATTCCTTTCGCCAACCGGGCCGATAACGATCAGGCTCCATGGCAACCTTCGCAAACCGAGCCAAGTCCGGTTACAGTGATCGGTCGTGTCCCTTGCCCTCTTGATTCCTTTTTGCTCGCAGCTCGGACCGCCGTTGCCAGCCCCGGGCGAGCTTCTATAGTGTGTCGGCATGTCGCGAGCGGTGCTCAAAGCCCGATGGGTGCTGCCGGTCTCTTCCCCGCCGATCGAGAACGGGCGAGTCGCCGTCGAAAACGGACGGATCGCGACCGTCGAGACGGCGACCGGCCCGAGGTCGGCGGCCACCGACCTCGGAGATGTCACCCTCCTGCCCGGATTCGTGAATCCACACACCCATCTCGAACTCAGCCTGTGCCGGGGACGCATGCCGTTCACGGGCTCGTTCGTCGGATGGATCGAACGTCTGACCTCGCTGTATCAGCACGAGGATGCCGGCACCGGCCGGGCGCTGCGACGCTCGATTAGAGGCGGCCTCCGCCAATCGCTGGCGGCGGGTGTGACCACGGTGGCGGATATTGGCAGCGGCCGGCGGGCGGTCGAGGAGTGGCACGGCACCGCCCTGAACGTGGTCGGCCTCCTCGAAGTGCTCGGGATCGGGCCCAAACGGATGAGCGAACACGACCGGTCCGTCGCCCGGGTAACATCCCTGTGTCAGCAAGCCGATGCGATGGGTCAGGGTCCCCCGGCAACTGAAGCCTGCGGGTCTCTGCGTCGACTCGGGATCTCGCCGCACGCCCCCTACAGCACCGGCCCTCTGGTTTACCGCGAGGCGATCGAGTTCGCGACCCGGACGCATCGGCCCATCTGCACGCACCTGGGCGAGACCCGGGACGAGTTGCGTTTCCTTTCGGACGGGACAGGTCCCTTCCGTGAGTTCCTGGAGCGCCTGGGCCTGTGGGACGGATCGTTCAGCCCGCCGGGCTGCTCCCCGGTCGAGTACGCGCGCCAACTCGGGCTCCTGGCGTGCGGGTCGATGCTCGCCCACGTGAACTACGCTACGGACAGCGATCTCGATATCCTCGCCCGCGGCAAGAGCACGGTAGTCTACTGCCCGCGATCGCACCGCTTCTTCGGGCACGAGCCGCACCGCTATCGAGACATGCTGGACCGCGACATCAACGTCTGCGTCGGCACCGACTCGCTCGCGAGCAACGATTCGCTCTCGGTGCTGGACGAGCTGCGGTTCCTCCGATTGCAGGATCAGCAGATCAGCGGCCAATGCCTCCTCGCGATGGGGACGATTGCGGGTGCCCGGGCGCTCGGGCTCGATGCTGAGACCGGGTCCTTGGAGGTCGGCAAACGAGCGGACCTGGTTGCCGTGCCGCTCACTGATACCAAAGCTCGTGATCCGCTTGCGGACCTGCTGTCAGGCAATGCGGAGCCCTCAGCGGTCTACGTCGGTGGACAGCGGTTGCATCCGGGCTGACCACGAGAATCACGATCGGCCAGCAACTCTCTCGGCGATTGCCCGATTGCAGACGATCGCAGCGCAGGATCTGTCAACTGTCTGCACTCACGTCGAAACGATATCGCAGCAACCACCATTGCTTTGCCTGTTCGGATGGTGCTTCCGTCCCGACTTCCGTGCTCTCATCGGGCCCCCTCGTTGACCGTAGCGTCGAGGTCGCTACCCTAGTGGCAGTCGGTGCGGTAGCGGCAAGCGGAGTGCACGACGTGGCGATGGGTCGCATCCCGGTTGGTCTGACGTTCTCCATGTTCGTTGCGGCGGTCTCGCTCGGGGTGATGACGATCTGTTGGAACCTCGAGTGGCCGGTGGAACGAGGTTTGTCGCTTTTGGTGCACGCATCCTCGGCCCTCTGTCTCGGGTGGGCGGTGGCGGGTTATCTGCTTGGTCGGTACCGTCCGGGGTTTGCCGCCCGGATCAAGGGCAGGGACCTGCTGGCCGTGCTTCGAATCGGGGCGATGGCCACCGGGCTCCTGGCGGTGATCGTCATGCTGTACGCGGCGGTGACCGAGGGTCTCTTTCGCACCCTCTTGTCGTGTTACGAGGCGACCCCGAAACTGAATGTCTGGCCCAGCGGGCTCCTCGACCTCGGAGCGGTTGCCTGCGCGATCCTCGTGGTGCGGCGGCAAATCCGAAACCACGAGCTGATTACCGCCCTGTTCTGGGCCCTCATCTTCGCCGGTTTATGGGCGGCATTTCAAATCCCCGCTTTCCGCGTGCAGTCCGAGGCCGGTGTGGAGCGCGCGGTTGCCACGAGGTGGGCCAGCCTGTTCATGGTGAGTAGTGCGGCGGTGATCGCGGTCTTTGCGATCGCGGGCGGTATCATTCACCGGCAGCGTCGTCGGCAGGCGTGGCCGGACGCCCTCTCGATACTGACCGAGCCGCAGTTGGACTGGCCGGGGTTCAGTTACAGTGCGGGCCTGATGGCCGTTATCGTGTTAATGCTCGGTTGCGTCTACGTCATTCTCCCCTGGACCAGCGTCGCCGCGTTTCTCGCCGGAGGGGCAATGTTGGCCCTGGCCGCCAGACGTTGGAACGAGAACCTGGCCGACGCGGGCCTGGCCTTAATCACCCTTGGCGTCGTGTCGCTGGTCATGATCGGCTTTCCCGCACCGCGCTGGTGGACCGCCGAGAAGTACGCGGAGGTGTTTAACCGGGTGCTGGTCGGGCTTGCGATCATGACCGGGTTCTGGTACTGGCTGGCGGGGGTGTGGAGGCAACAACTCGATCAGGGCCAACCGTGGACCACCGCGGGCCGGATGATTCACACCACCCAGCGGGTCGGATACCTGGTCGGGGCAACGGCCGTGCTCGTCTCCCTTCATCTGTCCCTCTGGCCGAAACGCCCCCTCGCGCTCGATCCCGACAACACGCCGGATCGGTGGGTCCGGGGGCTGTCCGCCAACGGCCTGCTCGTGTTGGCCTTGACCTTCGCCGCCCGACGGACGGGCAGGGCGACCCAGGCCTGGCTCGTGCTGCTCACCGTGGCATCCACGGTCGTATTCTCGCTGGTGCGATCATCGCATTCAGTCTTCGGGGAAGGATGGCGGCTGTACTGGCCGATCGTCATGGCGGTAGTCGCGGGATTGATGTTGCCTCTGGCGGGACTCTCTAGCCGGTCGGCGAACTGGCGGCCATTCTGGGAGCCGACCTATCTGACCGGCGTCTTCGTCGCCCCCCTGGCGGCCATCGCGGGGGTCTCCCTGACTGAGCAACTGACGATGCCCCAATGGGTGCCGGCGGCGACCTTCGGTTGCCTCACCGGGGTCTACCTTCTGGCGGCGGTTCTTCCCGGTCCGCGAACGTTTGTCGCGGTGGCGGTGATGTGCGCGGTCATGGGCGTCTGGAGCTTGCGGCTCCTGGGCGGATCAACTACCATCGCACCCGCTTATTTCTACACCATGCTGTGTGGTCTGTCCGTCGCTCTGCTGGCTTCGGTCTACCAGCATCGGAAACAGGAGGCTGCGGGCGCGGTCCGCCTCCTGAAGTGGGCCGGGGGATCGCTGGCGGTCATCTCCATGATCGCCGGGTGGATCGCCTCCTGCTCGTAATGCGATCCCGCCCGCCGGGGCCGGTACCCTCCGTCGAGGCGCCCGAGCGTGAAAGTCAGCCGAGTTCATCGCCTGCTCAAACTCATCACCCTGCTGCAAACGCGCAGGCCGTACCTGGCTAATGACCTGGCCCGCGAACTCAACGTCAGCCGCCGAACCCTGTTCCGCGACCTGAACCTGCTGAAGCTGGCGGGCGTCCCGCTGATCTTTGACGCCGCCGCCCGTTCCTACGCGATCGAGCGGGATTTCTTCCTGCCGCCGGTCAATTTCACGCTGCCCGAGGTACTCGGCCTCATGATGGTCCTGCAGAAGTACAGCTCTCGTTCCGCCTTGCCGAACTTCGAGGCCGTCGTCGGGGCGGCCACGAAGATCGAGAGCACATTGCCCGGAGCGATCCAGGATTTCTGCGGCAGCGCGCTCGAACGGGTCGAGGTCCGGCACACGCCGATGGCGGATGCCGCGCGGACGGTGAAACCATTCGAGTTGCTGTGGCAGGCGACGCGCAAGCGGGACTCCGTGGACGTCGTTTACGACTCCTACTATGAGCAGCGCGAGATCCAGACGCGCATTGATCCCTATCGGCTGATGTTCGTCTCCCGGGCATGGTATGTGATCGGCCACAGCTCGATGCACAAAGAGACGCGCACCTTCAAGTTGGACCGGCTCATTACCATTACGCCGACGGGAAAACACTTTTGCCCGGACCCGAAGTTCGACCCCGCAACCTACTTCGGCAATGCCTGGCAGATGATCCGCGGCAACCGGCGCCGTCATGTCCGCATCCGCTTCTCGCCCAAGGTGGCACGCAACGTCGAGGAGGTGCTCTGGCATCCGACGCAGCAAACCCAGAGCCTTGACGATCAGTCGATGCTTTATGAGGTGGACGTGGACGGTGTGGAGGAGATTGCCTGGTGGGTTCTGGGGTATGGAAAGGAAGCGGTCGTCGAGGCGCCGGCCGAGCTCCGCAAGATCGTTCGAGAGCACACCCGGGCGATGGCCGCCGTCTACGACGGTAGCTGATGGAATCATGCGCGCAACCGTTCAACGAGTCTCCCAGGCAAGTGTGACCGTCGAGGGGCGGGTCGTCGGCTCGATCGGCCGGGGCCTGCTCGTGTATGTCGGGGTGGCGGCGGACGACGGCGAGGCCGACGTGCAGTACGTCGCCGGCAAGATCACGGGGCTGCGCATCTTCAACGATGCTGACGGCAGGATGAACCTGAGCGTGGGGGAGGTGGACGGCGGCATTCTGGTCATCAGCGCGTTCGCCCTGCAGGCGGATGCCCGCAAGGGGCGCCGGCCGTCGTTCGATCCCGCCGCCGGGCCCGAGTTGGCCGAGTCGCTTTACGACCGACTGTGCGGGGAGCTGGCGGCGACCGGTCTTCCCGTCGCTCGCGGCGTGTTTCGGGCCCACATGGACGTCTCCAGCGTCAACGACGGGCCCGTGTGCATCCTGCTCGATTCCAAGCGAACGTTCTGAGAGCGTGGCACCGGGCTCGGGAGCGCCCTCGGCGTGGACCGAGTTCATGTCGGTTTCGTCGGGTCTTCCGGGCCGGAGGTGTCCAACTGGCGGGGGAGGCGCCCCACGGGTTCGATCTCCGGAATGTCTTTACCGGAGGCGGCTCCGAGCTCCTTGAACTTCCGGGCCGCCGGCAGAAGCCTGGTTTCCAGCGAGCCCACCGTCTGGTTGTACGCGTCAACCGCGCGCCCGAGCCCGCCGCCGATGCCCGCCACGTGTTCCATCAGCGTTCGCATCCGGTCGTACAGGTCCCGGCCAAGTTGGCTTATTCTCTCGGCATTCTCGGCAATCTGCTCCTGCCGCCACCCATACGCAATGGCCCGCAGCAGGGCGATCAATGTGGTAGGAGACGCCAGCACGACCCGATGGGCGATCGCATCTTCGATCAACGTGTGATCGATCTCCACCGCGGCGCTGAAGAACGATTCGGCGGGCAGGAACAGCACGACGAACTCCGGCGTGGTGCCGAGCTTGTTCCAGTAGCTCTTGGAGGCCAACTCCCGGATGCGGCTGCGGATTTGAGTGGCGTGTCGGCTCAGGTGTTTCTGCCGGGTCGCTTCGTCAGTGGCGGCGACGGCCTCGAGGTAAGCATCGAGGACCACTTTGGCGTCCACCACCACGCTCCGCCCGCCGGGCAGGTGCACAACCATGTCGGGGCGGAACCGGTCCCCCTCGCTGCCGGCGATGGTCACCTGCTGCTCGAAGTCGCAGTACTCAGACATACCGGCCAGCTCGGCCGACCGGCGAAGGGCGATCTCGCCCCATCGCCCCCGGACCTTGGGGTCGCGAAGTGACGTGACCAGCTTGCCCGTTTCCTGCTGGAGCTGCTGGCTGGTGGTGGTCAGCATCTTGACCTGCTCGGACAGTGAGCCGTAGGCCTTCTGGCGGCTCTGTTCGAGGGCCCGGACCTGTTCTTCGTACCGCTTGAGCGATTCGACCAGGGGTTTGACCAGGCCGTTGATCGCCTCCTGGTGCTTGCCGAGGTTGCCCCGGGCGTCAGCCAGGATGGTGTCCAGGGTCTTCTTGGCGGAAGTGAGGAACTGTTCGGCGTTGGCTCGCAGGGCCTTGGCCGATAGGGACTCGAACGATTCGCCGAGCTTCTTCTCCGCCTCGGCCAGCAGTTGTCGCTGCTCGTCGAACTTCTTGGCGGTTTCCTCGAGTCGCGTTTCGACGGTGACGCGCGCCTCCCGTTCGGCGTCGAGTTGCCCGCGGGTGGAGGTCAGAGTCGCGTCGCGCTGGGCGAGCTGCTGGCGGAGCTCATTGGTGGTGCTTTCGGCTGCGGCAACCTGCGATTGGCGTTCAGCCAGTTCGCGGGCTGCCGCGAACCGCGATCGGCTGGACGCCCAGAGCCAGGCGACCACGCCTCCGGCCGCCAGTCCGATGATCATGAACACCGCTTCCAGCATGACGCGCTCCCGGCACGGTTCCTCGGGCGGATCGTATGTTCCGTCACCGTCTCAGGCCGTGGCCGGCCGCCGGACTGGCACCTCCCTTATCGCGACAAGTTGTCTGACCAGTCCGAGCAGGGCCACCGCGGCGATGATCGCCATCAGCGTATACCTTACCGGAGCCAGCGGGACCAGCGAAACCAGCCCGATCGCCGTCAGGCCGGCCAGGATGATCGTGACGACCCACATCGCCCGCGGGTGGTGCAGCATCGGCGTGGCAATGGCGAGCGTGCTGTACGTGCCGCTCACCGTGCCCACGATCATCGCGAACGCAAAACCGTGGATGCCCGTGCCGCCCGCGACGTACATGACCACGACCACCATGAACGTAGTCAATGACGTGATGATCGTTCGCGAAAGGGTCTGGTTGAGCGAGTTGTTGATCAACGACTCCGAGACGGTGGCCAGTCGGCCGCGGTTCTCGCGGATCCGGTCGAAGATAACAATCGTGTCGTTGATCGAGTAACCGACGATGGTCAGGAACGCCGCGATCATGGCCAGGTCGATCTTGAAATCCTGCAGCATGAGCAGCTTGCCGATGGCGGTGTCATGCAGGTGATGGCAGGCCATCACGCAGGCGAGGGTGACGGCCACGTCGTGGTACAGCGCGATGATACCCGCCAACCCAAACTGGATCGAGCCGAACCGCACCCAGATGTACCCGGCGATGAACAGCAGCGAAAGAAGAATCGCGATGATCGCCTTGGTGGTGGCCTCCTGGGCGACCTGCGGGGCGAACTGGGTGACGCGCTGGAGGGACCGGGTGCTGGCGAAGGCGGCCTCGGCCAGATTAAGTTCCGTCTCGGCTATCTGGCTTCGCCAGGTGGCGTTTTCTTCGCCCTCCACGTAGGGCAGCCTGGGATCGTTCACGACAATCGCGACCTTTCTGAACGGAGTATTGCCCGTCAGTGGCGCGCCCTGATCGGCCGGTTCCAATCCGACCACCTTGACCTGGTCCCGCCAGGAGGCTCCCTCGAAGTCCGGCTGGAGTCGCATCTCGCGCAGCCGCTGCTCGACCTGGCCCGTGGTCTGCGGCGGGGACAGGCCCTCGAACACCAGGACCACCCCGCCTTTGAAGGTCGCGATCGGCTCTTGAACGCCGCCGATGTCTTCGCCGACGACGTCCGGCAAAACGTTGGCGTCCTGAGTGATGGGGAAAATCCCGTCGGGGGCCCGGTCTAAGTCCTTAACCAGAGCAGCCTCGATCGACCGGGTGACCTCGAGGATCTCGCTCATCGAGGCAAGCAGCGCTTCAGCCACCAGGGTTCGCCTGGTTTCGGTCGTGATGATCTCGAAAGCCGTGCGGGTTTCGCCCTTGCCCGTTTCCTCTTCCACGAGTTGGACTCGCGCGCCGCGGAGCCTGTTCGCCGCCGAGCGAACATACTCAGCGGCTTGCCTGACCAGGTCTTCGACGCCGGCCTGATCCAGGACGCGCATCTTGTACGCGACGAGCGCGTCCCCTTCTCGTATCACGGGGTAGCGCCAGGCATGATCAGTTATCAGCCATCTGCGGTCCGGCTCCTCGATCGAGATGGTGGCCTCCGGTGAAAGCGTCTCGCCGCCGTCTGCGAACTTCGCCCGCAGGTTCCCTGAGATGGCGCCACCCTCCAGATCGCCCTCGAACTCGGGACCCATGTCAAACAGTCGCTTTTCGGCCTGAGGGGGTTTGATGGTGACCGCCACGCCGCTGCCGTCCTCGACTCCAGTGATCCCACCTCTGACGACGTGTTTCTCGAACACGGGCAGCAACAGGGCCTGCATTTGAGCGGTCGTCAGCTTCTGGGGCGTTGAGAGCAGGAAACGATCGTCTCCGGCAGCGCTGACCGCGGCTTTGTCCAGCACGTCGGCGGCATGATTCAACCAGCCCACCGAGTGGGCCGGATCGTTCTGCCCGGCGTCGCTGTTGTAGATGTACTTGTTGATCAGGTCCTCGTCGGTTATGTCCTGGTTGTCCTGGTTCATCTCGACCTGCACGCTCGTGCCGCCGATGAACTCGATGTCCAGATAGTCCTTCTTATCGACGTGTGCCTCGAAGACCAGGCCCAGGGCGATGACCATCGCCGAAGCCGTCCAGAACACGCGGTATTTCCTCATCCAGTTGATCGTGGGCTCGCTGAAGAGTCTCAGCATGGGCAGACGGTTGGCATTCTGATAGCCCAGGCCGCGGTAGGCCAGACGGAACGCCCAGAGGCAGACCATGAGAATGACCGCCGTTGCCGCAATCCACGCGCCGAACTTGCCGAGGCCGAACAGGGCCGACTCGCCCAGTTCCCCGGGTGCGTTGAAGAGGTACCCCAGCCCCAGGATCACCGCGCCGGCCAGCACCAGGATCCCGGTCCCGAGCCACGCCCGCCGGGTCTCCTCGGTGTTGAGCGTCCTGGGCACCATGATGTTGAGGAACTGCCGCGTTACGAACAGCGCGGTGAACATGCTCGTGCACAGGCCGATACCCAGCGTCAGCCCGAAGCCCTTGATCTCCTCGCTGCCCAGCGAGCCGAGGATGACCGCCGTGATGATCGTGGTGACGTTCGAGTCGAGAATGGCACTGAAGGCCCTCTCGTAGCCCAGCTTCACCGCCATCCGCACCGACACCCCTCGCTGGAGCTCCTCCCGAATACGTTCGTAAATCAGCACGTTGGCGTCCACCGCCATCCCCAGCGTCAGGACCAGGCCCGCGATGCCGGGCAGCGTGAACGTCGCCTGCAGGAACGACATGACCCCCAACGTGATGACCAGGTTCATGAGCAGGGCGATGTCGGCGATGAATCCGGTGTACATGTAGTAGACCGCCATGAAGGCGATGGTGATAATAAAGGCGATGATGATCGCCTGCTGGCCCATGCGGCGGTTGGTTTCACCCAGGGCCGGTCCGATGCTCTTTTCCTGCAGCGGCACCTCCTTCAGGCGGGCAGGCAACGCCCCCGCTTCGAGCGTGTTGACCAGGTAAGCGACGTATTCCTCGGTGAAGCTGCCGGTAATCTGGCCACTGTCGTAGATCGCGCTCTTGATGTTGGCGGACGAGATCGCCTGCTCGTCGAGGAAGATGCACAAGGAGCGCTTGAGGTTGCTGCTGGTCAGCGCACCGAACAGCCTGGGGCCTTTGCCGGCGAGTCTGAAGTTGATGGCGATCCGGCCGACGCTGTCCCGGCCCCGGCGGGCGCTGCGGAGCGACCAGTCCATGTCTTTGAGCAGGCCCATGTCCTTCGTACTGTGGGCCAGTACGTACTTGGCCCCCGCGTATTCCTGGACGACATAGAGCAGCCGCGGGTCCGTGAAACTTTCCACCTCCCGCTCGGCGATCCTGAACCACTCGAAGTTGTCTCCCGACTGCGGCCGCGGCCCGAACTTGGCGAGCTGCTCAACGTACTTGGAGACCGGCTCGTTGTATTTGCGATCGGACGAATCGATCATGTCCCGGTGGCCCGGGTCGAGGGTGGCGAGAATGCGGAACTCCAGTACACCCGCACCTCGGAGCAATCGAATCAGATCGGACGGGTCGTCGAGAATGCCCTTGTCCGCCGCATACCTGTCGTACGCATCCCTCATCTCGTCAATCAGCGCCGCCAGATCCGGATGGGCGTTTCTCAGTTTCCGAATGGCTTCCCTGCGGACTTTGTCCCCTTGGCCCAGCTCGAGCAGGTCGCCGAGCACGCGCGGATCGAGATTCGTCGCGAGGAGGTCCTGGATGAGTGCCTCTCGCCTGACGAACGCCTCGTCCGTTCTGAGGGCGAGCTGACTCCGGTCCGGTTGCGTCGTGGGTTGGGTTGCGGCTTGCGTTGCCGGTTTCGTGGCGACGTGCGTTTCCGGCCGGCTGGCGGGTTTCGTTGCGGGGCGGGTTGCCGGCTGGGTGGCGGGAGGCCCCAAACGGCCGTACTGCTCGCTGAGCTGCCTGTACTCTTCATCCGCCTCGGCCAGCTTATCGAACAGGGTCTTGCGTGACGCGTACGGGCCTACCATCTTCCTGAAGGCCGCGTCGCGCTGATCGGCGGGAAAGGCCAGGGCCCTGCGGATCTGCAATTCGGTAATGTTGGTGTCGCGCAACCGGGCCCGAGCGTTGTCGTAGGCCTCTCGCCGATTCTTCTGACCCTTCGGAGGGCGGGGCATCTGGATCTCGAGCCGATTGCGTCCGATCGGACGCCACACGAGATTCCGGTTGCCCTGAGGGTCGACCCGGTTCTTGAGGACCCCCATCACCCGCTCCGCCAGGTCGGCGCTCTTATCGTCCGTGTCGTCGATCTCGAAAAGAAGGCTGTGGCCGCCGCCCAGGTCAATTCCAGGCTTCAGACGCTTGCCCGGCGGATAGAGCAGCCAGGCACACATCCCGACCAGCAAGACGATCAAACCCAGTTTCAACCAGAGATCCTTCTCGCCCATGAGCGTTCCTCGACTATTCTAGAAGTATCATGAATCTTGTGGGCCCGATGCTCCGAGCGCTCTGACCGGCGACGTCGGAAAGCAGTGCGTGGCGCTCGGAAACCTTGCGAAAGATTTCTTGTGCCGGTGGTTCCGGCCGCTCGACGGTTCAGCCGCCGACGGGGGGAGCGTGAGCGTATCGACAAGTGAGCCAGCGTCGCTGCGATCGTTCGCCCGGCGTCGGCGCCTCGATGCCGGTGAACGTGTCGGGATCAGCCGGACCCGTGCCCGGGCCGGGATCGGGCGGCGGCAGGGATGCCACTACAAGCAGAGCTGGCCCGGCACCCGGGGACCGCGCCGAGCCTCCGTCCCAAACATCGGCGTTCAGGGTGATCTGGAGCGTGGAGGACGAGTCGTCGTCCTCGCTCTTGTCCGGTTCGTGGGATACGGTCGTGTCGGGGCGGGACCCGGGCGCCGATTCATCGTCGGCCCGCGCCGCCGGCGCCGGCCAAACGTTAGCCGGCAGCGTGCTCGCGACCATGGTCAGCGCAATCAGACAAGCGATCCGCCCAGCAGCCATTATCGAAAGACTCCCTGGCCTCGACCTTTCCGGTGGCGGTGGAGCATGATACCAGAACCGGCCCCCGGGCGGCAAATGTCAGCCTGGGAGCAGTGAGAATGATCCGGTCAGGAATCAAATGTACTCCTGGTAGAGTTCCTTGCTCGGTCCGGGGATGACCACCGCGGATACGAGCAGGCCCTTGGCGCGGGCCACTTCGGCGGCGACGTCCACGCCGGTCCGGCAATTGGCGACCGAGCCGGTCATCAGCATGAATCCTTTACCTCCCAGGGCCATTGCCAGGTGGATGCGGAACAGCGTGACGGCGGCGGCTTTGGCGGCCGCGTCGGCGGCTTCGAGAACGCTGGCCGCCGAGTAGGTCTCGACGATGCCCAGGGCGCCGGCCTCCTCCGGGGAGAGCTGAACCGATTGACCCAGCGCCGGGAACACGCTCTCGTGCACGTTGGCGATCGTGATGTGATCGATCACGCCGTCGGGAGCAGCACTCAGCCCGGCGGCCACGCTCGCTTCCACGCCGGCCACGTCGCCCGTCACCACGTTGATGTACTTGCCCGAGCAGATCGTCCGCCCCAGCACCAGGTCCACGTCCGCCGCCTTGAGCATCGTGTCCTGGACCTGATACCCGACGCCTACGCTGGTCAGTTCGATCATGCCGATGGCTTCACGCATGGTGTCATGCCTCAATAACAATCGAGTCCGCCACGGAACTGACCCGACCGGCGATGCTCGCATGAATGACGGCCCCGAGCGCGCCGTCGGCGGGCCGGGCAACGACATCGCCGATGCTGACCTGGTCGCCCACGTTCACGGTCGGGGTAGCTGGTGCACCGACATGCTGCTTCAAGGGCAGCGTGACCCGCGGCGGCTCGTAACGCCCGTCGTGCAGCGGCCCGGCATTCTCGAATTGCGACAGCCCGAGCTTGCGGATCAGCCGGGCGACCGGCACGCGACGATCGTTCAGATGAAGCTCGGCCCGGACCGGGTCCGCGTCAACCTCCCAGGGACTGCCCTCAGCAGCGAGCCGGCGCTTGTTCTGGGTGCACACGTTCTTGGGGTCGAGATCCTCCGGGCAGGCCATCATCGTGCACAGGTTGCATTCGCAGCAGAACTGCGTGCCGATCACGCTGGCCTCGGCCGTCATGCTGAACCCCAGCGAACGCATCGCCTTGTGCGGCTCGATCGGATGACCGAGCAGGTACCGCGGGCAGAACTCCGTGCAGAACGAGCACTGATCGCAGGCACTGGCCCCGATGCGGGCGACGGCCTCCCACGACCGGGAGTAACGATTAACGAGCGGGTGGTCCCGCCCGAGCACGATCAACCCGCCGGTGGTTTTGGTGATCGGCCCATCCAGGTCGGTCGCGAGCTGTCCCATCATCACGCCGCCAAGGAGTACCACCGGGTCCGGCACCGTCGCCCCGCCGGCCAGGTCGATCGCCTCGCGATAGCTCACGCCGACCGGCACCCGGATGGTAACCGGCGTTTTCACCGCTCCGGCGACGGTGAGGAACTTTTCGGTCACCGGCTGCCCCCGGGCGACGTTGTAAGCCGTCTCCACGTTGGTCACCACCACGCCCACCGCAAGCGGAATCTTACCCGGTGGGATGATCCGCCTGGTGACGTCGTAGACCAGGATGAACTCGTCGCCGCTCGGGTAGCTGTCGCGCAGCTCCACGATCCGCATGCCCTCAGGCAGCTTCGGACGGAGGATCTCGATCACGTCGGTGTACTTGCCCTTGATGCCGATGA